>DPHR01000135.1 GCA_003522945.1 Clostridiales bacterium
TCGGCGCGGCAGAGGTGCCGGAGGTCGGGGCCGGAGTCGGCGTCGCGGCGCCGGCAGGCGTTACGTACAGAGGCAGAATGAACTGCTGGCCTGCCATGAACACATTGAGATTGTTGTTGAGCGCGGCGAGCAGCTTGTAGTTGGCGTTGTAGTCAATGCCGTAGCTCTGGCAGAGCGCGGCGGGCGTCTCACCGGCGACGAGCGTGTGCGAGAGGAGAGAATAATACGACTCCGAAGTCGTAGCCGTCTTCGTCGGCAGCCAGAGGACCTTGCCGGGCATCATGTAGTTGTAGTTCGTGATGCCGTTGATCTTGCCGATCATGGCGAGGTTGGCGTTGAAGTCGATCTTTTTCGCTTCACACACACCGTAGATCGTGTCGCCCGCTTTGAGAGTATAGCTCGTAAGATAGCCCACGACCTTGTCGTTGGCGGCATTCGCCGTGCCGGTGAGACCGGTGAAGAGCGCTGCAACGAGACATACGGTCAGCAGCAGGGAAAGAAGGCGTTTTTTCATATCAGTTTTCTCCCTCCGTTGACCCCGCGCGGGGGTCGCGTAGTTTGGAAAATCGTTCGTATCGGTTTACCTATAATAATGACGCATGGACGGGGCGATCCGTTCACGCAAGAAGCGTGATCGGCGCGATGTCCTGCCAGACGATGCCGGTGCGGTTGCCGTCCTGATCAACGAGATCCTGCGAGATCTTGCCGGTATAAACCATTTCGCCGTTTTGCAGCGTGATGACATACTGCGCGTCGGCATCGCCGGTGATCCAGTCCGTGCCGGAGAAGGAAGCGCCCTCGCCGGGGAAGAAGTCCTGCTCGGCAAGACTCATAAGCCGCATGTCGCCGGGGAACAGGCCCTGCGCCGGCTCGCTGATGCGGTGGGCGTGCCAGAGCGCGGTGATCTCGCCCTCGATGTACTCGACGATCGCCTTGTCGGTCGCGGTGTAGAGCAGGTACCGGCTGCCGCCGAGGGGGACAAACTCGGTGAACTCGGTCAGCTCGCCGTCAATGTACGCGCGGACGCGGATCGCGCCGGTCAGCCCGTCGCAGTCCCACTGGCATTTGCCCTCGCGCTGCACCTCCGTGCCGGAGGTCTTGTCCACATAGGTGTATGCTGTCTCGAAGCGTCCCGGCGCGGTCATCGTGAGCACGGCGTCGGGGAACGTTTCGCGGAGCGACGTCTGCGCTGCGTCCAGATTGTCGGCACGCAGCTCGCGCCCGAGCGACGGATACGCCGTCGTGAACGGAACGTACACGAGCAGAAGGTAATCGGAGTTCATGTAGTAGCTGTCCGGATACGCGGCCTGGAGCCTGGCGTCGTGCGTGTCGAGCCGCTGCTGTACGGCGTTGAGCAGCGCGCCGTAGATCGCGGTGTACTGCGCGTAGGCATCGGCATAGGAAATGCCCTCCGCCGCGGCGGGGTTTTCGCTGTTCGGAGCGGTCTCCGTTCCGGCGCTTGCCGTCGGCTGCGGCGCTTCGGTCTTGCCGCAGGCGGCGAGAGAGAAGAGCAGCGCGCAGCAGAGGATCAGAGAAAGGATCTTTCGTTTCATGGAGTATCTCCCGGTATGTACCTTATAAATACAGATAGATCTGTTAACATAATATTATGCCACAAGACGGGAAAATTGCAAGCCCCCGCCGCAGCATTTTTCGCGGAAAAATCCGGCAGCGGAGGGAAATCGGGCGGAAAAAGCTTCCGCTCGTGAAAAAATCAGTTCACGTCCTCCTCCACAGACTCCGGAGCCAGCTCCAGAAGGTGGGGGTTGCGCAGGAAATATTTCAGGCATTTGAGAGCGCTGGCAAAGTAATAGCTGTCGGCGATGCGCTCGTCGCAGGCGATGCGCAGATCGACATAGTGCCGCTCGACGCCGGAGGCGGTGCCGTCCGCCTCGCTCACCTTGCGCCGCGCGCCGAACGAAACGGCGCAGGGCATGTTGCCGAAATCGGCAAGGTGCGGATCCGCGGGCGGGACGCCGAAGCTGCCGAGATCGAGCATCGTTACGCTGCCGTGGAACGGGCTGACATCCAGCCAGGTGCGCGGCAGCCAGTCAAAATAATCCATCAGACGGAAAATACTCATCGCCATGCGCAGCAGAACGCGGGGGAAGCGCATGAGCGTGTTGGCGAGCTTTTCCGGGGCGCTCAGGGAAATGTCGGCGCGGACCTCGTCCGTGGCCTCGGTGAGCTTGCGGTAAACGTCGAACACCGTGTCGGTCGGCGCGAAGCGGACCTTGATGCTCGTCTCCGTCGCGGTGACGGAGGCGCTGCGCTTGACGGGGAGAACGACTTCAATGTCGTTGCGGGCATAGATGCGCCGTCCGGATACGAACCGGTTGATGCCCGGACGCATGGACACCGTGCGGACGTAAGCCGCGATGATCAGATGCAGAAAGCCGAGGTTTGCCCAGCCGCCGGCGCGCTTTTCCCGCAGCCATTTCTCCACGCCAGTGACTTCCACGCTGTCCGAGAGGAAGCAGGCGGCGTCGCTCCGGCGGCGGAGGATGTACGGCTGGATGCGGGCGTAGGCGGGAAGCGTATAGAGCTGGCGGCCCTCCCGCCGGTCGTTCATATGTCGGGTGTATCGCTCTGCCATGAAAGAGTCTCCTTTTATGGGTGCAGAATGGGGCTTTTTTGTGCCCGCTCGATGGGCACAATTTGTTTATTATATAATATTATATAGTTTCTTCTCAATTTTGCAAGCATAAAATACAACTTGCCCAAACACAGAAGTCTTCATTTGGTTAAAACGGAAAAACTGCTGCGCACAAGACTTTTCGGGTGACAATTTAACAACATTATCACTTGAATTTGATGAAAAAAGGGTGTACATTTACGATGTCAGAAAATTTGGCTTTGACGGGAGGTGTTTCAAAAAATGGCACTGGAAGCAATTCTTGCCGTAGAGCAGGCGGAACAGGATGCAGCCCGAAAAAAGGCGGAAGCGGCGCAGAAAGCAAAGGAAATTACCGCGAAAGCCGACAGAGAGGGGACCGCAGCTGTGAAGGAAGCCGCAGAAAGAGCTGCGGCAGAGCTCTGGACTCTCGCGAAGAGCGCAGAGGAAAAGAGCGCTGCGGAAAGTGAAAAGATCCGGGAAGCGGCGCGCGAGGAGATGGATTCTCTGCGTAGTCACGCGGAGGACCGTCTGGAAGAGGCGGCAGACCGGATCGTGGAAAGGATCGTGAACGGATAAATGAGCATTGTAGCCATGAAAAAGCTCAGGCTCATCGGCGTTCATTCCCAGAAGGAAGAACTGCTGCGTGAGCTGATGCTTCTCGGCTGCGTGGAGGTGTCGGATCCGGCCGGCCGGCCGGACCGGGAGGAGCTGGCGGCCTTCCGGCGTCCGGACGGCGGAAAGGTCTGGCAGAAGCGCTCGGAACAGACAACAATCGTCAACGCGCTGCGGTTGCTGGACAAGCACGCCCCTGCCAAAAAGGGCCTGCTTACGCCGAAGCCGGAGGTCGAATGCGCCAAGCTGCTCGACGAGAGCGCTTTGGCCGCCGATCTCGCTCTGGCGGGAGAGATCCTCTCGCTGGATGCGGAGGCGCGCAGCCTTCTCACCCGCGCAAGCCGGGAACGCGCCTCGGCGGAGGCCATGACTCCGTGGACGGCGCTGAACGTCCCGCTTGAGCGCATGGAGACGCAAAGCTGCGAAATGCAGCTCGGCACACTTCCCGCCGCTGTCCCCATGGAGGAAGTAAACGCCGCTCTCTCGGAGCTGGAGGTCAGCTTTGATCTCGTTTCCGAGGACAAAACCAGCCGGTATGTATCGCTGCTCTTCCGCCGGGAGGATCGCGAAGCGATCGCTGCGGCGCTGCGGCCGCTCGGCTTTTCGCCCATTTCGCTGCCGGAGGGCACCGGAACGCCGGAGCAGGTCTATAACGCTGCGCTCCGCCGCAGCGAGGAGCTGACGGCACAGGCGGCCAAAAAGATCGAAGAGCTTGCCTCCTACGCGGCGCACCGCGACGCGCTGCAGCTCGGCGCGGACACGCTCTCGACGCGCATTGCGCGCGAAGAGACGGCCGAAAAGCTCCTGCAGTCGGACAGCACCTTCTATTTTGAAGGCTGGCTCACCGCGCCGGAGGAGAAAAAGCTCGGCGAGACTCTCTCGAAATACTGCTGCGCCTGGGAAACGGAGGAGCCCGATCCGGAGCACCCGGAGGAGGTCCCCATCCAGCTGCGCAATAACGCGCTGACCCGTCCGTACAACATCGTCACGGAGATGTATTCTCTCCCGGCGTACAACGGACTTGACCCCAACCCCTTTATCATGCCGTTTTTCGCGCTGTTCTTCGGCATCATGTTCGCGGATATGGCGTACGGCCTGATATTGCTGATCGCGGGACTGCTCTTCCTCTGGAAGGCAAAGCCGAAGGGAAGCATGAAAAACGCCGCGGGGCTGCTGATCGAATGCGGCATTTCCACATTCATCATAGGCTTCCTGACCGGCGGCTTCTTCGGCGACGTTGTCTCCGTCATCGGCGGTTGGTTCGGCAGGGACTGGTCGATCGTACCGCACCTCGGCACGATCCATATCGGCAGCATCGCGATCGATCTGCCGCTCAACCTGCTCGAGGGCAACAACCCGCTGTATGTCCTCATCGCGGCGATCTGCCTCGGCGCGATCCATCTGGCGCTCGGCACGGGCATCGGCATCTATCTCAAGCTCAAGGACGGCGAGTGGGCGGACGCTCTGCTCAACGATCTGTGCTGGTGGGTAATGATCGCGGGCATTCTCGTCATGGTGACCGGCGGAACGAAGATCGTTCTCTTCGTCGGCATCGGTATGCTCGTGCTCGGACAGCTCATCACCGGCAAGGGCTTCGGAAAGATCACCGGTATTTTCGGCGCGGTGTACAACGGCGCGACCGGGTATCTGGGCGATCTGCTCTCTTACTCGCGTCTGATGGCGCTGATGCTTGCCGGCAGCGTTATTGCGAGCGTATTCAACCAGCTCGGCTCGCTCGGCAACGCCAACGGCATGACCGTGGGCGGCACGATCCTCTTCGTGCTCGTGTTCTGCATCGGCCATGCGCTGAACTTTGCGCTGAACCTGATCGGCTGCTTCGTGCACACGCTGCGACTGCAGTTCCTCGAGTTCTTCGGCAAGTGGTACCGGGACGGCGGCAAGGCTTTCCGTCCTTTGAAAATTCAAACGAAATATGTAGATATCAAGGAGGAGTAAAACAATGATCACTGCATTCTTTGAGAGCTTCGGCGGTCTCGCCATCGGTTTCCTGGGGGCGTCCCTCGCGTGCGGTCTCTGCTGCGCCGGTTCTGCCAAGGGCTGCGGCCTTGCCGGTGAGGCCGGCACCGGCCTTCTCAGCGAAGATCCCTCTTACTTCGGCAAAGTCCTGATCCTTCAGGTCATCCCCGGCACCCAGGGCCTGTACGGCCTCGTCGTCTGGTTCTTTGCGCTGCTTCAGATGGGCGTGTTCGGCGGCAACGTCGATCCGACCAGCCTCACCGTCGTTGACGGTCTGCGCGTTGCGTGCGCGTGCCTCCCGATGGCGACCGGCGCCGCTATCTCCGCTCCGGCGCAGGGCCGCGTGGCCGCTACCGCCGTCAACCTGATGGCCAAGCGTCCGGACGACTGGGCGAAGGGCATCATCCTCTGCATCACGGTCGAGTTTTACGCCATCCTCTCGCTGCTCGCCTCCTTCCTGATGCTGCTGAACCTGCACCTCGGCGCCTGATCCGGAAAGGACCGGTATCGCCATGAACGGAATTGAAAAAATCACGGCCCGTATCACGGCAGAGGCGAACGAAGCCGCCGCCGCCGTGATCGCCGAGGCCGAAAAGACGGCGGGGGAGATCCGCGCCGCCTACCAGAAAAAAGCGGACGAGGCGTATGAAGCGCGCATGAACGAGGGCAATACCGAGGTCCGCCTCGGCGCCGAGCGCGAACAGCGCGCCGCAAAGCTCCAGAGCCGCAAGGATACGCTCGCGCTCAAGCAGAGCATTCTCGAGCGCGCCTACGGCAGAGCAAAGGAAAAGCTCCTCGCCCTGCCGGAGGGGAAATATACGGCGTTCCTCGCGTCTCAGGCGGGCCATGCCGCCGTCACCGGGCATGAACGCATCGTCATCAACAGCCAGGACCGCTCCATGGGCGAGGCGATCGTCCGCGGCGCGAACGCGATCCTGACCGAGCGGGGACTCCCCGCCGGGCTCACGCTCTCGGACGAGAGCGGCGACTTCTCCGGCGGTCTCAAGCTCCGCGAGGGCAGCGTGGAAGTCAACTGCACCGTTGACACGCTTCTTGCGCTGAGCCGGAACAGTCTGGATGCGGAGATCGCCGCCATCCTCTTTGACTGATCCGGTTGGAAGGCGGGAAGAAAATGGCAAACAAAAAAGTTTCGGACAAAGATTATCTGTTCATCTCCTCGATGCTCAAGGCACGGGAGAACCGCATGCTCCGCCGTGACCGGCTCGAGCAGATGCTCTCCTCCGGCAGCTTTGAGGAAGCCGCAAGGCTCCTCGCCGAGATCGGCTGGCCCGATCTTTCCGGCAAGGGCAGCGCGGCGGTGAGCGAGGCGCTTGCCAAGCGTCAGGCGGAGATCTATGCGGAGATCACCCGCTTCGTTCCGGAAAAGGAGCTGGTGGGCATCTTCCGGCTGAAGTACGACTACCACAACGCCAAAACCATCGTCAAGGGCGAGGGCGCGGGCGTTGACGCGGCGTACCTCCTCTCCGACGCCGGACAGGTCGAGCCGGAAAAGCTTGAAGCGGCGTTCCGCGAGGACAGCTTCCAGTTCATCCCCGGAAAGCTCGGCCCCGCCATGGCGGAGGCCAAGGGCATTCTTGCCCGCACCGGCAATCCGCAGCTGGCGGACTTCGCGCTCGACAAGGCGTACTATGAGGATCTCAAGGCGCTGGCCGACGCGGTGTCGAGCCCCTTCGTGAAGGGCTATGTCACAACGCTCATCGACAGCGCGAACCTCCGCGCCGCGGTGCGCTGCGTGCGCATGGGCAAGGACGCGGAGTTTCTCCGCGGCGCGCTCGTCGCGGGCGGCAATGTTCCGGTGCAGCGGCTTGTGCAGGCGGTGTTCTCCGGCGAGGGGATCGCCGCGGCGTTCGCTTCGACGCCGTTCAGCGATGCCGCCGCGCTCGGCGCGGCCGCGATCGAGGGCGGCACGATGACGGAGTTTGAGCGCGAGTGCGACAACGCCGTCAACCGCTACATGACCGGCGCGCATCTCAAGAGCTTCGGCCCCGAACAGGTCGTCGGCTATCTGACGGCGGAGGAGGGCAACACCATGGCGGTCCGCATGGTGCTCACCGGGCTTCTGGCCGGCATCGACCCGGAGCGACTGAAAGAAAGGCTGCGTGAGAGCTATGTATAAGATCGGCGTCATGGGCGGCAGAGAGACCGTTATGGGCTTTAAAGCGCTCGGGCTGGACGTGTTCCCCGTGGACAGCGCGGACGAGGCGCGGCACACTCTCCGCCGGATCACCTCCGGCGAGAGCGAATACGCCATCCTCTATCTGGAGGAGAACCTTGCCGCGGAGCTCTCGCATGAGATCGACCGCTTCAAGGACAGCCCCACCCCGGCGATCATCCTCATCCCCGGACGGGACGGGACGCTCGGCCTCGGCCAGAGCGCGCTGCGCTCGGCGGTGGAACGCGCCGTCGGCAGCAATATCCTGTAAGTTTATAAAGACGACCCTTTTGCGCCGCATGCGGCGCGCCGGGCGGCAGCGCCGCGCCGGAACCTTAACGGAAAGAAGGTAGAACATTGAGCGGAAAAGTGATTAAAGTATCCGGACCGCTGGTGGTGGCCGACGGTCTGGAGGACGCCAACGTATCGGACGTTGTCCGTGTCGGCGAACAGCACCTGATCGGCGAGATACTGAATATGACCGGAGGCAGCGCCTCCATTCAGGTCTACGAAGAGACCTCCGGCCTTGGCCCCGGCGCCGAGGTCGTGACGACCGGTATGCCGCTGAGCGTGGAGCTCGGGCCCGGCATGCTCGAAAACATCTATGACGGCATCCAGCGTCCCCTGCCGGAGATCCGCGATCTCACCGGCGAGACGATCGCCCGCGGCGTGAGCGTTCCGGCGCTCAACCGCAAGAAGATCTGGAACTTCGTCCCCGCGGCGAAGGAGGGCGACGAGCTCGCCGCCGGCGACGTGCTCGGCACCGTGCAGGAGACGACCGCCATCCTCCACAAGATCATGGTTCCCCCGACGATCAAGAAGGGCACCGTGAAGTGGATCCGCGGCGGCGAATTCACCGTCGAGGAAAAAATCGCCTGCCTGACGCTCGGCGACGGCAGCGAGATCGAGCTGGATATGATCCAGCGCTGGCCGGTGCGTATCCAGCGCCCGAACGCCGGCAAATTCACCCCCAGCCGTCCGCTGAACTCCGGACAGCGCATCATCGACACCATGTTCCCCGTCGCCAAGGGCGGCACGGCAGCCGTCCCCGGCCCGTTCGGCAGCGGCAAGACCGTCGTGCAGCACCAGCTCGCAAAGTGGTCGGATGTGGATATCGTTGTCTACATCGGCTGCGGCGAGCGCGGCAACGAGATGACCGACGTTCTCAACGAGTTCCCCGAGCTGAAAGACCCCCGCAGCGGCGAACCGCTGATGAAGCGCACGGTGCTTATCGCGAACACCTCCGATATGCCCGTGGCCGCGCGTGAGGCTTCCATCTACACCGGCATCACCATCGCGGAGTATTTCCGCGACATGGGCTATGACGTTGCCGTTCTCGCCGACTCCACGTCCCGCTGGGCCGAGGCGCTGCGCGAAATGTCCGGCCGTCTGGAAGAGATGCCCGGCGAAGAGGGCTACCCCGCGTACCTCGCCAGCCGTATCGCGCAGTTCTACGAGCGCGCCGGCTGCGTCACCTGCCTCGGCAGCGACAAGCGTCAGGGCAGCGTCACCGCCATCGGCGCCGTCTCGCCTCCGGGCGGCGACACGTCCGAGCCAGTCTCGCAGGCGACGATGCGTATCGTCAAGGTGTTCTGGGCGCTTGACAGCTCTCTGGCCTACGCCCGCCACTTCCCGGCGATCAACTGGCTGACGTCGTACTCGCTGTACACCGACTCGCTGCGCGAGTTCTACGATAAGGAATTCGGCGCGACGTATATGGCCAACCGCACGAAGGCCATGAGCATTCTGCAGGAAGAGGCAGAGCTTCAGGAGATCGTCCGTCTCGTCGGTCAGGACGCGCTCAGCCCCGCCGACCGCATGACGATGGAGACCGCGCGTATGATCCGCGAGGACTTCCTGCAGCAGAACGCCTTCATCACCGAGGACGCCTATTCCTCTTACGGCAAGCAGTACCGCCTGCTTGATCTCGTGCTGCAGTATGACGCGAAGTGCCGCGCCGCGCTCGGCAAGGGCGCCGAGCTCAACGGTCTCTTCAGCATCGGCGCGCGCGAGGCCATCGGCCGCGCGAAAATGGCGCCGCAGGAAGAATATGAGAAGGTTTACGACGGCATTCTCGACGAGATGCAGTCCGAGATCGACGAAGTTGTCCGGGGAGGTGAGGAGCAGTGATCCGCGAATATAAGACAATTAAGGAGATCGCCAGCCCTCTGATGATCGTGGAGCACGTCGATGGCGTCACCTACGACGAGCTGGCGGAGATCGAGCTGCCGAACGGCAGCGTCCGGCGCTGCAAGGTGCTCGAAGTTGAGGGCGACCGCGCGGTCGTGCAGCTCTTCGAGTCGGCGCAGGGCATCAACCTTGCCGAGAGCAAGGTCCGCTTCCTCGGCCATCCGCTCGAGCTTGGCGTGAGCGAGGATATGCTCGGCCGTGTCTTCAACGGCATGGGCGAGCCGATCGACGGAGGCCCGGCCATCATCGCCGAGGAGCACCGCGACATCAACGGTCTTCCCATGAACCCCGCCGCCCGTGCTTACCCCGCCGAGTTCATCCAGACCGGCGTTTCCACCATCGACGGATTGAACACCCTCGTCCGCGGCCAGAAGCTGCCCATCTTCTCCTGCTCCGGCCTGCCCCACGCGGCGCTCGCCGCGCAGATCGCGCGTCAGGCGAAGGTGCTCGGCGACGGTGAGAACTTCGCCGTCGTGTTCGCCGCCATCGGCATCACGTTC
>DPHR01000160.1 GCA_003522945.1 Clostridiales bacterium
GGCGCCGCTCGCGTAGTTTATATCGTCGAATACATAGAGAGCCTTTTTCGTGTCGTTTTCCAATAGCGCTTCCAGTGTGTCCCGGGATGTTTCGGCGGCAGGACGTTTTGCGTCCCGGCGCATTGTCTCCGCCGCGCCGCCGGTGAGAAAGGCGCGGAGGCTTTCGGCGATCTCTTCATCGGAAAAGCCGCAGAGGACGCCGTTTTTGCCGTCTTCGATCTGTTCGAGCGCGCCGGAGGTGCGCGTTGCGATCACCGGCACGCCGAGTGCCTTTGCTTCCGTGATGACCATCGACCACGATTCATGGTCGGAGAGGACGCACACGGCGTCGGCGCGGCGCATCACGCCGTAGGGGTTGTCGAGCGGGCCGGTCAGCGTGAAATAGTCTTCAAGCCCCGCATCCCGCACCGCAAGTCGGAGCTTTTCCACGAGCGGGGCGTTGGCAAGCGAGCCGATGTTTACCCAGCGAAACCGCAGCCCCTCGGAAAAGAGCCGCTGCATCGCCGCGACCTGCCGCAGATGGTTTTTCTCCTCACGCACGTTTGCGACCGTCACGAGCAGCGGCAGACCGTCTTCCGGCAGAGAGATGGGCAGCGCTTCCTCACTCATGGCGATGATCTTCTCGCTGTCCACGCGGTTCGGAAGCACGGCCGAGCGGGAGGCAAGCTGCGGATATTTTTTCACCGCCCCCTCCATCGAGTGGCGGGAGGCGAAGAGAAAGCCGTCGAACTGCGCTTCAAAGCGCAGGATGTCCGGGTGGAGAAAGGCGGCCTTGTCCATGTCTGCGTGGATCCAGACATATTTGCGCCGTGCCGCGGCATAGCGCGCGCAGAGCGCGCTCGAAAACCACTCGCCGTAGGAAATGGCGGCGTCGTAGTATTGGTTTTGCAGATAGCGGATGGCGCCGCGGCGGAACGGCTGCGTGCCGGTGAGCTTCCGCTCAAGCTTGAAGACGGCCTTTTTCACGAACGCGGTCTTTTTTTCGTTTTCGGCCACGTTGATGACGTGTACCCAGTCCGGGATCTCCGGGATGAGGGAGAGACTGCCCGGCAGGTCGATCATATCAAAGATGAGAAGATCGACGTCGAAGCGCGCGCTGTCCATCGTGCGCAGAAGATTCACGAGCGCCGTTTCCGCGCCGCCCCTGAAGAACTGGTTGATGATAAAAAGGACGCGCTTTTTCTTCGGTGCGGCGGTACTCATGCGCGCATATACTCCCCGCACACGGCGTCCGCGTCGCCGAGCATGCGCATATGGCCGTGCTCGAGCCAGAGAGCCTTTTTGCAGATCTTCTGCACCTGCTCGATCGAGTGGGAGACGAAAACGACCGTTGCGCCGGAGGCGATCATCTCCTGCATGCGCGCGAAGCTCTTCTCCTGAAATTTATAGTCGCCGACGGCGAGGATCTCGTCGATGATGAGAATGTCCGGCACGTTCATCGTCGCAATGGCAAAGCCGAGACGCGCCACCATGCCGGAGGAATAGTTCTTCACGGCGGTGTCCACAAAGTCCTGCAATTCGGCAAACTCGATGATCTCGTCGAACCGCTCGGACATATACGCGCGGCTGTAGCCGAGGATCGCGCCGTTGAGATAGATGTTCTCGCGCGCGGAAAGGTTGGCGTCAAAGCCCGCGCCGAGCTCGATGAGGGGAGCAATGCTCCCGCAGGTCTCCACCGTGCCCTTGGTCGGCTTCAAAATGCCGGAGACGATTTTCAAAAGCGTGCTCTTGCCGGAGCCGTTCAGCCCGACGATGCCGAGAGAATCGCCCTTTTCGAGCGTGAACGATATGTCCCGCAGTGCCCAGAACTCCTGAAAATGGAGCTCCCGGCGCACGGCCTTGATGAAGTATTCCTTGATGCTGTCGATCTTCTCCGAGCTGAGATTGAACATCATCGAAACATCGTTGACTTTAATAACGCTGCCCATGGCGCACCTCCGCTCAGACGTACAGGACAAACTTGTCCTGCTTTTTATAAAATACGAAAAGCCCCAGCGCGAGCATCAAAAGCCCCAGACACAGGCAGAGAAGGTTTTCCTTCAAACTCGGAAACACGCCGTAGAGCACGATGGAGCGCATGTAGGAAACAAGATGGTACATCGGGTTGATCTGCATGAGCTTCATCACGGCGTCCGGCAGGATCTCCACGGGGTAGAAGATGGGCGTGAAGTATGTCCACGCGAGAATGAACACGCTGTAGAAATGCGCGATATCGCGGAAAAACACCGTGACCGCCGAGAGCAGGATGCCGAGCCCGACGGAGAAGAGGAACGTATAGAAAATGGGAATCGGGAGCAGCAGGAGCGTCGCGTGGAACGGCGCGTCGGTAATGAGCATCACGATGAACATCGCAATGAGCGAAAACCCGAGATTCACAAGCCCCGAAAGCACATTCGAGAGCGGGAAAAGGTACTTTGGAATATAGACCTTTTTGATGAGGGAGGCGTTGGATATGATCGAGTTGAGCGCGGTCGTCGTCGATTCCGAATTGAACGCAAAGATGAGCGAGCCCGAAAGATAATAGATCGGGAAATTCGGGATATTCTGCTTGAAGAGCGTGGAAAAGACGATGGTGATGACGACCATCATCAGCAGCGGGTTGAGCACCGTCCACACGAGCCCCAGCGCGGAATGGCGGTAGCGCACCTTGATGTCGCGCACCACAAGCTCGCGCAGCAGCGGCGTGAACCGGCGAAAGCCGTCCATTTTTTCTTTTACGTAGCCTTTGTTGAATGCCATGATCCGGTATTCCTCACTTTTTCGTATCGCGGCTCTGCAGCTTCCACTGCAGCCGCTTTACCGAACGCATCATGCCGCGCGGAACGCACGCCATGATGAGCGGTTTGACAAGATAGATGTAATCCGAAGCCGGGGAGCCCATCGCGCGCAGTCCGCGCGCACGGACGCGAACCTCATACATGCGGGTCCTGGCATTGTGACGGAGATAGGCTTCCTGCGGTTCGTACACCGAGTAAAGGATCTCCTGCAAGTTTTCCCCGATCACGCCGTTGGCGGCAAGCCGCATGACGAGATCATAATCCTCCGTGCGGCGCGTTTCGGGAGAGGTGCTGTAGCCGTTCACGCTCTCGAGCACGGCGCGGCGGAAGAGCATCGTCGGGTGGAAGAAGGGGTTCTTCTGCGCGATGATGTGCTTCGTGATCTTCTGCGGAAACTGCCGCGTGCTCCATACGCCGGTATCGTCGAAAACGCGCACGCCGCACGCGGCGTAGGGCGCGCCGGACGAGAGAAGAAAGTCCATCGTCCGCTCGATGCGGTCAGAGTCGGAAACATCGTCGGCGTCCTGCCGGGCGATATATGCGCCTTGCGCGCGCGCAAGGCACTCGTTGAGCGAAGCGCCGAGACCGAGATTTGTTTTGTTTTGGAAGATTGTGACGCGCGCATCCTGCGCGGCAATGCGCTGCATGATGCGCCATGTATCATCTGTGGAGGCGTCGTCGCAGAGGATGAGCTCCAGATCGCGGTACGTCTGCGCCAGAACGGACGCCGCCGCCTTTTCGAGCGTGGGGGCGCCGTTATATACGCTCATGAGAACGGAAACGAGTCCGGCATCGCAGTTGGGCATTTTTCCCACCTCCGGGTTAGTATAAACGTATCAGAGGCATAAAAACCCTTTATAAAAGTAACACTTTTGCGCGATGATAGCAAGCAGTATGTTTTTCCTGTACGGAAAAACCGCCGGAAAGAGTCATTTTCCCGGTTGACAAGCGGATATTTCGTGATAGAATGTATAAGATTTTTGGGCTATGACGAAGCAAGCCGCGCTGATACGGTCTACAGAGAGAGGGGGAGGCTGAAAGCCCCTCGTCCGGCGCCGCGGCAGCCACTTTCGAGCCTTCGCGCGAAGAGCGCGGCGGTCCGCCTCCGTTATCGGGCGCACGAGATACGGCTGGCGTCAGCGCTTAAAGCCGCAATCAGGGTGGTACCGCGTGGAATGTTTTTCCCCGCCCCTGTTTTTCGGGGGCGGGGTGTATTTGTTTTTGGAGGTTAGTATGAAATATTTCGGACTCAATGAGCTGCGGGAGATGTATCTCTCCTTCTTTGAGACAAAAGGTCATCTGCGTCTGCCCAGCTTCTCGCTGATCCCCCGCAACGACCCCTCGCTTCTGCTCATCAACGCCGGCATGAGCCCCATGAAAACATGGTTCACCGGGGAAGAAGAGCCGCCGCGCCGCCGCGTGACGACCTGCCAGAAGTGCATCCGCACGCCCGATATCGAGAACATCGGCAAAACGGCGCGCCACGGCACCTACTTTGAAATGCTCGGCAACTTCTCCTTCGGCGATTACTTCAAGCGCGAAGCCATCCACTGGGCGTGGGAATTTCTGACCTCCCCCGACTGGGTCGGCATCGATCCCGACCGGCTGTACCCGAGCGTCTATCTCGATGACGACGAGGCATGGAACATCTGGCACAAGGAGATCGGCATCGCCCCGGAGCGTATTTTCCGCTTCGGCAAGGAGGATAACTTCTGGGAGCACGGCAGCGGTCCGTGCGGCCCCTGCTCCGAGATCTACTACGACCGCGGCGAGAAATACGGCTGCGGCAAGCCCGGCTGCACCGTGGGGTGCGACTGCGACCGGTATATCGAGATCTGGAACATCGTGTTCTCCCAGTTCAACAACGACGGTCAGGGCAACTACACCGAGCTTGCCCAGAAGAACATCGACACCGGCATGGGTCTTGAGCGTCTCGCGGTCGTCTGCCAGGACGTGAACTCCCTCTTCGACGTCGATACCGTCATGAACATCACCCAC
>DPHR01000144.1 GCA_003522945.1 Clostridiales bacterium
GTGCCGGGGATGTCGGTGACGATGGCGCGCTCAAAGCCGAGCAGCGCGTTGAGCAGCGAAGATTTTCCGGCGTTCGGGCGGCCGAGAATGGCCGTGCGCACGCCCTTTTCAAGAAACTGCCCGCGGGAAAACGTGGCGAGCAGCGCTTCGAGCGAGCGGATCGACGCATCGAGCACGGCGGCGTATTCCGCGAGCGTGAACGGCGGTATATCCTCGTCCGGGTAGTCGAGCACCGCGTGATAGTGCGAGCAGATGTGCGTGAGATTCTGATAGATCTCCTCCGTGCGGCGGGAGATCGCCCCGCCGAGCTGACTGGCGGCGTTTCGCGCCGCGAGAGGCGTTTCCGCGTCGATGATATCGACGACGGCCTCCGCCTGCGTGAGATCCATGCGCCCGTTCAGAAAGGCGCGCCTGGTGAACTCACCCGCCGCTGCCTGCCGCGCGCCGAGGGCGAAGAGAGCTTCCAGCGCGGAGCGCAGCACGACGGGCGAGCCATGGCACTGAAGCTCTGCGGTGTCCTCGCCGGTGTAGCTTCGCGGCGCGCGGGAGAGCGTGCAGAGACAGAGATCGAGCGTCCGTCCCTTCTCGTCGAGCAGCTTGCCGTAAACGAGCTGCCGGTCGCGGTGCTGCGACATGGCCTTTCCGTCCGCCGGGCGGAAAAGCGCGTCCATCAGCGATACGGAAAGGGGGCCCGATACGCGCACGATGCCGATGGCGGAAACGCCTGCGCCGGTCGCAACGGCGGCAATGGTATCACTCATTTATCGTCCTTCTTTGCCCAGGGGTCGTTTTTGCTCTCGTCGTAGGCGTCCTTGAATTCCTCCAACGTGATGCCCTTGCGCATGATGTATTCCGCGGCGACCTCGCCGACATAGCGGAAATGGCCGGGCTCCGGGTCGCGGCCGGTATATTCCTCACGACCTTCGGGATAGCGCAGGATGAAGCCGTATTCCGCGCAGTGCTCGCGCATCCATTCCAGCACGGGCGTGGAGAATTTCGCCTCGGCGTCCTCGCCGACGAAGTTGACGGCAAGGCCGGTCTGGTGCTCGTCCGCGCCGGGGTAGTAGCCCATCTCCGTGACCTTCTTTTCTGCGTCCGCGAGCGATATATCGCCTTGATCGTAAAGCGTGCTCGCCATGCCGTTGAAGCGCGTGCGCTGGTCGGGGTAGGACATATAGGTGCGGGAAATGCTCACTGTGAAGCCCTGCGCGCGGGCCGCGGCGAGAAATTCCTTGAGCGCGTCGGCGGCGCGGCGCTGGAAGAAGTAGCCGTTTTCGATCTCGACCATGTCGGGGTAGTAGTTCTCGCGCAGGTAGTTCTCCCGCGAAAGGCCGTTCACGAGCAGATACCGCCAGTTGGAAAGGCCGGGCTGTTCCTCGTCGCCGAGCGTTTCCTTGTCCGGAAGATCGGAATAATCGACCCAGCCGGGGGGATACTGCCAGTTGAGCTCGCCCTGCGCGTCTTCCGCTTCCGGAACGGGGGTCGCGGCGGTCTCGGGCATGGGGGCGCTCTCCTCCGTGGAGAGAGAGCTGTCGGTATTCGGACGGAGCAGCACGAACAGCACCGCCGCGAGCGCCACGCCGCCGACGATGATGCGCCGGGCGCGGAGGACCTTCGGGTTTTTCGGTTTGATTCGCATATAGCCTCCTTTCTCCCCGCGCGAAGCGGGGCGTTCCCGGAAGAAAAAGCGCGGGAACGGGAAGAGCGGGGTTGACATTCCCCGCGAATACTTTATATAATATCGAGTACTATCCCTGCGCCGCTGCCGGCGGGCGGGGACGATTTTATGCGGGTATGCGGAAAATTCATAATATTATACCATTTTATTTGGAAAGATGCAAGTTTTCCAAGCATACCGCCGAGAAGGAGACACATCCATGCTGGAGCTGAAGAATATACACTATTCCGTGGACGCGCCGGAGGGCCGCACCGAGATACTGCGGGACATTTCCCTCACCATCCCGGACAAAAAGCTCATCGTCCTCACCGGGCCGAACGGCGGCGGCAAAACGACGCTTGCCAAGGCGATCATGGGCCTTGTGATGCCGACAGGCGGCAGCATCCTCTGGAACGGCGAGGATGTGACCGGCCTTTCCATCACCGAGCGCGCGCGCCGCGGCATCAGCTACGGCTTCCAGCAGCCGCCGCGCTTCAAGGGCATCCGCGTGAAGGATCTTTTGACGATCGCGTCGGGACAGAAGTTCCTGCCGCGGGGCGAGGCCTGCAAGTATCTCACGCAGGTCGGCCTGTGCGCGGCCGATTATCTTGACCGCGAGGTGGACGCCTCCCTCTCCGGCGGCGAGGTCAAGCGCATCGAGATCGCCACGATCCTCGCGCGGCAGCCGCAGCTCATGATCCTCGACGAGCCCGAGGCGGGCATCGATCTCTGGAGCTTCGCACGCCTTACGGAAACGTTTGAGGAGATCCACACCCGGCAGGACTGCACGATGGTCATCATCTCCCATCAGGAGCGCATCATCTCGCTGGCGGACGAGATCCTTGTGATCGACAAGGGCGTGATCGCGCGCCGCGGCACACGCGACGAGGTCTTTACCGACATCGTCCACAGCACCACGGGCGGCTGCCCGGTCATCTACGGGGAGGCGAAGAAATGAGCGAGCTCAACCGCGTCGATACGACGCTTCTGGAAGTTATTGCCGGCATGAAGGACGGCAAGGCCGAGGGCGCATTCAATATCCGCAAGGACTCCGGCTGCGCCGGGCGCGTCAACACCGAAAACGTCACCATCACCACGAAAACCGATAAGCCCGGCATCGATATCCGTTTTGTCCCCGGCTGCAAGGACAGCTGCCACATCCCGGTCATCATCACGGAGTCTGGCCTGCGCGAAACGGTGTACAACGATTTTTACGTCGGCGAGGGCGCGGACGTCACGATCATCGCCGGCTGCGGCATCCACAACTGCGGCTCGGACGCCTCCGAGCACGATGGCGTGCACACGTTCTACGTCGGTAAAAACGCCCGCGTCAAGTACGTTGAGAAGCACTACGGCGAGGGCGACGGCAACGGCAAAAACGTTATGAACCCCACGACGATCGTCTATCTTGAAGAGGGCGCGTCGATACAGATGGACATGAGTCAGATCGGCGGCATCGACTCCACGCGGCGCGATACGCGCATCGTCTGCGGCAAGGATGCGGACGTCGTCATTACCGAGCGCCTTCTCACCCATGGCAGTCAGCGCGCCGAGTCTGACATGGTCATTGAGCTCAACGGCGAGAACTCCCGCGGCCGCGTGATCTCCCGAAGCGTTGCGAAAAACGACTCCGTGCAGGTGTTCCGCCCGTGTGTCGTCGGCAACGCCAAGTGCTTCGGCCATGTGCAGTGCGACTCCATCATCATGGACGAGGCGAAGATCCGCTCCGTGCCGGAGATCGCGGCGAACGATCTCGACGCGCAGCTCATCCATGAGGCCGCCATCGGCCGCATCGCGGGCGACCAGCTTTTGAAACTCGAAACGCTCGGCCTCACCGAGGAGGAAGCGGAGGACCGCATCCTCAAGGGCTTCCTTGCGTAAGAAAATTTATAAGACAAAGAGCCGGTGACGGGAAGTCACCGGCTCTTTGTCATGCTAAAACTGAAAAGAATTTATCCCCCTGGGGGGCTTCCCTCCGGGGGTGGATAGCTTTATAATTAAAAGACCATTATACAGAGACGCCGATCAAAAAGAGAAAGGAGCGAACGGCCGTGAAAGCAAAGTCCCGCGCCCGGTATATTATTGCCGCGCTCGCGCTTGCGGTGCTTATTATGGCGCTCGTCTGCCTTTTTGTCGGCGCGTCGCGCATGAGCTTTTCGGACGGCGTTGCTGCTCTTTTCGGAAAAGGCTCCGCCGCCAACGTGCGCATCCTCCGCTCGATCCGCGTGCCGCGCGTGCTCGCGGCGCTCATCGCCGGGGCCGCGCTCTCGGTTTCCGGTCTCGTCATGCAGACGACGCTCTCGAACGCGATGGCCTCGCCCTCCACGATGGGCGTATCCAACGCCGCGGTGTTCGGCGCGAATCTCTCCATCATCGTGTTTGCCGGGGGCTTTCTCTCCACGGGCAACAATCTTGCCAGCTATACCGCCGGGGTGAACCCGTTCGCCGCGAGCGTGACGGCGTTTCTCTTTTCGGCGCTTTCCATTCTGCTCATTCTCGCGCTCTGCCGCGTGAAGGCGTTCTCGCCGAACGTCGTGGTGCTCGCGGGCATCGCCGTCGGCGCGATCTGGACGGCGGCAACGACGCTTCTGCAGTTTTACGCCACGGACGTCGGCCTTTCCGCCGCGGTCGTGTGGAATTTCGGCGATCTCGGCCGCGCGACATATAAGACCGACCTTCTCATGCTCTGCGCCGCGGCGCCGGGGCTGGCGGTGTTTTCTGCGCTCGCGTGGCGGTATAATGCCCTTTTGAGCGGCGACGCCGCTGCGGGCAGCATGGGCGTGAACGTTTCGCGCCTGCGCTTTTTTTCGCTGCTGCTTGCCTCGCTGATGACGGCGGCGTGCGTATCGAGTCTCGGCATCATCGGCTTTGTCGGTGTCATCTGCCCGCACGTGGCAAAGCGTCTGCTCGGGCAGGATCACCGCGTTTCCATCCCCGCGTCGGCGCTCCTGGGGAGCCTGCTCCTTCTCTGCGCGGACGCGCTCTCCCGCTCGTTCGGCAGCGGCAGCGCGCTGCCCGTCGGCGCGATCACGTCGCTGCTCGGCGCGCCGTTCTTCCTTACGATCATCTTTTCGCGGAAGGAGCACGGCTAATGTTAGAGCTGGAAAATGTAGTCTTTCGGTATTCCCGCCGGGCCGAGCCGGTGCTCCGGGGCGTTTCGCTCACGCTCAACGACGGCGAGATCGGGATCCTTCTCGGCAAAAACGGCGCGGGCAAAACGACGCTTTTTCAGTGCATTCTCGGCCTTGCCGCGCCGGAGAGCGGCTCGATCCGCTTCGACGGCGAGGACCTTTTGAAAATGCCGCGGCGCGAGAGGGCAAAGCTCGTCGCTTATGTGCCGCAGCACATCCATTTCGGCGCGCTGAGCGTGTTCGACTCGATCCTGCTCGGGCGGGTCTCCCGCTTCGGCATGCAGCCGGGACGCGAGGATATCGAGGCCGCCGAGCACATTCTCGCCGAGATGCATCTTGAGCCGCTTGCCAACCGCAGCGCGGAGGAGCTCTCCGGCGGCGAGAAGCAGAAGATCGCCATCGCCCGTGCGCTCGTGCAGGAGCCGCGTCTGCTCATTTTCGATGAGCCGACCGGCAATCTCGATATCGCAAACGAAGAGCTCATCATCGACGAGGCGAAAAAGGCGGCGCGGCAGCGCGGCGTCGCCATTTTGAGCTCGCTGCACGATCTCAACCAGGCGCTGTGCCTGGGCGATAAGTTTTTCCTGCTCCGGGACGGCGCGGTGCGCTACGCCGGAGACGAGAGCGTACTCACGAGCGAAGTGATCGGGGACATTTTCGATATTCAATCCCGCATCATTACCGTAGACGGAAAGAAAGTAATTTTGGGAGGAAAATACTATGAAGAAAGCTAAGCTCCTTTCCCTGCTGCTCGCGCTTGCAATGCTCCTTTCGCTTGCCGCGTGCGGCGCGGCCCCGGCCGAGACCCCGGCGGCCACGGAAGCTCCCACGGAAACACCAGTCGAAGCGACGGAAGCACCGGCGGAAACGCCCGCCGAGAGCGCGGAGATCACCGTTACCGACCTCATCGGCCGGGAGATCACCGTGACGCCGGGCTCGTATCAGCGCGTCGTGTGCATCGGCGCGGGCGCGCTGCGGTTCTACAGCTACATCGGCGACGTATCCCTGCTCTGCGGCGTGGAGGATATCGACAACGAAACGCTCTCCGAGCGCCCGAAGATGTTCGATTCCGTCGCGCGGCCCTATGTGCTCGCCCACAGCGATATGTTCGCGTCGCTGCCCTCCTGCGGCGTCGGCGGGCCGAATGCCCAGAGCCCCGAGGCGGAGAAGATCCTCACCTGCGAGCCGGATATCGTCATCTCCCTTTACGGCGATGCGGATAAGGCCAACGCCCTGCAGGAGCAGCTCGGCGTCCCGGTCGTGACGCTGATGAGCGGGCCGGACAGCGTGTTTGACGAGAGATTCAACGAAAGCGTCCGCCTTCTCGGCACGATCTTTGAAGAGAGCGAGAAGGCAGAGACACTCATCGGCTTCATCGCCGCCGAGCGCGCCGGGATCGAAGCGCGCACCGCCGATATCGCCGAAGAGGACAAGCCCGCCGTTTATATCTGCGGTCTCGGCAACTGGGGCACGACGAACCACCTGATGACCGCGCAGGACTATGTTTCCTTCCGCGTGGCGAACGTGAAGAACGTTGTCTCCGGCCTTGGAGCGCCCGGCGCGCAGCCGATCGAGGCGGAGAAATTCGTCGCGCTCGGCGAGGACATGGACGCCATGATCTTTGACGCCGCCGCCGTGAAGAACATCAAGCCTCTTTACGCCGAGGATCCCACGATGTTCGATACCTGCCGTGCCTGGCGCGAGGGCGAGGCGTATCTCCAGCTTGCCTACAACGCCTACTATACCAACTATGAGATCGCGCTCATCAACACGTGGTTCGCCGCGAAGACCGCCTATCCCGATCGCTTTGAGGATGTTGACATGACCGAAGTGACGGACCGCGTCACGACCGCGTTCCTCGGAAAGCCTCTGGCCGAAGAGATCTATGCCTGCCCGAACAGCTTCGGCGGCTACCAGAAGATCGACACCGCCACGTTCTTTGTGGGGACGCAGGGATGATCGAGCAGAAGGATGTGATCGCGTTTTTCGATGAGCGCGCCGGAGAATGGGACGCCGGTATGGTCCGCAGCGACGAGAAGATCGGCCGCATTCTCGATAACGCGAAGGTGACGGCGGGCAGCCGCGTGCTGGACATTGCCTGCGGCACGGGCGTGCTCATCGGCGACTATCTGCGCCGGAACGTTGAGAGCGTCACCGCCGTGGACATCTCCCCGGAGATGGTCCGCATCGCGCGCAAAAAATTCCCGCAGGAGAACGTGCGCTTCGTCTGCGGCGACGCGGAGACCGCGCCGCTTGGCGAGCGCTTTGACGCGATCGTCATCTATAACGCCTTTCCACATTTTCCCGACCCGGAGCGGCTCGTGGCGCGCCTTGCCGCGCTGCTCGCCCCCGGCGGCCGGCTCACCG
>DPHR01000131.1:0-3133 GCA_003522945.1 Clostridiales bacterium
CACCGAGCAGACCGGCGTTCCCGTGAAGGTCGTCACCGCCGCTTCCGGCCAGTACGACACCACCCTGACCGCCGAACTCGACAAGGACGCCGCCCCCACCATGTTCCAGGTCGGCAACCTCGGCGCTGTCAACAGCTACGGCGAGTTCTGCTACAATCTCGAAGGCACCGACGTGTACAACGAGATGACCACCACCGACTTCAACCTGAAGAACGAAGCCGGCGAGACCGTTTCCATTGGCTACTGCTACGAAGCCTTCGGCATCATCGTGAACAAGGCCCTGCTCGAGAAGGCCGGCCACTCCGTCGATGAGATCACCAACTTCGAGTCCCTGAAGGCTGTTGCGGACGACATCCACGCCCGCGCTGACGAGCTCGGCTTCGACGCTTTCACGTCCGCCGGTCTCGACGGTTCCTCCGCCTGGCGTTTCTCCGGCCACCTGGCCAACATGCCTCTGTACTACGAGTTCCGCGATGACGGCGTGACGGAGCAGCCCGCCACCATCAAGGGCACCTACCTCGAGAACTACAAGAACATCTGGGATCTGTACATCACCGATACCGCGACCACCGGCGCTGCCCTCCTGTCCGCCACCGGCGATCAGGCCGAGGCTGAATTCGGCGAAGGCAAGGCTGCGTTCTATCAGAACGGCACTTGGGAGTACAGCAACCTGACTTCTGCCGACAAGTTCGGCATGAACCCGGACGACCTCACCATGATCCCCATCTACTGCGGTGTGGAAGGCGAGGAGAAGGCTGGTCTCTGCTGCGGCACCGAGAACTGCTGGGCGATCAACAAGAACGCCTCTCCGGAAGACATCCAGGCCACTCTGGACTTCATGTACTGGGTCGTCACCTCTGAGGAAGGCACCACCATGCTGGCCGAGCAGTTCGGCCCCTGCCCGTTCAAGAACGCCAAGACCCCGGAGAACGTGTTCTTCGCGGCTGCCAACGAGTACGTTGCCAACGGCAACTACACCGTGACCTGGGCGTTCAACTGGACTCCTGCCGTTGACGATTGGCGCGGTGCCGTCGTTGATGCTCTGAGCCAGTACACCACCGGCACCGGCGACTGGTCCACCGTTGAGACCGCGTTCGTCCAGGGCTGGGCTACCCAGTACGCCAACGAGCACTAAGTCCTCTGCGGATATCCGCTGAGACAAATTGACACACAATACAGGCGGGGCGGGCGATCACGTCCGCTCCGCCTGTAGATATATCCGCCGGCATGATAGCATATAGACTGTGACGGCGTGAGCTGCTGCCCGAGGCGTTCGGGCAGGAGCTGTCGCCATGACAATTTCGGCAGAACAGGAGTGAAAGAATGAAGCGTATAAACATACCGCGGGATTCAGCCGCACACAACAGCCGACTGATCCGCCGCCCCATTCAGCGAATGGTGTGGATGTTTCTGTTGCCCACCTTTGCCGCCTTCTGCATCGGGTTCCTTTACCCGTTCTTTAAGGGCGCGTTTTTGTCCTTCTGCAAGTTTAAGCTGACGAGCCAGTGGACGTGGGTTGGATTCGGCAACTACATCAAAGCGCTCTCGGACAGCAGCTTCCTCCATGCCTTCTGGTATACGGCGCTGTTCGCCTTCGTGTCGGTAGTGTTCATCAACGTTCTGGCCTTCACGGTCGCCTACTTCCTCACGAAGGGCATCCGCGGCTCGAACCTTTTCCGCACTGTGTTCTTCATGCCGAACCTCATCGGCGGCATCGTGCTCGGCTACATCTGGTCGATGATCTTTGACGGCTTCCTCGTGAAGTACAACACCTCCGTCGTGCTCAACTCGACCTTCGGCTTCTGGGGCCTCATCATCCTTATATGCTGGCAGCAGGTCGGCTATATGATGATCATTTACATAGCCGGTCTCCAGTCCATCCCGGAGGACATGCTCGAGGCGGCCCGCATTGACGGCGCCAACAACTGGCAGACGCTCTGGAAGATCACCATTCCGAACATGATGAGCTCCTTTACGATCTGCATCTTCCTCACGCTCACGAACGGCTTCAAGCTCTTCGACCAGAACCTCGCGCTGACGGCGGGGCGGCCGTTCCTGCAGCAGCCGGACGGCAGCGTTATAAAGACGACGGAAATGCTCGCTCTGAACATTTACAGCGCCTTCTACTCCGGCGGCGGCAACAACCGCGGCGTCGGCCAGGCAAAGGCCGTGGTGTTCTTCATCCTTGTGGCCGCGATCGGCCTTCTGCAGCTCCAAGCCACCCGTAAAAAGGAGGTACAGCAGTAATGGCAAAGAGAGAAGAACGCGGCAAAATGGTGCTGACGATCATCTTCACGGTGATCTGCATCGCTTACATTATGCCGATCCTCATCGTTTTGATGAACTCCTTCAAGAGCAACGCCGCCGTCAACACGCAGACGTTTGCCTTCCCGGACGCGAACAGCTTTGTCGGTTTCCAGAACTATATCAAGGGCATGACCTTCGGCAACTACCCGTTTCTGAAGGCCGTGGGCTACAGCCTTTTCATCACGCTCGCCTCCACGGCGCTCATTCTCGTGTGCACGTCCATGGCCGCGTGGTATGTCTCCCGCGTCGGGAGCTTCTTCAGTAAGATCGTATATTATCTCTGTGTGTTCTCCATGGTCGTCCCGTTCCAGATGGTCATGTTCACGCTCTCCCGCACGGCGAACCAGCTCAGTCTCGATACCCCGTGGACGATCCCGGTCATTTATCTCGGCTTCGGCGCGGGTCTCGCGGTGTTCATGTTCTGCGGCTTTGTAAAGTCCATTCCTCTGGAAATTGAGGAGGCCGCTGCCATCGACGGCTGCGGCCCGGTGCGCACGTTCTTCCAGGTGGTCCTCCCCATGATGAAGCCGACGATGATCTCCGTCGGCGTGCTGGAAATCATGTGGGTGTGGAACGACTTCCTTCTGCCGTATCTCGTGCTCGACCGCACGGAGTATATGACCATCCCCATCGTCATACAGCATCTCAAGGGAAGCTACGGACAGGTGGACATGGGCGCGACGATGGCGCTGATCCTTCTGAGCATTCTGCCGGTCATCATCTTCTACCTCTGCTGCCAGAAACACATCATCAAGGGCGTCGCGGCCGGCGCCGTGAAAGGCTGATCTCACATGAATCGTTCCTCCGGCATTCTGATGCCGATCTC
>DPHR01000131.1:3236-3765 GCA_003522945.1 Clostridiales bacterium
GCCGGCGCGGTGAAGGGCTGATGACGATCAAGGACCTGGCGGCTCTCTCCGGGTATTCGCTCGGCACGGTTTCGCGCGTGCTCAACAATCAGCCGCACGTCAGCGAAAAGGCAAGAGAGCAGATCATGGCGATCGTGAAGGAACAGGGCTTTGAGCTGAACACGAACGCCCGCAATCTCAAGCAGACCCACAGCAACAACATCCTCGTCATCGTCCGCGGCACGCACAACGAGCTGTTCGCCGCGCTGGTCGAACGGCTGCAGACCGTGGCAACGGGCGGGGAGTACCAGCTTGTGGTGGACTATATCGGCGAGCTCGACAACGAGGTGCGCCGCGCCGTGAAGCGCGTGCGCGAGGTAAAGCCGCAGGGCATCCTCTTCCTCGGCGGCAGCAGCGAGGATTTCATCGAATCCTTTGCCGAGATCCACATTCCCGCGGTTCTTGTCACAAACTCCGCCGCGGAATTCCAATTCAAAAATCTTTCGAGCGTCACGACCGACGATACCGCCGCTGCCGCGGCGGCCGTCGG
>DPHR01000131.1:3934-7651 GCA_003522945.1 Clostridiales bacterium
GCCGCTGCCGCGGCGGCCGTCGGGTATCTGGCGGACATGGGCCATAAAAAGATCGCCGTCATCGGCGGCGAGCGCGAATACTCCGATACGGGCCGTCTGCGCTATGCGGGCGTGCTGCGCGCGCTCACCGAGCGCGGCATGACCTTTGACGCGGACCGGTATTATAAGACCGTGCACTACAGCTTCGACGAGGGCTATACGGCCATGGCGGAGCTTCTGCGCGAAACATCGGAGATCACGGCGGTGTTCGCCATGGCGGACGTCATGGCCATCGGCGCGGCCCGCGCCGTCCGCGATGCCGGAAAGCGTATCCCGGAGGACATTTCCCTCATCGGCTTTGACGGCCTGCCCATCTGCCGGTACTACGAGCCGAGGCTCTCCACCGTTACGCAGCAGATCGCGTTCATGGCGGAAAAGAGCTACGCCGTGCTGCTCGACATGATCGAAAACGGCTCGGGCGCGCAGCATGTCCTCGCGCCGTACACGCTTGAAAAGACGGACAGCATCCGTAAAAATTAACAGCATCCGCAAATTCTAACAGACGAAAGAGGCGTTTGCCATGCGAGCAAGCGGAATTATTCTGCATATCACATCGCTCCCGTCGCCGCACGGCGTCGGAACGCTGGGCAGAGAGGCGAGAGAGTTTGCCGATTTCCTCCGGAAAGCCGGACAGAAATACTGGCAGATCCTGCCGCTCGGCCCGACCGGCTACGGCGACTCACCGTACCAGACCGACTCGGCCTTTGCCGGGAACCCGTATCTCATCGACCTTGAGCAGCTTATTACCGACGGTCTCCTCACGCGCGAGGAAGTCGATGCCGTTTCCTTCGGCAGCGACCCGGCGCAGACGGATTACGGCGCGCTCTACGCCGGACGGTTCGATCTTCTCCGCCGCGCCTGCGAGCGCGGCTGGGACAAAGAGCGTGAGAACGTAGACGCTTTCTATCGTGAAAACGAGAGTTGGCTGCGCAGCTATGCGCTCTATACCGCGGCAAAGCGTCATTTCGGCATGCGCCCCTGGATCGAATGGGAGGACGAGGATCTCCGTCTTCGCCGCAGCGAGGAAGTGCTGCGCCGGTATGAGGAGCTTCTCGCGGAGGATATCCGCTTCTGTATTTTCACGCAGTATCTGTTCTTCCGCCAGTGGAACGCGCTGCGCGCGTATATCCGCAAGCAGGGCATCCGGATCATCGGCGACGTGCCGATCTATGTCCCGCTCGACAGCGCCGACGTGTGGGCGGAGGGCGAGTACTTCCAGCTCGACGATCAGTGCCGCCCGACGGAGGTCGCGGGCGTCCCGCCCGATTACTTCACCGCCGACGGTCAGCTCTGGGGCAACCCGCTCTATGACTGGGACCGTATGCGAGACGACGGCTACCGCTGGTGGATCCGGCGTCTCGGCGCCGCGGGCAAGCTCTACGATACCGTCCGTATCGACCATTTCCGCGGTCTGGAGAGCTATTGGGCCGTGCCCTACGGCGAGACGACCGCGCGCAGCGGCCATTGGCGCAAGGGCCCCGGCGAGAGCTTTATCGACGCGATCAAGACGGCGCTCCCCGGTCTCGACATCATCGCCGAGGATCTCGGCTTTATGACGCCGGAGGTCATCGCCCTGCGTGAGTATTCGGGCTTCCCCGGCATGAAGGTGCTGCAGTTCGCCTTTGATTCCCGCGAGCCGAGCGACTATCTGCCGCACCGCTACCCGACGAATTGCATCTGCTACACCGGCACGCACGACAACGCCACGCTCGCCCAGTGGCTGGGCGACGCGAAGGGCGACGATGTGGCCTATGCCAAGCAGTACCTCGGCTTGAACGATGAGGAAGGGTACGTAAACGGCATCATCCGCGGCGGCATGAGCTCGGTGGCTGATCTCTTCGTCGCGCAGATGCAGGACTGGCTTGCCCTCGGCGGCGAGTCGCGCATGAACGTCCCCGGCGTCCTCGGCCACGGCAACTGGTGCTGGCGCATGCTGCCCGGCGCGCTCACCGACGAGCTCGCCGACCACATCGCCGCCATGACGGCCATGTACAGCCGGTAATATAGAACAAATGCCGCTCTCCGGCCTCATTCGGAGAGCGTTTTTTCATTTTTTCCCATATTCTTTGTAAGCATTTAGGCCCGAATTGCGTCTATAAGGGTGAGTACTCAAGGGGCAGCCCCGTAAGAAAGAGGAAAGATCATGGAGGACAGCTTCATCGTAGACCTGTACTGGCGGCGCGACGAGCAGGCGATCGCCGAAACGGAGCGGAAATACGGCGGCGCATGCGAAGGCATCGCGCGCCGGTTTCTCCCCGCGGCGGAGGACGCCGAGGAGATCGTGCAGGACGCTTATCTCTCACTCTGGAACACCATCCCGCCGCAGCGCCCGGAGCATCTCGGCGCGTATCTGTTCCGTACCGTACGGAACGCCGCCTTTTCCCGCTTTCGCGCCGACAGCGCGCAGAAACGCGGCGGCGGTGAGGCGTCCGCCGCGCTCGACGAGCTCGCTGAGTGCGTCGCGGGGCGGGACAATGTGGAGCAGATCATTGAGGCACGGGAGCTTTCTCATGCGGTGAACGCCTTTCTCCATACGCTTTCCCGAAACGACCGGATCATTTTCACCGCCCGCTACTATCTCGCTCTTCCCGCCCCGGCGATCGCCGAAAGGCTCGGCTGCCGGGAGGGAAGGGTACATACCTCGCTTTGCCGCAGCCGGAAAAAGCTGCGCGACTATCTCATTAAGGAGGAACTGCTGTGAAAGCGCTGGATATTATGGAAGCGGCCGGTGGGATCGACGATGAAATTCTTATGGAGGTCACATCGGCTATGCAGGAAAAGAATACAGGAAAACCCCTTCGCGCGAAGCGGACGCTTCGCACCGTGCTGATCGCGGCGGCGCTCGTGCTCGTGCTCGCCGGGAGTGCCCTTGCCGCCGGGCGGCTCATCAACAGCCCCGCGCAGGCGGTCAAGGTCGCGCGGCAGGAAATCGCAAAAATGCAGGACATGGGCATTCTCTCTTCGGAGTACCGCTACTTTGACGGCGAACCGGACTATCTCGGTGAAGCGCCGAACACGGGTGTGAGCGACTACTGGTTCGGGCGCATTTTCCCCCACAGCTACATTGTCCGCGGCGGAACCGCCGACGGGAAGTATTACATGAATCTTTTTGTTGACACAATGAGCGGAAAGATCGTTCACATCAGCACGGAGGCCAAGGCGGACGAGACGGACACGCCCATCCCCGGCGGCGATGTAACGGTGGAAACGGGCAACGGCACGGAGACATTCCATACGTACAATAACTATGACGACATCCTGCCGGACGGCATGACCGTGGATAAGTTCTGCACGCTGCTCGCAAAATACTGGGGCTTTTCCGGCCACCGCCTTGCACAGACGGACGATGCCATGTTCCACTATGCCCAGCTCAATCCGGGCGGCGGCGAGCTGCTGACGGACTTTGCCGGATCGAACAGCTACCTGACCGTATATTTCGACGGCGACCAGAGCGGCACGCCGATGTACATCAGCCTTGACCGGTTCCCCGGACGGGTGAGTGTGCTCTTCGGCATGCTCCATCAGGTCGGCTGATGCGGTGACCGTTCCGCTGTTCTGCCTGCTCCTTTCGCTGTTTCTCCTCTTGATAGAGCAATAAAAATACCCCCGCTCTTCGGATCGTTCCGAAAAGCGGGGGTCGAGCTTGTCAAAAAAGTATTTTTGACAAGCTCTCAAACG
>DPHR01000055.1:0-207 GCA_003522945.1 Clostridiales bacterium
CCGCAGACGAACGCGCCCGCGCCGCGGTTGATGCGGATATCAAAGGAAAATTCCGTGCCGAGGATGTTCTCGCCGAGAAGTCCCACATCGCGCGCCTGATCGATGGCGGTCTGCAGCCGCTCGACCGCGAGCGGGTACTCTGCGCGGACGTAGATATATCCCTTCTGCGCGCCGACGGCGATCGCCGCGATCATCATGCCCTCGATG
>DPHR01000055.1:349-5633 GCA_003522945.1 Clostridiales bacterium
CATGAACGCGCCGGGGTCGCCCTCGTCGCCGTTGCAGACGACGTACTTCTCGCCGCCCGGCTGACGGCGCACGCTGTCCCACTTCTTGCCGGTGGGGAAGCCGCCGCCGCCGCGTCCGCGCAGACCGGAGGTGAGCATTTCAATGCAGATCTGCTCGTCGGTAAGATCGAAGAGTGCCTTTTCAAACGCCTTGTAGCCGCCGCGGGCGATATACTCCCAGATGCTCTCGGCGTCCATATGGCCGCAGCGCTCGAGTACGATGCGGTGCTGCTTATTATAGAAGGGAACTTCCTCCTGCGTGGCATAGCTCTTGCCGTTCATCTTGTAGAGCAGGCGCTTGATGATCTGCCCGTTCATGATCGTCTTTTCTATGATCTCGGCGCAGTCGGAGGGCTTGACGTGGGTATAGAAAATGTCCTGCGGCATGATGTTGACGAGCGGGCCGATCTCACAGAAGCCGTGGCAGCCGGTCTTCTTGAGATGGATGGCGTCGTCCGCGTGCTCAGAGAAGCTCACCGAGACGGCGAGACCCTTCTCCGCGCAGATACGGCGCAGCTCCTCGTAAACTTCGAGTGAGCCGCCGGCGATGCAGCCCGTACCGGCGCATACCATGATCGAAACGCCTTCGCGCGCGAGCGCTTCCTCCGCCTTCCAGCGCTGGGCTTCAAACGTGAGTTTTGTGCGTCGGATCATTTCGTCTCCTCCTTCCGGATGCTCTCCACGAGCGCGACCGCCTTCTCCGGCGTCATTTTCGCGTGGACCTCACCGTTCACGGTGAGGACCGGCGCAAGGCCGCATGCGCCGAGGCACGCAACGGTCTCCAGCGTAAAGAGCATGTCGCTGCTTGTTACCTTTTTCTCGTTCAGCCCGAGGTGCTCCTGCAAAGCCTCCAGAATGGGCTGCGATTTGCGCACATGGCAGGCGGTGCCGTCGCATACGCGCAGAATGTACTTGCCTTTGGCTTCCAGCGAGAAGCGGTCATAGAACGTCGCCACGCTGTATACCTTGCCCGGACTGATGTGCAGCCGTCCCGCCAAATGCACCAGCACCTCCGGCGGCAGGTACTTGTAATGCTCCTGCACGTCCTGCATCATGCCGATCAGATTTTCCCTCTTGCACTCGTGGTTGTCCACGATCTGATCGGTCCGTGTGAAATCTCCATCAAATAACATAACGCCTGTTCCCCTTTTGTTGATTAAATGACTTTTTCACGCAGAAAAATACTATCTCAATAAGCATATCATATAACTGTTGAGTTATCAACCTGTTTTTCGTGCAATGACAGATTTTTTACACATTCCGGATCGCTGCATATCCCGTTGCGCAGAAAGGAGAAATGTGGTAAAATACAAAATTAGTCTGTAGATATGGGAGGCATACCATGCCGGAACCGAAACTTTCCATCGTCCCCTGCGGGGATTATACACCCGAAACGGTGCGCGCCGCGCTCCTTGCGGCGCTTGACGCTGTCGGCGGGCTTGACTGGGTGAAGCCCGGCATGCGCATCGGCATAAAGCTCAATCTCTGCGCGGCGAGAAAGCCGGAGCAGGCGGCGACGACTCACCCGGTCATGGCCGCGGAGCTCACGCGCCTTCTGCGCGAGCGGGGCGCGGAGGTCGTTCTCGGCGACAGCCCCGGTGAGCCGTTCACCTCCGTGGTCCTGAGCCGCGTGTACTCGCTCGGCGATTACGCGCTCTGCGAAGCCGCCGGCGGCGAGCTCAACCGCGACTTTTCGCATCACACGGTCGAATTTCCGGACGCCGTCACGGTCAAGAGCTTTGAATACAGCGCGTGGCTCGAAAAATGCGACGCCGTTATCAACTTCTCCAAGCTCAAGGCTCACGGGCTCATGGGCATGACGGCGGCGGTAAAGAATCTTTACGGCGTCATCCCCGGCACGGTGAAGAGCGAGTACCATTTCCGCTACCCCGATCCGATGGCGTTTGCCAACATGCTCGTTGATCTCAATGAATTTGTCCGCCCGGCGCTCTGCCTGTGTGACGCCGTGGACATCATGGAGGGCAACGGCCCCACACAGGGAACGCCCCGGCACATGGGCGCGCTCCTCGCCGCGACGAGCTCCTATGAGCTCGACCGGCTGTGCGCGTGGATGCTTGGGCTGGAGGAAAAGGAGCTGCCGTATCTCACGGCGGCAAAGCAGCGCCGGCTCCTCTCCGAGGCGGGCGAGCCGCTCGGCGTGAAGGACGCCGCCCCCTACCATGTAAACGACTTTGCCCGCTCCGGCGCCACAAGCAGCTGGTTTGTGTCGAACCCGAACGATAAGCCGTTCCGGAAGCTCGTAAAAAAATGCGTCGCCGTGCTGCTCCGCTCCAAACCGGCGCTCGGCGAGGGCTGCACCGGCTGCGGCCACTGCGCGCGGCTCTGTCCGGCGGGCGCGATCACGATCGTGAACAAGCACGCCGTGATCGACCGGAAGAAATGCGTCCGGTGCTTCTGCTGTCAGGAGTTCTGCCCCTCGGGGGCGATGCGCGCGCAGCGCTCGTTCGTCGCGCGGCTTTTGAGCAAATAGCGGCATAGAAACCAAAGAAAGAGAGAAAATACGGGAGTAATACGAGGAAAAGTATCCATGCACTTCTTTTCACAGTACCGGGGACTCCGCCGGGAGAACTATGTTCTCTTCTTCGGGCGGATCGTGACGAACATGGGCTCGATGGTCTGGCCCATGCTCACGATGATCCTCAACCAGAAGCTCGGTATGAGCGCCGGGAACATTGCCATACTTACGGCGGTGTTCGGCATTTTGATGATGCCGGCCACGCTTTTCGGCGGCAAGCTCGCCGACCGGCTCAACAAGAAGAACATCATCATTGTCGGCGACATCGTTTCGGTCGTGTGCTACATCCTTTGCGGATGCGTTCCGCTTGGTATGGGGACGATCGTGCTCATGTTTGTCGCCAGCCTTTTCCAGACCATTGAGGGTCCGGCGTACAACGCCATCATTGCCGATATCACGTCCCTCGAAGAGCGTGATAAGGCATACTCGCTCCTGTACTGGGGCGCGAATCTCGGTCTTGTCCTTTCGCCGACGCTCAGCGGTCTGCTGTTCAAAAACTATCTGTGGCTCGCGTTCATCATCAGCGGCGTCGCCATCGGCTGCTCGACGATCCTCATCTGGTTTTTCGTGCGGGATATCACGCCGGTCGAACAGATCGGCAGCCGTGCGGAGTATCAGCGCGCGAGAGACGGGGAGAGCATTTTTGCGATCCTCCGCCAGAATCCGACGATCCTTCTGTATCTTGCCGTGTCGGCGCTGTGCAGCGCGGCATACGACCAGTACGGCTATCTCATGCCGCTGGATCTCGGGCGCATCCACGGCGAGAACGGCGCGGTGATCTACGGTACGGTCTCGAGTCTCAACTGCATCGTGGTCGTTTTGTTTACCCCGTTCATTACACGCCTTTTCCGCCGCGTGATCGATACGAAAAAGCTCCTGACGGGAAAGCTGCTGTTTCTGGCGGGATATATCCTGTTCCTCACGTTCCTCGGCACGATCCCGATGTATTACGCCGCCATGCTCATTTTCACCTGGGGCGAGATCATCAATACCATTGCCGACGGGCCGTATCTCTCCGCGCGCACCCCGGCCTCCCACCGCGGACGCATCAACAGCGTATCCGGCGTGGCGTATACCATCCTGCGCGGCGTTTTCAACATTGCCGAAGGCAAGGCTTACGACGCTTACGGCTCGACGGCAGCCTGGGGGCTGACGATCGGCGCGCTCACGATCTCGATTTTGCTGTCCGTCTGGCTCATTTTCCGCGACCGCGCGCGCTATCCGCGCCTGTACGAGGAAAATGCGGTCGAACCGGCGAAATAAAAATATCCCCTGAAGAGCCGCTGTACGGCACTTCAGGGGATACGTTATACACATCATGGATCAGTCTTTCGGCGCGTGCCAGATCATCGGGATGTGGGGGATATCGTCCTCCAGAAATTCCTCGCCGTCCTGCCGGAAGCCGTGATCCTCGTAGAGCTTCCGGGCGTAGGTCTGCGCCTCGATGCGGATGGTCTCCGCGCCGTACTTTTCCCGCGCCGCGGCGATACCCGCGTCGAGAATTTTGTGGCCGTAGCCGCAGCCGCGTTCGGTCGTCAGCACGCGGCCGATGGAGACCTCTTCAAACGAAACGCCCCGGTCGAGCACGCGGAGATACGCCTTGATGCCGGTCTCGTCGCGCAGAAACACATGGTACGCCTGTCTGTCGCGCCCGTCCACCTCCTCGTAGGGGCATTTCTGCTCCACGACAAAGACCAGCACGCGCGCGTGCAGAATGTCGTACAGCTCGTCCGCCGTCAGCTCGGAATAGTGTTTTACGACAAGCTCCATGGTGTTTCCTCCGAAATACGTTCTATTATTCTGATTATACTTCCGGCGGAGAAAAAAGTAAACCGTGATTCCCGCCGAAGAAAGGGGAGATTCATCCCATGAAACGATGCTTTGCCGCGTTTTTGGCTCTTTGCGCGCTGCTCTCGCTCTGCGCGTGCGGCGCTGCCGCGCCGGAGACGGACGGCGGCACATTCTCTCTGGATATTCTCGATACCGGCAAATCCGACTGCATCATCGTATACATGGACGGCGTTACGGTCGTGAACGACGCTGCCGACGAGGACGATTTTGATTCCATCTGCGCCGCGCTTGAGCGCCGCGGCGTGCAGCGCATCGACTATCTCGTACTCAGCCATTACGACAAGGATCACATCGGCTCCGCGGCGGCGCTCGTGCGCGCGTACCCGGTGGGGCAGATCCTCGGCCCGGACTACGAAGAGGATTCCATGTATCTCACGCTGCTCAAGCGCGCCGCGGAAGAGCGGAATACGCCGTTCCTCCGCCTGACGGAGAACTATACGGTTGAGACGGCAAACGGCTCGTTTACGCTCGACCCGCCCGACATCGACTACGGCGACGACAACAACAATTCCCTCGTCACGACCGTCACATGGCGTGAAACGAGCTTCCTGCTCCTCGGCGATGCGAAGAAAAACCGCCTGAACGAGTTTCTCGACGCCGCGCTCGACAGCTATGAGCTCATCAAGCTTCCGCACCACGGCGACAGCAATAAGCCGCTTTTAAAGCTCATCGCGCAGACAACGCCGCGCTATGCCGCGGCGACAGTCTCTCCGGCGGAGGAGATCGAGGATAAGCTCCTCGCAGCGCTCGCCGCCGCCGGCACAGAGGTATTCCGCACCGACGGCGGGACGGTGAACGTCGAATGGACGGGCAAGGGCTTTACCATCATACAGACAAAATAAAGAAACGACACCCCCG
>DPHR01000055.1:5836-11884 GCA_003522945.1 Clostridiales bacterium
GGTCACGCCGGGGGTGTCGCACGAGAAACAAAAACTTTGTGCAGCTAAAACCAATACTGCTGCATTTTCTTCAAAAATTCTTTGGTAATCGGATAGCCGCTGTGTTCACCAATAACGGCATCGACCCGGCAATACGGACAAAGCGCAGTGCCGGACGTGTCCTTGATCCAGCTTTGGATCTCCTTCGGGTCAAATATTTCCAGACAGGAAAAGCATCCGCATTTTCAATCTTTCAATAATTTATCTCTGTGATCGGATGCAAATTTGTGCGCTTCAATGGAATCAATCACAATGGGCGTCCCGATGTGCTTATCGATTCTCCATTGCGGCGCGCTGCCGTCATCGGCCCAGTATTCATCCAGTGATACGATCCTGTCGTTTTCCGTTCGGAGGAAAGATGTCACATGAAACGAACAGCTCCGATCCCTCGGATAAACGCGCGTGACCATAACGGTAAGGCCGCCCAGCGTCTCGATCCGTTCCACGACCCCGTCCCACTCTCCGGGATACTCGCAGTTGGCGGTGATGAATTCATCCACCGTGAAATGCTCGTTCGTGCAGTGCCAGTTCACATAGGCGTCCGGGGCGAAATATGTTCGGATCTCCGGCTCGTCCTGCGCGAGAAGCGCCCGCCAGAAGGCTTTTATATCCATGCCGTACCTCTCCTTACAATTCATATATCATATACGGCAGCGATCACACTGCCGCGCATTTCCCCGATTTCCGCAAACCCGTGCTTCCGATAATGGATCCAAACCGACTTTCCTTGCAAAATTTTATTTGTGGTACGCCGCATTTGCGCTGCGCTCTGCGGCGGGGATCATTCCCATAGAAAGACGCGGGAGAGCGCCGTTTCGTTTGCCGTGCAGCCGGACAAAGGGGAGACGTTCGTCTTGCGGGTCGGGGCCTTTTTATTCCTCTTTCTGAATGTCCAGCACGGTCAGCACGCCGTTTGATGCGCGGAAGCGTACTTCCATACCGGCGAAGCCGAAGCCGTAAACGCGCTCCGGGTCGTCCTGATACGACGGGCGCGGGTCCTGCTCCAAAACCTCGCGCAGCGGTTCACGCTTTTCCTCCGGCACACGCCGCAGCAGCTCTTCCGGAATTTCCGCATGGAGCACCCGCACGGAAACGGCGTCGGTAAATCCGCCGGCTGCGTCCGGGCGGCTGTCGGCATAGGGAAGATAGGGCTTCACGTCGAGAATGGGCGTTCCGTCCATAAGATCGGCGCCGCGCACGATGAGCACCGGCCCTTCGCCGGTATATTCGATCCGCTCGAGCTTCACGCAGGAGAGACCGATGTGGTTCGGGCGGAAGGGGCTGCGGCTCGCAAACACGCCGACGCGCTTGTTGCCGCCGAGCCGCGGCGGGCGCACGGTGGGGGAGAACGTCTCACCCTCGCGCACCGCGGCGGAAAACTGCCAGAGAAGCCAGATATGGGAAAACTCCTCCAACCCGCGCACGGCGTCCGCGCTGCGGTATTCCGGGCAGAATACTACCCGCGCTTCGAGCGCCTGGGAAAGTCCGCTCTGCTTGGGAATACCGAACTTCGTCGGGAAATCCGAGCGGATATGCGCCACAGGGTACATGAGAATGCCGTCAGGTGTATGCATCGATAAAATCCTCCGCCGTCCGCATGGCCTCCCACACGGAGAAATTGAAGCCGCGCACCCCGCGCTCGGAATACTCCCGCATCACGGAGATCGTGAGGTTGAGGTACGTTGTCGAGTCCTCACCGCTCTCGGCGATATCCGCAAAATAGGGGCGCAGCGCGCCGATGGCGTCGCTGGAGCATTCATAAGCGATCTCTGTCTCCGTGGTATCGTCGAGACCGTGCTTTGCCAGGTTATACCGCGCCGCGATCGCGTCCGGCCGCGCGAAGGCGAACACGAGCCAGAGCGCCATGGACGCAATGAGCGTAAAGCGGAACAGCCGGAAATCCTCGTGGAACACCGTGTACACCGCCGCGCCGAGGATCAGCGCGAGCAGCGAAAGAAACCACAGTACCAGCAGCCGGAGATAGGTGAGGCCGTAGGCGTTTACATAGAGCATCATGCGCATCGCGCTCGATGCCTCCATGAGATAGGTACACGCGGTGAGAAGTACGAGCAGCGCCCGCAGCGCTTTGCTCGATACGAACCGGCGCTGCGCCGTGATGATGAGGACGACGTTGATGCCGCTTACGAGCAGCAGCTGGAAGAACCCTTCGCGGGCGTACTCGGCATACGTCATGCCCTCCGGCAGCGCGGAAACGTCCCCGGCGAACAGCACGGCGATCTGGATGCCGCAGAACACGGCGTAAACGACAGCCAGCGCGCCGGTGAACGTTATGGCGACGAGGGCGCTCGCGCGGCGTTTTTCCTTTGCCGGAAAGTCGCTGCGCTCGGTCTGCGCGGCGAGCGCGCTGTAGAAGACCAGGGCGGGGATCAGCGTATAGAAAACAGCGCGGATCACCGTCCGAACGGTTTTGGAAACGCTCCAGACGCCGAATATGCGCTCGATCAGCGCGCCGAACGCGGCGTCTGCGCTCGCAAGCAGCGATACGACGATCCAGAGAAGCGGCACGGCGATCACAATGCCGAGCAGCACGCTCCGCGTGGTTTGCTTACTGCCCCGGCGCAGCGCGGCGAGATGGCGGAACGGCTCTCCCAGGTGCGTGATGATCCTTCCGACGAGCCGGAAGCCGCCGGAAACGACGCGCCCGAAGCGCCACGAGAGAATATCCGCAAAGGCGTTCATCAGCCAGAGCAGCTCGGCGATGAACATACCGAGAAAGCTCACGTTCTGCGTCATATAGTTTGCGGTCCATGCAATCGAAAGGCCGAGCAAAACCAGAGAGACCGACCAGAAAATATCGCGTTTTTTCTCCCGCAGGCCGAGCTTGCCGAGCGCGAGAAGCGTTGCCGCTGCCATCGCCGCGGCGAGCAGCGCCGCGTTGAGCCCGAGCGCGTAGGCGTTCACAAAAAGAAGCGCGAACACCGCGCCCAGCGCGAGCGAGAGCAGCAGAAAATACCGGGCGTCCGTCCGCAGACGAACATGACGTTCGTCCTCGTGCTGCGGCTCCGGCGCGCTCATAGTCTCCGGCGCGGGGGGCGCGCCGTACCATACCGATTCCGAATTAGAATCCATCGTATTCCTCCTTGTCCGGTTCCCAGGCGAGAATATCGCCCGGCTGACAGTCCAGCGCCCGGCAGAGCGCGTCCAGCGTGGAAAAGCGCACGGCGCGGGCCTTGTTATTCTTCAAAACGGAGAGATTTGCCATGGTTATGTCAACCTTCTCGGCCAGCTCGCCCAGCCCGATCTTCCGTTTTGCCATCATTACATCGAGATTTACTACGATCATGCTTCCACCTCAGATCGTGAGATCGTTGTCCTGCTTGTAGCTCACGGCGCGGTCGAACACCTGCGCGAGCACGAGCGAGAAGAGACCCGCCAGCAGAAACACGCACACGATGGCGAGCATCCCCGGCGTGAATAGCACGATGAGCCGTACCGCCATGAGCGCCGCGATCGCAAAGGCATAGTACGCCATGCGGCACAGGCTTGAAACGTTCTGCCGCACGAAGCAGTCGCCGGAGACAACGGTTTTGAGCATCCGCCGCAGCTCGAAGAGGATCAGCACCGCGCACACCCCGGCGAGCAGGAAGAGCGCCGTGTGCAGCGTGAGCCGAGCTGCGAACGAGGGATAAAACCGCGCCGCCCACCGCATCGTCCACGGCAGAGAGACCGTTACGGCGATGCCGGCATAAAAGAGAATGTCCAGAAGAGCTTTGGTGAACCGGGCGACGCCCGGCGAGGTAAGTTTTTGTTTCATGCTATCGCCTCCATGAGCGGAGAATATCATACAGAAATCTGAAAGTCAATATAAAATTATCGAAAAACGATAAAAAGATTCCGAAAAACAGGAGAGCGTATCCGCGCGATACGCTCTCCTAGAAGGTCAGGCCTTTTCTGCGGCGGCCTTTTTGTCCGCGCGCAGATTGAAAATGCAGCGGAACACCGCCGCGCCGATGATGATCGCATAGCCGACAAAGCTCAGCGCGTCCGGGATCTCGCCGAAGACGAGAAAGCCCCAGAGCGCCGCATAGACGATCTGCGAATAATCAAACACGGATATCTCCTTCGCCGGGGCGTGGCGGTACGCGGCGGTAATGGAAAGCTGTCCTCCGGCCGCGGCGCAGCCGGCCAGCAGCAGAAAGAGCCACTGCTTCGTGCTCATCGGCTGGAAGTTGAAAGCGAAGAACGGGATGGCGCAGACGCAGGTGAACGCGGAGAAAAACATCACGATCTCCGGCCCGCGCTCGCCCTTGCGGCTCATCTGCCGGACGAACGTGTACGCGGCGCCTGCGCCGAGACCGCCCAGCACGCCGGCGAGCGAGGGAAGACTCGCAATGCCCGCCGTAGGACGGACGACGAATACCGCGCCGATAAACGCCGCCAGAACGCTGAGAATGTCCACCTTCTTCGGGTACTCGCGCAGAATGAATATGGAAAAGAGGATGGCGAAAAACGGCGAGAGCTTGTTGAGCATATTGGCGTCGGCCATGCCGATGTGATCGATGGCCCAGAAATTGGCGACCATGCCGAGCATACCGGTGATGCTCCGTGCCAGATGGCCGCCGAGACAGCCCTTATGGATGCGGAAGCCCTGCCCCTCGCGCGCGAGGATCACGAATGCGGCGATCGCCGCCACCAGATTCCGGAAGAAGATCTTCTGCATCGTGGGAATGTTTCCGGCGAGCCGGACAAAAAGCGACATCAGTGAAAAACAGAATGCCGCGCATAGAATGCACAGAATGCCGAGCGTGCGCTCGCTCTTCTGCCGGGGGCTGTTCAATGGTATCCACTCCTCTTTCTTTATAAAATTATTATACACACCCTGTCAAGGCGCGAAAAGGGGTTGACAAATAGCATCGCGGCAATATATAGAAGGGAGAAGGCGTTCTCGCCGCGCTGCTCGGCATAGGCATAATTGTGGGGCTGTACATCTATTTCTTTGCCCGCTTCTTCTGCCGGTACCGGCAGATCAAAGACCGGAACGAATAAGCAGAAACGGATTTTCTTCGCTTCTTTCGGAAAAGTCCTTGCCAGAGCGGGGCAAATGTGGTACAAGTTCTCTTTGTATCCCTATTACCTTAAGAAAGAAGCCGCTATGAAGCAAACGCATTCCGACAGCCGCCGCAGCGTCTATTTTGAAGGCCTGCGCGACGGCTTTCCCATCGGCCTCGGCTATTTTGCCGTGTCGTTTTCCCTCGGCATCGCCGCGCGCAATGCCGGACTCACCGTAACGCAGGGCCTGCTTTCCAGCCTTCTGTGCAACGCCTCGGCGGGCGAATACGCCCTCTTCACGCTCATCGGCAGCGGCGCTGCCTGTGTGGAGATCGCTCTTGCAACGCTCATCATCAACGCGCGATATCTCCTTATGAGCTGTGCGCTCAGCCAGCGCATGAGCCCCGATATGCCGTTTTACCACCGGTTTTTTATCGGCTTTGATGTGACCGATGAGCTCTTCGGCATCACGATCGCCCGGCCGGGCTGCGTGGAGCCGAGGTATTTCTATGGCGCGATGACCGCCTCCATCCCCATGTGGGCGGCTGGAACGGCGCTCGGCATCTTCATGGGCAACCTTCTCCCGGCACGCATCGTGAGCGCGCTGAGCGTGGCGCTTTACGGCATGTTCCTCGCCATCATCGTTCCCCCGGCGAAGGAAAACCGCGTGGTGCTCGGCTGCGTGCTCTCGGCCTTTGCCGCGAGCGCGGCGTTCGCCTTTCTGCCGGCGCTGCGGGATCTTTCCTCCGGCAACCGGACGATCATTCTCACGGTCGTCATTTCGGCGCTTGCGGCTGTTTTGTTCCCGCGCCCGGCGGAAGAGGAGGCGGCGGCATGACAAAAACGCTCCTCTCCATCCTGACGGCGGCGGTCGTTACATACCTTGTCCGCGTCCTGCCGCTCACGCTCATCCGAAAGCCCATCCGCAGCCGGTTCCTCCGCTCGTTCCTGTACTATGTGCCGTATGTGACGCTCGCGGTGATGACGTTCCCCGCCATC
>DPHR01000068.1:0-1021 GCA_003522945.1 Clostridiales bacterium
CGCAGCGGCGCAGCCGACGCCCGAAACGGAAGTGCCGGACGAAACGCTGGTCGCCAACGGCCCGTTTACCGACGGGACGATAGAACAGACGGAAAACTCCTACCGCAGCGCCAATGTCAGCGTGAGCTGGACGCGGCACGAGGACCGCTCGAACGACGGGCTCGTCGTATACTATGTCGCGGATATCTGGCTGCGCTCGAGCGAGTATCTGCGCACGGCGTATGTGACGAACGGCTACCGGAGCGTACACGATATGGCCGCAGAATCCAACGCCATTCTCGCCATCGACGGAGACTATGCCTTCTCGCGGGAATACGGGCCGATCGTGCGCAACGGAGCGTTCCTCCGCGACACGGGATTTGACGACATACTTGTATACTATACGGACGGCTCCATGCGGATCTTCCGCGGCAATGCCTTTGACATGGATGCGGAGATGGAAAAGGGCGCGGTGCAGGTCTGGTCGTTCGGCCCCGCCCTGCTGGACGCCGAGGGGAAGAGCATCGACAAATTCAACACGAACATCGCCGGACTGAATCCGCGCGCGGCGCTCGGGTACTATGAGCCGGGACATTACTGCTTTGTGGTTGTGGACGGCCGCGGGGAGAACGGCTCGCGCGGGTATAAGCTCGAGGAGCTCTCCCGCCTTTTTGAAAGTCTCGGCTGCACGCTCGCCTACAACTTCGACGGCGGCAAATCCGCCGTTATGGTCTGGGACGGCGATACGACCGTGAACACGCCGGCCGGCGGCGGCCGGAACGTGACGGATATCCTGTACATTGCAAAGGAGTGACCGCCGTGAAATTCCGAAATCTGCTCTCGCACCTGACGGCGGCGCTTGCGCTCGCCGTGGTCGTGATCCTCGTGATCGATCTCTTTTTCAACAGCGCCATGTATCTCGCCGCCGGACGCGAGTTCAAGTATCTCTGTATGGCGCTCAGCGTGTGTGCGCTCGTGTGCGCCGTCATGCAAAGGAGAGAAACAAAATGAAGCTCTGTTTCAAGCAGCGGTTTTTCTCGTG
>DPHR01000068.1:1202-1691 GCA_003522945.1 Clostridiales bacterium
GTGGTTTGACAGCTACGACATTTACGACGCCTCTACCGGCGCAACGGCTTTCACTGTGGAAGGAAAGCTTGCCTGGGGACACTGCCTGCACATTCTCGACGCGCAGGGGAGGCACATCGCCACAGTAAAAGAGCGCGTGCTGACGTTCCTGCCGAAGTTTGATCTCTACATCGGCGAGCGGAGCATCGGCACGATCCGCAAGGAGTTCACGCTCTTTCGCCCCGCGTTCGTGCTGGACTTCAACGGCTGGCGCGTGCAGGGCAGCTTTCTGGAGTGGGACTATACGATCGAGGACGCGGCGGGCCGCACCGTCGCGCGCATAGCCAAGGAGCTCCTCCGCTGGACGGATACTTACACCATCGACGTACCGGACGCGAGAGACGCGCTGTGCGCACTCATGGTGGTCCTCGCCATTGACGCCGAAAAATGCTCGCGCGGCAGCGATTGAAGCTATATTAACGTCATACGCCCGCGGAGATATTCTCCGCG
>DPHR01000068.1:1993-13281 GCA_003522945.1 Clostridiales bacterium
TTTGCGCCTGCGGGCGCAAACTCTGCGAGGCATTTTCGACAGATTGAACGCCCGCGGAGATATTCTCCGCGGGCGTATTTTGTCGTATGCGGCGGTCATTCCGCCAGAACCTTTTTCACCATGACGATTTGGTCCGTCCGGTATTTGACCGAGAAACCGCAGCGGAGGAAAAGTGCAACGGACGGATTGCCCGCGGCAATGTCATCGTATAAAACGCCGACGCCGTTTTCCTTTGCCGCCGCGCACAAAAGCGCAAGCCCCGCCGCGCCGTAGCCCCGGCGGCGGTGAGGGGCGTACACGATCACGTCGGCGAGATATTTTTCCCCGTCAAAGTGATAGGCGATCTCCCCGACGAACTCGCCAGAAGCGCTCTCGCGGAGATAGCGGTAATACCGTCCCTCCGGGTGCGCGACCCAGCGGCCGTACCAGTCCGGCCAGCGTTCCTCCGGAAAATCCACCGTGCCGCCGTAAGCGCGGTTATAGGCCATCGTCGCTTCGTCGGCAAGCATTTTCCGCCGGAACCACAGCTCATCGGGACGGGGGAGATATGCTTCGATCATTCTTTCGTTTCAAACTCCTTCGCTACATCCTCCAGCAGCTTGCGGATGGGCAGATGCTGCGGGCAGACGTGCTCGCATTTGCCGCACTTGACGCAGTCGGACGCCTTGCGCCCGTCCATGGTGTGGATATCATAGTAGTAACCGGCGTTCCAGTCGCGATAAAGCTGCCGGGTGTTCATCGTGGCGAACAGGTCGGGAATGGCGATGTGCTTCGGGCAGCCGTCCGTGCAGTAGCGGCAGGAGGTGCAGGGGATGAGATGCTTGCCGCGGAAAATGGCCTGCACGCGCGCGATGGCGGCGAGCTCGGTATCGTTGAGCGGCCGGAAGTCCGCCATGAACGAGAGATTGTCGCGCATCTGCTCCATGCTGCTCATGCCGGAGAGCACCATCATCATGCCGGGAAACCCTGCGGCAAACCGGAGCGCGTAGCTGGCCGGACTGCCGCCGTGCAGTTCATCGAGAACGGCCTTTGCTTCCTCTGGGAGATTGACGAGATTGCCGCCCTTGACCGGCTCCATGACGATGACGGGTTTGCCGTGCTTCACACAGACCTCATAGCACTTGCGGCTCTGCACCGCGGGGTCGTCGTAGTCCAAGTAGTTGAACTGGATCTGCACGACCTCGATCTCCGGATACTTGGTCAGGATCTGTTCGAGCACCTCGGCGCGGTCGTGGAACGAAATGCCGACGTGACGCACCTTACCCTCGGCCTTGAGCGCGAATGCGGTCTCATACGCGCGGCACGCCTTGAAGTGCGGATAGTTGAGCGCGCACTGCGAGTGCATCAGATAGAAATCAAAATACTCCACGCCGCAGGCGGCGAGCTGCTCTTCCAATACGGGACGAATGTCCGCCTCGGTCTTAAAATAATTTTCGGTCAGCTTGTCCGCAAGAACGTAGCTCTCGCGCGGATAGCGGCTCGTAAGACACTCGCGCAGCGCGATTTCGCTCTTCTCCTTGTGATAGCCGTGGGCGGTGTCAAAATAATTGAATCCGGCGTCCAGAAACGCATCCACCATGCGCTTGGTCTCCTCGGTGTCGATCTCGCCGTCCTTCATCGGCAGACGCATAAAGCCAAAGCCGAAGTTCTTTTTGATCTTCTCCATGTCTGCTCCCCTTTTTTGATCCTTTGCGGAATATATCCATTGTAGCATCCGGACAGCGGACAAATCAAGAGACTCGTCTCTTGTGCCAAGCTCTCCGGCGTGGTATTCTGAATCTGGAAAGGTATATACACGCAAATTACCGCAAGGGCGGCAATACGGGCTTCGATACGGTGATCACCCGTCTCTGGATGCAGACCTATATCACCATCGGCGACTTTGTGTATTCGCAGGATAAAATCGGGCGGCCCTACGGCTGGGGCATAGCGGAGTATACGACGCCGGAGGCGCAGCTTGGTCAAGACTTCGTCACCTCAGCGTACCAAAGAAAGCCGGAGGGATCGAGAGAGCGCATTCTCGCCCATCTGCGCGGCATCCTGCCGGAAGTTCCGGAGAAACGGCTTTTAAAGCTGATTTGATGCGAGCGCAGCTGGGCGGACAGAAGAAACGGAGGCGGCGCTGCGGCGTGAAAGGAGAAAATACCATGTCGGTCTCGGTGGAAAAGAAGCCTTTTGGTGTAACGAAGGACGGGGAGTCTGTCGGCGTCTATTGCATCAGGAATGAAGCGCTGGCCGTGGAGATCGTGGAGTACGGCGCGGTGATCCGCTCGCTTCGGGTGCATCATGGCGGTGCGTGGACGGACGCAGTCCTTGGCTATGATACGCTCCGGGAATACGAGAAAAACGACGGCTATCTCGGCGCGTGCATTGGACGCGTCGGCAACCGCATCGGCGGCGCGGCCTTCACGCTGAACGGGAAAGACTACCGGCTCGCCGGAAACGACGGGGAGAACCATCTGCACGGCGGCGTGCGCGGCTTTGATAAATATGTATGGTCTGCGGAAATGCTGCCGGACGGCGTACGGCTCACGCGCGTATCGCCAGATGGGGAAGAGGGGTATCCCGGCACGATGTGCGCCGCCGTGAGCTATCGCCTGTGCGGGGATACGCTGACGATGGCGTATGAAGCGTCCGCCGATCGGGATACCCTTTGCAATCTGACGAATCACAGCTATTTTAATCTTAACGGCAGCGGTTCCGTGCTCGGCCACACGCTGCAGATCGGCGCCGAAGAGTTTCTGGAAAACAGCGCGGCGACGCTGCCGACCGGGAAGCGGCTGCCGGTTGCCGGAACGCCCTTTGACTTCCGCGCGCCGAAGCGCGTCGGGCAGGATATCGGCGCGGACGATATCCAACTGCGAAACGGCGGCGGGTACGACCACAACTTCTGCCTGACCGGAGAAACGGCGGCGGTACTGCGCGGCGACGCGTCCGGCATCACCATGACGGTGCGGACGACGCTGCCGGGCGTGCAGCTCTACACCGCAAATTTCCTGACCGAACGCCGCGGCAAGCAGGGCGCAATATATGCGCCGCGCTGCGCGCTGTGCTTGGAAACGCAGTACTTTCCGAACGCTATGGCCTGCGATGGCTTTGAAAAGCCCATCCTGCGCGCCGGAGATCTCTGGCGGCACTGCACAACGCTGACTTTTTCGGGAAAAAGATGAAGGCCTGTGCTTAAAACCACGGGCCTTCAGGGGACGGAGCGGAGTATTACGACTTATGGGTGCTTTTCCCGGTATTCGCGCGGACTGCGGCTGTCGGAGAAATGCCTGCGGAAATAAGACGGTCGTATGTTCTAAGAGGAACGAGCAACGGATTACGGCAGACCGAGAGGCTGAAGCTGCGCCTGCGGCGGCTGAGAACGAATTATGTAGGAAGAGATTATCTCGATAAACTGCGAGGAAGTGGGTTCAGAATCCAATGGATAACCGGCCATCTGACAGAGCAAGCCGGGATTGACAGACCATGCGCGGGAAACGGCGGTCCGGATATTTCGTTCGACTGCCGTCCAATTGCATTCAAAGTGAGCTGCCGTCTCCATGTAGATCTCTTTTGTGATCGCCTCCAGACGGGACTCGTCCTGAATGGCCAGACAGATGGCATACTCGGTATGTTTAAAGCCTTTGTAGCATCTTGTAATGCCAAGAGATCGCAGGATGTCTTGCACGGCTGTCATTGGTATACCCTCCCAAATCCAGAGACTTAAGAAGATGATAGGACCAATGACAGAGAAAACGGTTTTTGTAGCTATACTTCGACATTATTCGACACATTTCTGCTTATGGAGGCGTCAAATGCCAAGGCTTATCTCCGCTGCCGCGCCTGGGGCGGCAGGTGCTATGCTTCAAGGGAAAACCTGTGTTCTTTATATGCGCCTTGATTTTCTATCTTCTATTCTCATCTGACGGATGAAACAACGAAATCCTTTCCGGTTTCCCGGTTCATCGGATAAACAATAAATTGAATCCGGTTTTGTGTATGAATAAAGAAAAACACCGGCTCTATACGAAAATACGCATAAAACCGGTGTTTATGGCGGAGCGGGTGGGATTCGAACCCACGTGCCCGTGAAGGCCAACGGTTTTCGAGACCGCCCCGTTATGACCGCTTCGATACCGCTCCGTATGAAATTTTCAGGCCGCCGCGATCGCGGCGGCCTGAGAAAAGTGGAGGCGCCATCCAGATTTGAACTGGAGCAATCGGGGATTTGCAGTCCCCTGCCTTACCACTTGGCTATGGCGCCATATGGAGCGGGCAACGAGATTCGAACTCGCTACCTCCACCTTGGCAAGGTGGCGCTCTGCCAAATGAGCTATGCCCGCAAATGGTGCCTCAGGCCAGAATTGAACTGGCGACACGCGGATTTTCAGTCCGCTGCTCTACCTACTGAGCTACCGAGGCAAATGGCTTGCTTTGAAAGACGGGATATGGTGGGAACAACAGGACTCGAACCTGTGACCCCATGCTTGTAAGGCATGTGCTCTAACCAGCTGAGCTATGCTCCCGTTTTTCGCGGCTTTGTCATTGTAGCAAACGTTATAGCATTCTGTCAAGAACAAATTTAAATTTTTTCCAAAAACTTCTGCAAAACGTAAAATCGCCGTCAAGGCGGACGGGAAGCGGTTGCCATCGACTCTGCCAGATGCTATACTGCGCTTACTATATAAACGCCTAAACGCCCGAAGCGCTTTTTGAAAATGAAGGAGCTTTTATGAAAATTGTGATTGTCGGCGGAGGCAAGGTCGGCTTTGCCATCGCCCGCGAGGTTTCCGCCGAAGGACACGACGTAACGATCATCGACAGCAGCCGCGCCGTGTGCGACCGGCTTTCTCTCGCGCTCGACGGTATGACGGTGCAGGGAAACGGCGCCGCGCTCGACGTGCAGCACGCTGCGCTCGTGCCGGACAGCGATCTTCTGATCGCTGTCTCGCCGAACGACGAGGCGAACATTCTCGCATGCATGCTTGCGAGAAAAATCGGCTGCGCAAACACGATCGCCCGCATCCGCAGCCGCAACTACCTCAACGGCGTGCAGCTCCTGCGGGAGGAGCTGGGCCTTTCCATGGCGGTCACGCCGGATCTTTATGCCGCGCGCGAGATCTTCCGCCAGCTGCAGCTGCCCGCTTTTCTCCGGCGGGAATCGTTTGCCAAATCCCGCGCCGAGATCGTGGCGATGGAGGTCGATGCGGATAATAAGCTCTGCGGCAAAAAGCTCATGGAGCTGCCGCGTGTCCTGCGCCACCGCGTGCTCGTGTGCGCCGTCCGCCGCGGGGAGGAGGCGTTCATCCCGGACGGCTCGTTTGCGATCCGGGCCGGGGACGAGGTATATCTGACCGCGCCGGCGGCGACCCTTTCGCGCACCGTGGACGAGCTGGGGCTGCGGAAAAAACACGCGAAGAATGTGATGATCGTCGGCGGCGGACGGCTGGGCGAAGCGCTCGCGGAGCTGCTGCGCGAAGCGGGCGTGCGCGTGAAGCTCATCGAGCATAACGCCGAGCGCTGCCGGGAGCTTGCGGAACGTTTGCCGGACGTCTCCGTCCTCTGCGCCGACGGTACGCGGCAGGATTTCCTTTTCAGCGAGAATATTTCACAGATGGACGCCGTTGTCGCGCTCACGAATCTGGACGAGGAAAATGTGTTTATCTGTATGTACGCCCGGATGCAGGGCGTGCCGCAGGCGATCCCGAAGGTAGATCGGACGGAATACGCCGCCGTGTGCCAGAACTGCGGCATCCGCAGCACCGTCAGCCCGAAGGACATCTGCGCGCAGGAGATCTCGCGCTATGTCCGCGCCATGGAGAGCACCGATGCCGAGAGCGTCCTTTCCGTATACAGTCTGCTGGGCGGGCGCGTTGAGGCACTCGAATTTCTCGTCACGGCGGACGTGCCGCACCTCGGCGAGAGCCTTGCCTCTGTCACGCTTCAGCCGGGAATTCTGCTCGCGTGCATTTCGCGCGGGGCAAAGGTGATCTTTCCCGGCGGCGGCGACAGCTTACAGGCGGGCGATACCGTCATCGTGGTCGCGCCGCGCGAGCGGCACATTGCGGAGCTGCGGCAGATTTTTGCCGAGCGTGGGTGATCGGATATGAACATTGCCATGATCTGCCGCATTCTCGGCCTGACGCTGGGAGTGGAAGCGGCATTTATGATACCGCCGCTCGCAATCGCGCTCGCACGGCACGAGCACAGCGCCGCTGTCGGCTTTGCCGTCACTGTGGCGGCGATCCTCGTGTTCGCGGCGCTGCTGCGGCGCATAAAGGCCCGGCGGCGGGAGTATTACGCCCGCGAGGGCTTTGTAACGGTCGGCCTTTCGTGGGTGCTTCTTTCGGTGTTCGGCGCGCTGCCGTTTTGTCTGAGCGGCGCGGTGCCGTCGTTCGTGGACGCCTTCTTTGAGACCGTTTCCGGCTTTACCACGACCGGCGCGAGCGTGATCGCCGATGTGGAGGCGCTGCCGGTGAGCCTTTTGTACTGGCGCAGCTTTACGGTATGGCTCGGCGGTATGGGCGTGCTCGTGTTCGTGCTGGCCGTGAGCCCGATGGCGAACGGTGACAGCGGTGACGCGCTGCATCTTCTGCGCGCGGAATCGCCGGGCGTGAACGTGGGAAAACTCGTGCCGCGGATGCGCCGCAGCACGACGATCCTCTATCTTATCTATATCGGACTCACGGTTTTGATGTTCGTGCTGCTCATTTTTGATATGCCGTTCTTCGATGCGCTCACCACGGCGTTCGCCACGGCGGGCACGGGCGGCTTTTCAATCCGCAACGCCGGAATGAGCGTGTACAGCCCCTATTCGCAGACGGTCATCACCGTTTTTATGATCCTCTTTTCCATAAACTTCACGCTCTACTATCTCTTGCTGATCGGCAAGCTCCGGCAGGCGCTGCGCAGCGAGGAGATGTGGGTATTCCTCGGCATTCTCGCCGCCGTTTCGCTCGCCGTTGCTGTGAACATTCTGCCGCTCTTCAGCGGCTTTGGCGAGGCATTCCGCCACGCCATATTCACCGCCGCGTCCGTGATGAGCACCTCGGGCTTTGCTATCTCGGATTTCAACCTTTGGCCGTGGCTTTCCAAAACGCTGCTTGTTGTGCTGATGTTCGTCGGCGCGTGCGCCGGTTCGACCGGCGGCGGCATCAAGATCGTGCGCATCGTGATCGGCACGAAGCTCGCCCGCCGGGGCGTGCAGCGCGCCATCCACCCGCAGCAGGTCAAATGCATCCACATCGACGGCGAGCCGCTCGACGAGGACACCTGCAGCTCCGTTTCCGCGTTTCTGCTCGTGTACGCGCTGCTCTTTGTGCTGCTTCTGGTCCTGCTCGCGCTGGAAGGGCTGGATTTCATCACAACATTTTCCGCCGCGGCGAGCTGCTTTAACAACGTCGGCCCCGGTATGGAGCTCGTCGGACCGATGTCCAACTATACATGCTTCTCGTCTTTCGGCAAGGTGCTGCTCGCTTTTTCCATGCTCTTCGGCCGTCTGGAGCTCTATCCGATGCTTCTGCTGTTCATCCCCGCCGCGTGGCGCAAATAACGGAACCCGGCTGCCGTTCAAAAACGGCAGCCGGGTTTCTGGTTCATACAGCCGCTCAAAGGTTGCTGCTGCATCGATTTTGAACATGCTGTGATCAAGTGTTTTTCGTTTCGGTTTCCTTATCCGACGCTGCCGGGTATGCGCGTTTTTCCACATACGCCATCATGCGGTTATACAGCACCAGATAGAAAAGAATGGCGAACATACCGCCGACCGCGCCTAAAAGCGGATATGAATCGCTGCCGCGCAGTTTCAGCGCGGTCCATATTATAATACCTATCCACGCCACAATGTACAGGACGATAGTTGAAATATGTTCATGCAGCCATTTCTTCTTGAAAAATGCGATCTTTTCTTTCAGCGTAAATGTACTGCTGCTGAGCGCGGTAACAAGGTTGCTGTCGGCGGCTTTTTTGAAATCCTCCGCGGCAAGCCGTACTCCGCTTATAAGTTCGTTGATGCTTACACCGAATTCTTCGGACAGCAGCGACAGCATTTCCACGTCGGGCATGTAGTTGCCGTTCTCCCAGCGGGAAACGGTCTTGTTGGTCACGCCGAGCTTTTCTCCGAGCTTTTCCTGCGTCAAACCCTTTTCTTTCCGCAGGGCGGCGATGAATTTTCCTATCTTTATTTGTTCCATTCGGCTCACCTCAAAGAAAGTATAGCAGAAATTTCGTAAAATGTCTTCCCCACAAACAGCGAATGTGCTGTCAAAGGGAAACTGCAGCGGAGCACCGGCCAATGCGCCGTGCTCGCGCGGGGCGGGGACTGCAAAAAACCGTATGGCGGCAACGGGATGCAATAAGTCTTGCGCGACGGGCGGGGAACGTGTATAATGTTTTCCGTGAAAATAGGCGGCTTCTCTTCCGCAAAGGGTTGGGGAAGCGCCGCGACACGGGAGTTCGCTATGAAAGTTACCTTTTTGGGCGCGACCCATGAAGTTACGGGCAGCTGCACACTCATCGAGTGCGGGAATAACCGCGGCCTTGTTGACTGCGGCATGGAGCAGGGGAAGGACATCTTTGAAAACCAGAAGCTGCCGGTGACGGCGGGGGAGATCGACTTTGTCCTTTTGACCCATGCGCACATCGACCACTCCGGCAATCTGCCGCTGCTTTTCAAAAACGGGTTCGACGGCCCCATTTACGCCACACGCGAGACGTGCAATCTCTGCCGCATCATGCTGCGTGACTGCGCGCACATTCAGGAGAGCGAGGCCGAGTGGCGCAACCGCAAAAGCCGCCGCTCCGGCGGACCGGCGTATGAGCCGGTCTACACGCTCGACGACGCCGAGGCCGCCATCGCGCATCTGCGCCCGGTGAGCTATCACGAGCTGGTGCAGGTCGGCGAGCACTTCGCCGTCCGCTTCAGCGATGTGTGCCACCTGCTCGGCAGCGCCTGCATTGAGGTCTTTATGACCGAGAACGGCGTGGAGCGCAAGATGGTGTTCAGCGGCGATATCGGCAATCTTAACCAGCCCATCATCCGCAACGTGCCGGAAACGGTCGCGGACGCGGACTACGTTATGATCGAATCGACCTACGGCGACCGCCTGCACGACCGCCATGTCCCGCCGGTCAAGCTGCTGGCCGATTATATCCAGCGCACGCTCGACCGCGGCGGCAATCTCGTCATCCCGTCGTTCGCCGTCGGGCGCACGCAGGAGATGCTCTACTATATCCGCGAGATCCGCGAGAAAAAGCTCGTCACCGGTCACGACGGCTTCCCCGTCTATGTGGACAGCCCCATGGCAAACGAGGCGACGGCGATCTATCTCCAGTGCGGCCACGAATGCTTCGACGAGGAGACCCGCGCTCTCGTGGACGCCGGGATCAACCCCATCTGGTCGGACGGCATCCGCATCTCCGTTTCGAGCGAGGACTCCAAGGCCATCAACGAAAACCCCGAGCCCAAGGTCATCCTCTCGGCGAGCGGCATGTGCGAGGCGGGACGCATCCGTCACCATCTCAAGCACAATCTCTGGCGGAAGGAGAGCACGGTGCTCTTCGTCGGCTATCAGGCGGAGGGAACGCTCGGCCGCAGGCTCTATGACGGTGAAAAGCATGTAAAGCTCTTCGGCGAGGATATCGAGGTCAACTGCGAGATCGGCTTCCTGCCCGGCAAGAGCGGCCATGCCGACCGCGACGGGCTCACTGCGTGGCTCGCAGGCTTTGAGAAAAAGCCGAAGCTTGTGTTCGTGAACCACGGCGAGGACGCCGTGACGGACGCGTTTGCCGGCTATCTGGAGACCGAGCACGGCTATAAGGCGTTCGCGCCCTACAGCGGCACGGTGTTCGATCTCGCCGAGGGGAAATTCCTCGTCTGTCCGAAGGGCGTGCCGGTCAAAAAGGCGGAGACCGCTTCGGGCGCCAAGGCGAGCGGGCTTTATCAAAAGCTCGTCGCCGCCGGAGAATCGCTCCTTTCTCTCATCCGCGCGAGCCGCGGCAAGCCGAACAAAACGCTCAAACACTTCCTTTCGGACGTGGAAGAGCTTCTCAAAAAATATCGCTGAACCGTACAAAGGGAGGAGAAACCCATGGACGAAAAGAAGATCGCGTACAAGCGCGTGCTGCTCAAGCTCTCCGGCGAAGCGCTCTCCGGGGATGCCGGAACGGGGCTGGACTTCAAGGTCATGGCCGAGGTCTGCGGCGTTGTCGCGCAGTGCGCAAAGCAGGGCGTTGAGGTTGGCATCGTTGTCGGCGGCGGCAATTTCTGGCGCGGCGTGAAAAACGGCGAGGGACGCATGGACCGCTGGAGAGCGGACTATATGGGCATGCTCGCCACGGTCATGAACTGTCTGGCGCTGCAGGACGTGCTGCAGCAGCAGGGTGTGGAGGCCAAGGTGCTCACCGCCATGGAGATCCAGCACATCGGCGAGCCGTTCTCCGTGGAAAAGGCGGACGAATATCTCCGCTCCGGCAAGGTCGTCGTGTTCGGCGGCGGCGTCGGCAGCCCGTTCTTCACGACCGACACAGGCGCGGTGCTGCGCGCGGCGCTCATCGGCGCGGACGCGGTACTGCTTGCCAAGAACGTGGACGGCGTTTACAGCGCCGACCCGAAGAAGGACCCCAACGCGGTGCGCTTCGACTCTCTCACGTATGAGGAAGTGCTCGAAAAGCGTCTCGCGGTCATGGACAGCACGGCGACGTGCATTGCCATGGACAACCGCATCCCCATCAAGGTGTTCGCCCTGCGCGAACCGGAAAACATCCTGCGCGCCGCCCGCGGCGAGGCCGTCGGCACGCTGGTCCATTAAAAGAAAAACGAAAAAATAACACCGGGAGGATACACAAGATGGCAGAAATCAAAGAATTCAAAAACCGCATGATCAAAACGGCAGAGGTTCTCTCCGCCCAGTTCGACACCGTCCGCGCCGGCCGCGCCAACGCCGCCGTGCTCGATCAGATCGAGGTCGATTACTACGGCACCCCCACCCCCATCCGCCAGATCGCGTCCATTTCCAGCCCCGATGCGCGCACGCTGCTCATCCAGCCGTGGGACGGCAGCACGCTCAAGCTCATCGAAAAGGCGATCCTCACCTCCGAGCTCGGCATCAACCCGCAGAACGACGGGCGCGTCATCCGTCTTGTGTTCCCGCAGCTCACCGAGGAGCGCCGCAAGGAGCTCGCCAAGCAGGTGCGCAAGTACGGCGAGGAAGCCAAGGTCGCCGTGCGCAACATCCGCCGCGATGCGATGGACAAGTTCAAGAAGGAACAGAAAAAGGGCGAGATCACCGAGGACGATCTGAAGG
>DPHR01000068.1:13487-13641 GCA_003522945.1 Clostridiales bacterium
AGATCACCGAGGACGATCTGAAGGATCTGGAAAAGGACATGCAGAAGCTGACCGACGACTACACCAAGGAAGTCGATAAGCTCACCGCCGCCAAGGAAAAGGAACTCTTCGAAATCTGATGGCGGGCGCAACAGAGAAAAACGGCGCGGCGGGG
>DPHR01000068.1:13875-17788 GCA_003522945.1 Clostridiales bacterium
GACGGCAACGGCCGCTGGGCGAAGAAGCGCGGGCTGCCGCGCAAGGCGGGCCACGCCGTCGGCGCGGAGACATTCCGGCGCATTGCAACGTACTGCAAAAACCTCGGCATGGACTATCTCACGGTGTATGCTTTCTCCACGGAAAACTGGAAGCGCTCGGATGAGGAAGTCGGCGCGATCATGGGCCTTTTGGAAAACTACCTGCACGAATCCATTGAAAAGATGGAAAAGGACCGGATCCGCCTGAAAATTCTCGGCGATACGACGGCCCTTTCGCCCGCCATTCAGGGCTTGATCGATAAAACCGACGCAATCGCCGCGCGTCTGCCTGGCTGCTTTCAGGCGAACGTATGCCTGAACTACGGCGGACGCGATGAGATCGTCCGCGCCGTGAACCGCTTTGCCGCGGAGCATCCCGGCGAGACGATCACCGAGGCGGCGATGGCGGAGTATCTCGACACCGCCGGTATTCCCGACCCCGATCTCATAATCCGCACGGGCGGGGAATATCGTATATCGAATTTCCTCATGTGGGAGAGCGCTTACTCGGAGCTTTACTTCACCGATGTGCTCTGGCCGGATTTCTCAGAGAAAGACATTGACAAAGCCGTTGCGGAGTACCGGCACCGCGACCGTCGGTTCGGAGGAGTTAAAGCGTGAAAAAAAGAGTACTGACTGCGCTCGTGGGCATCCCCGTTCTTATCTTGGGCGTGTTTTTTGCGCCCATCTGGCTGTTCGGCGTGATCATTGCGGTCATCTGCGGCTTTGTGGCGTTTGAGCTTATGCGCTGCGCCATCGGGCAGGCGCCGAAGCGGCTGTATATTTCCTCCATCCTCTCCGCCGTGGCGATCACCATCTTCGGCGGGCTCGATCAGCGCATGGCGGCGATCATTCTTTTGTTCCTCTTCTTTGTGCTCTCGTGCGAGATGATGGCGTGCTTTTCCACGCCGCGCAAGATCAGCATGGAAATGGTCGCCATCTCGATGCTCGCGGGCGGCGTGCTGCCGATGATGCTCTCTACGCTCCTTCGCATCGCGCAGTTTGAAACGACGATCTCCATTCCGGAGCTGCTGAATGGCAACTCCATGCTCGTTCGCATCACGCATGACGGGATCGTCGGGCGCGTGCGCGCGTTTCTGCCGTTCGTCGTCGCCTTCGGGAGCGACGCGGGCGCATACTTCTGCGGCCGTGCGTTCGGCAAAAAGCAGCTCGCCCCGGCCATCTCCCCGCATAAGACTGTCGCCGGCGGCATCGGCGGCGCGGTGTGCGGAGCCGCGATGGCGCTTTTGTACGGCGTCATCGTCCGCGCGTACGGCCTGAGCGCCAATCTCGTCTCGCTCGCGGCGTTTGGTCTTGTCGGCAGCGTTGTGGCGCAGCTCGGCGATCTGACGTTTTCGGCGTTCAAGCGCCAGTACGGCATCAAGGATTACGGCAATATTCTCCCCGGTCACGGCGGCATGCTCGACCGGTTTGACAGTATGTACTATCTCGCGCCGCTCACGGAGCTGTGGATGCTGCTCCTGCCCGCGATTTCGGCATAAGGACGGATCATTTTATGGTGAAAGCAATTTCCATTTTAGGCTCCACCGGCTCCATCGGACGGCAGACTGCTCAGGCAGCCGGCCGTCTTGGTATTCCCGTGTTCGCGCTCGCGGCGCGGCGGGATGTGGACCGGCTCGAGGAGCAGGCGCGGCAGTTCCGCCCAAAGTATATCTCCGTGATGGACTCCGCTGCGGCAAAGGAGCTCCGGGGGCGCCTTTCGGACACGGATATCGAGATCGGCGAAGGGGAGGAATCCCTTATCGCCGCCGCCACGGTCGAAGGGGCGGACTGCGTCGTGACCGGCATTTCCGGCAGCGTGGGCCTTCGCCCGACGCTCGCCGCCATTCATCAGAAACGCCGCATCGCGCTCGCAAACAAGGAAACGCTCGTGTGCGCGGGCGAGATCGTCATGGCGGAGGCGGCGCGCTGCGGCGCGGAGATCCTCCCGGTCGATTCCGAGCACTCGGCGATCTTCCAGTCCATGGCGGGACGCGATAAGAGCGAGCTCCGGCGCATTCTTCTCACCGGCTCCGGCGGGCCGTTCCGCGGCTGGACGAGAGAGCAGACGCGCGACGTCACGCCTGAGCGCGCCGTGCGCCATCCGAACTGGAGCATGGGCGCGAAGATCAGCATCGACAGCGCCACGATGATGAATAAGGGCCTGGAATTTATCGAGGCCATGCATCTTTTCGCCGTGACGCCCGATCAGATCAAAGTTATCATCCACCCGGAGAGCGCCATTCACTCCATGGTGGAGCTGCTCGACGGCACGGTCATCGCGCAGCTCGGCGTGGCGGATATGGGGCTTCCCATCCAGTACGCGCTCACGTATCCCGAGCGGCGTGAGTCGGCGGCGAAGCCGATGGATTTCGCCGCGCTCGGCTCCATGCATTTTGAAGATCCCGATTTGGAAAAACTTCCGTGCCTCCGCCTTGCCATGGAGTGCGCGAGAGCGCGCGGCACGGCGCCGTGCGTCATGTCGGCGGCCAACGAGATCGCGGTAGGGGCGTTTTTGGGACACCGGATCGGGTATAATGATATCTACCGTCTGGTGGCTTCGGCTGTGGAGCGCGCGGAGTTTATCGTGCAGCCCACGCTTGAGGAAATTCTGGCATCGGATGCGGAAGCGCGCGAGCTTGTCCGCAGGGAGATCGGCTGAGTATGTACATTGTTCTTGCAATTCTCGCATTTGGCATTCTGATATTTGTCCACGAACTGGGCCACTTTCTTGTGGCGAAGGCGTGCGGCGTGAAGGTGACGGAGTTTTCCATGGGCATGGGCCCGCAGCTTCTGCATAAGCAGAAGGGGGAAACGGTCTATTCGCTCCGTGCCTTTCCCATCGGCGGCTTCTGCGCCATGGAGGGGGAGGAGGAAGCCTCGGACGATCCGAGAGCGTTCAATAACCAGAGCGTCTGGCACCGTCTTCTCATTCTCGTCGCGGGCGCGGCGATGAATTTCCTGCTCGGCCTCGTGCTCGTCATCATCCTCTATGCCGGCGCGGGCGGCTTCAACAGCCCCGTCATCGCCGGCTTCGCCGACGGCTGCCCGTATGAGGGCACGCTGCAAACCGGCGACGAGATCCGCCGCGTGAACGGCGAGCGGATCTTCTTTACCGGCAACTTCATTCAATACGCCTCCGCCGACGAGGACGGGGATCTTGATCTCGTCATACTCCGCGATGGAAAGCGGATCGAACTGGATAACTACCACATGGTGCCCGTGGACTATGAGGTGAACGGGCAGACCGTGAAAAAATACGGCGTCAACTTCACGATCGCCGCGCCCACGGTCGGAAATGTGCTGAAATACTCCTTCTACAACTGTCTGGACTTCGTGCGCATGGTGCGCGCGGGACTTGTGCAGCTCTTCACCGGACAGGCGTCCATGTCGGATATGACCGGCGTCGTCGGCATGGTGGATATCATCAACGAGACCGGGCAGAGCGCGCAGTCCACATCGGAGGGCATTGCGAACGTCGTGTTCCTCGTGGCGTTCATCGCCGTGAACCTTGCGGTGATGAATCTTCTGCCGCTCCCGGCGCTTGACGGCGGCCATATCCTGACGCTCCTTTTGAGCGCGCTCTTTGAGAAGATCACCGGGAAAAAGCCCAACCCGCGCATTGAAGGATATATCCATTACATCGGCCTGCTGCTCCTGCTCGGGCTGATGGTGCTTTTGATGTACAACGATATTGTGAGGATCATTCGCCGATGAACAGAAAGATCACGAAAACCATCCGTGTCCGCGGCGTGCCCATCGGCGGCGGGAATCCCATTCCCGTGCAGTCGATGACGAACACGCACACGGACGATGTCGCCGCCACGCTCGCGCAGCTCCGGCGGCTGGAAGCCGCGGGCTGCGAGATCGTGCG
>DPHR01000122.1:0-793 GCA_003522945.1 Clostridiales bacterium
ACGGCGCTGGCTACGGACTTTTTCGGTCTGAAGAGTCTCACCGTCACCGACCCGAACGCCTCCCCCGCCGCGGTCTCCGCCACGGCGGAGCCGGTGAGCGACAGCACGGTCATCGCGCTGCAGGGCGTGCCGGGGAGCCCGGAGTTCAAGGCAAACGCCGAGTGGATGGACTTCCTTGCGTCGTACGACACCGCCGCCATGGCGAAGGAAGCCGCCGCCTGCCTGCCGGAGAAGTACGATCTCTACTCCGCCTCCACGCAGGACATGGCCAACGAGCTCGACCAGATCACCCGCAAGTATAATCTGCGGCTGCACACGTCTGTGACGGACTTTGACAGCGAGGATACGCTCTACTCCCTGCTGAACGCCGAACCGTTCCTTACCGACTGCACCGCCGTGAGCGGATATATTTACGAGGACGGCTCCTTCCAGGCCTACGGCACAAACGTTTCCGGCAAGAGCTACGAATATCAGCTTGGCCGGTACGTCAAGGGCGCGTTCTCCGAGGTCACGCTGAACATCGGCAGCGCCGAGGATTATGAGGAGTGGATCTACACGACCTCCCGCGGCGACGAGGTGCAGCTCTCGCTCGGCCCGAGCCGCTGCGTCGTGATGTCCGACCAGCCGAAGGCGTTCGTGGCCATCAACCTGCTCGGCGGCACGGAGGGCAACAGTTTCTTCATGCCGGAGCCGGTCACGAAGGAAGATCTTGAGGCGTTCGCGGAGCTCTTTGATTTTGCGAAGCTCGGATAATACGAAATGATACAGCGCACCCCCGCGGGAAATTTCCCGC
>DPHR01000122.1:983-4823 GCA_003522945.1 Clostridiales bacterium
CCCCGCGGGAAATTTCCCGCGGGGGTGCATTTTCATTATTCGTACAGCAGCTTTTGTCTCTGGTAGGGCTGCGGCTCGTAGCGGACGGAGCCGATCTGCGGCTTCGGCGGGCCGTATTTGGGGTTGTAGCCGAAAAGGTTTATGTACCGCTCGATATCGCCGCGCTCCCGCTCCATGGCGAGCAGCACCTCGAGCGCAGCGTTGACGTCGTCCACGGCGCGGTGGGAGTTTACGCCGTCTACACCATAGCTCTCCACGGCGTTGCACAGCTTGTGCGGATAGTCCCGCCGGTCTTTGTAGATCGCCATGATGTCGAGAAACTGCGCCTTTTGCAGCACCCCGTCGCAGCCGAGCCGGTGCAGGAAGTAAAAGAGGAAGCACAGATCAAACTGCGCGTTGTACGCGCATACGAGCGGCTTTTCTCCGGCGAGCGAACGGACGAACGCCTCCGCAGCCACGTCCTTTTCCACGCCGTTTTGAAAAAGCTCATCCTCACGGATGCCGGTGAGCTGCGTGATGACCGGCGGCAGGCGGCGGCCCGGCGAGAGGCGGATGAGATAATCTTCCTCCGTGCGCTCCCCCGCCCGGTCGAGCCGCAGGAAGCCAAGCTCAATGATCTCGTCGGATTTGCAGTTCACGCCGGTCGTCTCCGTATCGAGCACGATGACGGAATCGTAGGTTTGAAAAAGGCTTTCGAGCATTCCTTATTCTCCCTTCGTCAGCACCGCGCCGACCAGTACAAAGTATTCCGGCGGTGCGTCCTTTGTCCCCCATTGGAGCGGCGCGCCCAGCTTGTCCGCGGCGAGTGCGCCGACGTTCGCGCCGAGCGATTCGAGCGAATAGCGGAGCTTTTCCGGAAACCGGCAGGGCTCCTCGTCCCGGCGCGCGCATCGCTCGCACACGAGGCAGCGCCCGGCGTCCAGGCGAAGGGAACCGCACGTTTCCCGCTCCCGCTCTTCGAGCAGCGCGTCAAACGCTCTCCGGTACGGGCGGAGGAACATCTCCGGGTCGGCGAGCGCCGCGGCTTTCGCCTCCTCGCTCTCCGGGAACACCTGCACGGCGTACAGCGTGACCGCGGCGTACCGCGGCCAGACCGCCGCGGGGTCAAAATCGTAGGGCGGGCAGGACCACGTCTGCCCGCAGCGCGGGCACGCAGCGCAATAGCCGAGGAATTTTTCCACGTCCACATACTTTTCCAGCATCTCGCTCATCGGCAGCGCGCCGGTGAGGTGCTCCACGCGCACGCCGTTTTCTCTCTTTTCCATGGGTTTATCCCTCATTTCAGCGATTCCTGATGGTTTACCACGCCCTTGAACGGCGTCATAAGCAGGATCTTGATATCAAACAGCATCGACCAGTTTTCGATATAATAGAGATCGTAATCCACCCGCGCGCGGATGGAGGTATCGCCGCGCAGACCGTTGACCTGCGCCCAGCCGGTGATGCCGGGGCGCACCTGATGGCGCACCATATAAAGCGGAATGCTGTATTTGAAATGATCGACATACCGCGGGATCTCCGGCCGCGGGCCGACGAGCGACATATCGCCCGCAAGGACATTGAAGAGCTGCGGCAGCTCATCGATGGAGTAGCGCCGCATGAACGCTCCCCACGCCGTGCGGCGCGGGTCGTGGTCGCGCGTCCACGCCGTGTCCGACTGCGCGTTCACGCGCATGGAGCGGAATTTGAGCATATAAAAGGGCTTCTTGTCCTTGCCGATACGCTCCTGCCGGAACAGAACCGGCCCCGGAGAGGAAAGGCGCGTGCCGATCGCGGCGACGAACATGACGGGCGATGTGAGAACAATGAGAACAAGACTCGCGAGAATATCAAAAAGACGCTTGACGATGTCCGCGCCGGCATTGTCGAGCGGCACACGCCGGACGTTCACCAGCGGCAGGCCGCACAGCTCCTCCACATACGGGTGGCGCGACATATATTCATACCCGATCGGCAGCAGTGCGAGCTTCACGCCGGTATCCTCGCATTCGCGCAGTATCCCGCCGAGCCGTTCCGCCTGGTTTTCCTCCATGGCGATCACCGCCTCGTCCGGCGCGTTCGTCTCGAGCGCCGTGCGCAGAGAATCATAAGAGCCCAGATGCGGCACGCCGCTGAGCGCCGATGCGCCCACGCTGCCGATGACCGTCCAGCCGGCGTCGCGCCCCTTCTTCACGCGGCGCAGACATTCGCGCGCCGACGCGCCGTCGCCGATGATGACAAGGCGGCGCAGCCCATTTCCGGCGCGGTACTGCCGGCGGAGCAGGCGGTGCGCAATAAAGCCGCGCGCGCCGGTGAACGCGATGAGCAGCAGATAGCAGAGAAGGATCATCCAGCGCGAAAAGTCCACCACGCGGAACACGAAGATGAGATCGATATACAGCATCACGCCGAACGTGCAGCCGAGAACGATGTTTCCAAATTCGTGGATGAAGCCGCGCTGCGGCTGCGGCTCGTAGATGCCGAGCAGCCCGAAGAGCACGGCGTACACCGGCGAGAACAGCCCCGCCCAGAGCATATGATACCCGAAGCCGCCGACCGGGTTTTCGCCCCGGAACAGCACGAACCGGATAAAAAACGCCGCCGCCATCGCCGCCACGGACAGCGCCATATCCGTTGCCGCCCAGAGGACGGTCTTTTTTGTTTCTCGTTTCTTCATCGCATTTTCCGCCGTATAGGAAGGTTTTGTCAGTTTTTAGACGGTTTGCCGCGCGGCGTGGTTCGCGCCCGCGCGCTTACGCAGCTATATTTTACCACAAATGGTTTGTTTCTTCCACGGTTTCTGTTATAATCCGGTGTAGAAAATACCGTACCGGAGGACGCCATGAACCATTCCGCGCCGAAAATTTTATATACCGCCTCCAGCAGCGCGCATTTGGTGAGCTTTCATCTGCCATATCTCGCCGCGCTGCGCTCGCTCGGCTGGGATGTGACCGCCGCGGCGAACGGCAGCGGCGAAGATCTCGGCGAGGGCGTGCGGTTTCTCGCCGTGCCGTTTACGAAGAGCTTCGTATCGCCGAGAAATTTCCGCGCCGCCGCGCTTTTGGCGCGGGATATCCGTAAGAACCGGTACGACGTGATCGTGACGCACACCTCGCTCGCCGCGTTTTTCACCCGTCTGGGCGTGATGCTCGCGGGGAAAAAGCATACCCGCGTCGTCAATACGGTACACGGGTATCTCTTTGACGGCGATTCCGGCGCGCTGCGGCGCACGGTGCTGCTCGCGGCGGAAAAGCTGACGGCGGGCGTTACGGACGACATTCTCGTTATGAACCGCTGCGACGAGCAGATCGCCAAAAAGCACCGGCTCTGCCGCGGAAACGTATATTTTATTCCCGGCATGGGCGTTGATTTTTCCCGCTTCCCCCCCGCCGCGCCGGAGGAGCGCGCCGCGGCAAGAGCGGCGTATTCTCTGCCGGAGGATGCCGTGTGTCTCATCTGCGCCGCGGAATTTTCCAAGCGCAAAAACCAGACGCTGCTCCTTCAGACGCTCGCCCGGCTGCCGGAGAACTATTATCTCCTGCTCCCCGGCGACGGCGCGCTGCTGCAAGCGTGCAAAGCCGAAGCCGAAACGCTCGGCATCTCTTCCCGCAGCCGGTTTCCGGGGCGGCTCTCCGATGTGCGCGGTGCGCTCGCCGCGGCGGATATCTGCGTTTCCGCGAGCCGGTCGGAGGGGCTGCCGTTCGCGGTGATGGAAGCGATGCACACGGCGCTCCCCTGCGTGCTCACGCGGGTGAAGGGACACGAGGATCTGCTGGAAGGCTCCGGCGCAGGCTATCTCGTCCCGTTCGGCGACGCGGCAGCGTTTGCCGAAGCCGTGCAGACGCTCGGCCGCGACGCCGC
>DPHR01000017.1 GCA_003522945.1 Clostridiales bacterium
CGCCGCTTCGCCCGCTTCGCCGAGGAATGGGTGAAGAAAAACGACCCGCAGAAGCTATAAATAAACGCATCAGGCCGCCGGAGAAACCGGCGGCCTGATGCGTTATGAGAAGAGACTTGTTTTCCAATATAAAAATATACCGCTCCGTGAGGAGCGGTATGTTTCTGGCGGACGATACAGGACTCGAACTTGCGGATGCCTGCCGCTGCGCGGCTGCGTCCGCACATATTCCGCTTCGCTCAACGCACCCTTCGGGTGCAGGGTCACAGGTTCGAGCCACCCGATATAAAAAACATACCGCTCCGTAAGGAGCGGTATGTTTCTGGTGGACGATACAGGACTCGAACNNTGCGAAATTTGTCGATTCTTGTTTTCGGAAGAAATGTTTCTTTCTGTTATTTTCATCTTGACAGCATTCCGGAATCCCACTATAATAAAACCACTGCGGTCAGCCCTGTCTTGCAAACTTTGCTGACTACATCCTTGGAGACTGTGCACTGCTGCCAGTCTCCTTTTTTCTTTCTTTCAATGCTGCGAAAATATAAAAATGCCGCGACGTTTGTCGCGGCATTTTTATGGTGGACGATACAGGACTTGAACCTGTGACCCTCCGCACGTCAAGCGGATGCTCATACCAGCTGAGCTAATCGTCCGAATTTTTCAAGGCAAGGGGTATTATACAAAAGATAATACCCCTTGTCAACTGTTTTTTGCGTTATTTTTCGGAAAAATCTGCGTCGATCAGCCCGGCTTGGCCGAGGGCTTGGCGTAGATGATGCTGTCCCACTCGAGATTGTCCTGCTCGTAGGTTTCGGGATCGTACAGGTTCTGCGTGAGATATGCCGCCTGATACGCCGGGACGTAGATCGTCACATAGTCCTGCAGACCGCCGCACTCGGCGACGATCACCGCGTGGACGGTGATGTTCGGCGAGGCGCCGACAACGGTCACGACGCCGCGGTCGTCCACGGTGAGGATCTTCTCGTTGCTGCTGCTCCACGTCACGGGCAGATCGTCCGAGCTCGGGAAGACGTTCAGATCGAGATCGATCGTGATCTCTCCGGCGTTCGTCAGCGTGAGAGAGTGCTCCTTGACATTTTTGTTGAGGAACGCGATCGCCATCGACTCAATGACCGGGGTGGGGCTGGCTTCGGGCGTCGGGATGGGCGAGGGGCTGGGTGTCGGCAGGTCGGCCGCGCTGTAGACGATCTGGCTGCCGGGGTTATTCGTCACGGACGGGCGGTTGCCGGAGCTGGGGCCGGAGTCCTTCCCTCCGCCCGCGATGAGCACGACGACGGCGAGGATCACGGCGACGAGAAGAATGCCGCCGAAGATGAGCTGCCAGCGGATATCGGCGCCGGCGCGGCGGGAAGCGGCGGTGTTCGGCGTGGCGGATGCGGTCGTATGCGGTACGCGGTTCGGCTGATTCTGCCGGGGCGTGCCGCAGTTCGGGCAGCGGTTGCGCAGTCCGGAGTATTTCTGGCCGCAGCGGCGGCAGGTGGTTTCCGGAATGAAGCCCATTAGGATGACCTCCTTTGTATAATAAAACTGCATACTTTCGGAATTTATACTATTCCATAATAGTGTGTGTATTTTACTATACGAATCCGCCTCTGTCAAGTTTTCCCACTGTTTTGAGGGGTTTCAGAGTGCAAGCGTGCCGCTCTCGTCCTCAAGAAGGATCAAAATCTTCTCCTGCGCGCCGGTCATCGCGTTCACATAGAGAAGATAATGCCGCCCGTCCTCCGTTTCGCAGATGAGCTCGCGGCAGTAGATCTCCTCCGCGCCGGACGTCGGGATGACGGCGAGCTTTTCGCTTTGTACCGTCAGCCCCTCCCCTGCCATGGCACGGGCGTCCTCCTCCGACACCGCCGGTTCGGGCAGATCCCGCTCGGCGTGGGAGGTGAGATAGGCCTCGGCGTCAAAGCGCAGTATCTCGCCGGTATCCATGGCGACGGCGAGCTTTACCATGTCCGGATAGCACATCACGCCGTTCTGCTCGGCGCAGTACGTCACGGTGAGCACGTGGTCCTTGAGAATATGATAGCTCTCCTTCATGCCGCGGCAGCCGTGCGCGGCGAGAAATTCCGCGGCCTTTTCAAGCGCGGCGTCCACGGTGATGGCCGAGCGCACCGGCGCGCGCTGCGAGAGGGCGCGCACGACGTATCCGCCCTTCCGGCTGACGCTCACGGTATAGTCCCCGCCGGTGAAGCGGTAGACGGGAATCTTGCCCTCGCTCTCTCCGGCGGCGGAGACGAGATTGCTCCGCATACCGAGAAACCCCGCCGCGACGAGCGCGGCGGCATCCTGCGTCACCTCGCGCGCGTCTTTTATCATGTGCGGCTCGCGCTCGGCAACGGAGGTGGAAAACGGCCCGTCGTACACGAGCGTCGGCATTTCCGGAAACTCCTGCTCCATGCCGAGAAAGCTGTCGCCGAGAGAGGGGAGCGCGTCGTCCATCGCCGCGGCGGCGCGGGTGCTCACGAGGCCCCCGGCGACGTCGGAGCGCAGCTGCGCCAGATTGCCGGAGAGAAGCGCGGCCGTGTCGCCGAGCGCGCGCAGATTTTCGCGCGCTTCCTCGCTCACATCATCGCCGCCGCTGCTCTCGCGCAGGAGCCAGAGCGCGTAGTCGCCGGTCCTGGCGAAAAAGGACGCCGTATTCTCCAGCTCCATGAGCGGGACGGAGAGCGATGAGAGCGCCGCGCTTGCCGTCTGCGCGCGGGAATAGACCTCCGCGCAGAGCGAGGCGGTGATGGCCGGGCTCACGGCGTACTGTGATTTTTCGAGCGCCGCGGAAAGGCCGTCTGCCGCGGCGCACAGCTCGGAAAAGGCGTATTCCCCGCGGTGGCGCTCCTCCCGCTCGGCGGTCACGGCGCGGCGGTAGAAAATGACGCTCGCCGCGCCGAGCGCGACGGTCGCGGCGGCGAGGAAGGAGATAATTCGTATGGTCGTTCGTTTCTTCATAATAATACAGCACCTCTTTTCGCTTAGTATGGCGAAAAGAGGCGCTGTTTTGCCGAATTTCTTCGACCTTATTTTGTCATTTTTCCAGCTTTTCGATGCCCTTGTCGATGCGCGCGAGCGTTTCGGTCCGGCCGAGGATATGGCAGATCTCCACGGCGCCGCCGGGCGTCACGGCCTCGCCGGAAACGGCGATGCGCACCGGCCACATGACGAGGGCGTTTTTGCAGCCGAATTCCGCCGCCGCGCCGATCAGACAGTCGTGCACGGCCTCCTCCGTCCAGTCGGTGATGGCCGCGAGACGCGGGCGCATCTTTTTGAGCATATCGAGCGCGACGGTCTCGTCGCACTTGGACTTCTTGTGGACGTAGAGCGCGGTGTCGTACTCGGGCAGCGTATCGAAGAAGCCGAGCTTTTCGGGAATGTCCGAGAGCTTTTCGGTGCGCTGCTGCAAAATGGCGGCGATGAGGGCGGGATCGTAGCTTTCGGTCTTGACGGCCTTGCGGATCCACGGCTCGGCGGCGCGTGCAAACGCCTCGGGGGACATGGCCTTGATGTACTCGCTGTTGAAGTACGTGAGCTTTTCGATATCGAAAATGGCCGGGGACTTCGAGATGCGGGACATATCGAACGCCTCCGCGAGCTCGTTGATCGAAAAGATCTCCCGCTCACCGCCGGGCGCCCAGCCGAGAAGCGCGACGTAGTTCACGATCGCCTCGGTGAGGAAGCCCTGCGCGACAAGATCCTCGTACGAGGGGTCGCCGTGGCGCTTGGACATTTTGTTGTGCGCGTCGCGCATGACGGGCGAGCAGTGGACATAGCTCGGCACGTCCCAGCCGAGACCCTCGTACAGAAGGTTGTACTTCGGCGCGCTGGAGAGATACTCGCTGCCGCGCACGACGTGGGTGATGCCCATGAGATGATCGTCAATGACGTTTGCAAAGTTGTAGGTCGGGAGCCCGTCGCGCTTGATGAGCACCTGGTCGTCGAGATCGGCGTTTGGCGCGGTGATGTCGCCGAAGATCTCGTCGTGGAACGTCGTTTCGCCCTCGTGGGGGATCTTCTGGCGGATGACCCACGGCATACCGGCGTCAAGACGGCGCTGCACCTCTTCCGCGGAAAGATCGCGGCAGGGGTCGTCCTTGCGGGTGAAGTCGCCGGAATCCTCCTCGGATTCGGTCTTGTCGCAGAAGCAGTAATAGGCGTGGCCGCGCTCCACGAGGCGCTTGGCGTAGGGAAGATAGGTATCGCGCCGCTCGGTCTGCACATACGGGCCGACCGGACCGCCGACGTCGGGGCCTTCGTCGTGGTCAAGACCGCAGTCGCGCAGCGTTTTATAAATGACCTCGACCGCGCCCTCTACCTGGCGGGACTGGTCGGTGTCCTCAATGCGGAGCAGGAACTTGCCGTGCGCGTGGCGGGCGATGCACCAGGTGTAGAGCGCCGTGCGCAGGTTGCCCACGTGCATATACCCCGTGGGGCTCGGCGCGAAGCGGGTGCGTACCTCGCCGCGCGGGATGCGCTCTTCCATTTTCTCAAACCATGTATTGTCCATACGGATAAACCTCCCAAAGGTCTTTTGTCATTTTCCCATCTTATTGGATAGGCTCTGTATTGTCAAGCCAAAACCGGCGTGTTATAATGCCATAATTAAAAAGTACGGAAACCATAGCTCCGCATCTTTAAAATGCTTATGAAAGGAAAGAATCATCATGGAAGAAGCTGCCCGCAAAAAAATCATATTCTCCGGCATCCAGCCCTCCGGCGATCTTACGCTCGGCTCGTATATGGGGGCGATCAAAAACTGGGTGGCGCTCTCCGATGAATATGAATGCTACTACTGCATCGTAGACATGCACGCCATCACCGTCCGGCAGGTGCCGGCCGATCTGCGCCGCCGCGCGCTTTCGCAGCTCGCGCAGTACATCGCCTGCGGTCTTGACCCGAAGAAGAACACTCTGTTCATCCAGAGCCACGTCCCCGCGCACGCGCAGCTCGGCTGGGTGCTTGACTGCTACACCATGTTCGGCGAGCTCTCCCGCATGACGCAGTTCAAGGATAAGTCTTCCAAAAATGCGGATAATATCAACGCCGGTCTCTTCACCTACCCCGCGCTCATGGCCGCGGACATCCTGCTCTACCAGACCGACCTTGTCCCCGTCGGCGGCGACCAGAAGCAGCATGTGGAGATCTGCCGCGATATCGCCATGCGCTTCAATAACATTTACGGCGACGTGTTCACCATCCCCGAGCCCTATATCCCGCCCACGGGCGCGCGTATCATGAGTCTCACGAGCCCGGAGAACAAAATGTCCAAGTCGGACAAGGACCCCGGCGGGTGCATCTATATCATGCAGTCCCCGGACGACATTATGCGCTGCTTCAAGCGCGCCGTGACGGACTCCGAGACCGGCCACTGCGTGTATGCCTGCCCCGAAAAGCTGGGCGTAACGAACCTTATGCAGATCTACAGCGTCTGTACAGGTAAGACGATGGACGAGATCGAGGCCGAATTTGACGGCATGGGCTACGGTGCGTTCAAGCCCGCCGTGGGCGAGGCCGTTGTGGAAACGCTGCGCCCCATCCGCGAGGAGGCCGAACGGCTCATGAAGGACAAGGCGTATCTTGAAGACATCCTGCGCGACGGCGCGGAGCGGGCGGCCTATGCCGCCAACCGCACGCTGCGCAAGGTCTATAAGAAGATCGGCTTCGTCCAAATCTAATTTTCAGTAAATTTCAGGCACCGCCGCGCTGCGCGGCGGTACTCGAAAAAAAGAAAGGCGGAAGGGAATGCTTCCTGCTCTGGCTCTGCGGCTGCGGGTGCGTGTGCTGCTCGCGCTGCTCGCCGCGGCGGCGGTGTGTCTGCTTGCCACGCCCGCCGTGCGAAAATTTGCCTGCAAGATCGGCGCGATGGACATGCCGGGCGAGTCCCGGCGCGTCCACAATCATCCGATCCCCCGGCTCGGCGGGCTGGCGCTGTTTGCCGGCTTTCTCGCCGGAGTGCTGCCGTTCACGGGCATCGACGAGCCGGTGCAGGGTATATTGCTCGGCAGCGTCATCATTGTCGTGACCGGCGCGGTGGACGATCTCGTTTCGCTCCGCCCATGGGTCAAGCTCGTTTTGCAGATCATCGCCGCGATCGTCGCCATCCGGCACGGCGTTGTGATCCGCATTCTCACGAACCCCGGCGACGCCTCCGCCGAGGCGATCGCGCTCGGCGCGCTGAGCGTGCCGGTGACGCTTCTCTGGATCGTCGGCATGACGAACGCCTTAAATCTCATCGACGGGCTCGACGGGCTCGCCGCGGGCGTGTGCGGCATTGGGTGCGCCTCGATGCTCGCCGTGTCGCTCTTTCTCCCGCAGGCGACGGAGATCTCCGTGCTCGTCGCCGCGCTCGGCGGCGCGTGTCTCGGGTTTCTCCCGTTCAACATCAATCCTGCCAAGATCTTTATGGGCGACTCCGGCTCGCTGCTTTTGGGCTACGTTCTCTCCACAGCGTCGGTGCTCGGCCTTTTTAAAATGTACACGCTTGTCGCGTTCGCGGTGCCGGTGCTCACGCTCGCGCTGCCGCTTACGGACACCGTGTTCGCCGTTGTCCGGCGCGTGAGCCGCGGCGAGAGCCCGTTCCACGCCGACCGCGGCCACATCCACCACCGGC
>DPHR01000078.1:0-621 GCA_003522945.1 Clostridiales bacterium
GGCGGCTCGTGACGCACGCGAAAAATACGCGCAGTTTTTTCATAGACGGATATATTCCTCACGGCCTGCGCCAACGGACACCCAGCCGATGCGGCAGCCGACGGCGTTTTCGAGATAGCGGACGTAATTGCGCGCAGCCTCGGGCAGATCCTCAAACTTCCGGCAGCCGGAAATGTCGCCGGAGAAGCCCTCAACGTATTCGTATACGGGCTTGCAGCGCTCAAGCACGGTCTCCACGGGGAAGGTGTGGATGATCTTGCCGTCTATCTCGTAACCGGTGCAGACGGGAATCTTCTCCCAGCCGGAGAGCACATCGAGCTTTGTGAGCGCGAGCTCGGTCGCGCCCTGCATCTGCACGCCGTAGCGGGAGGCGACGACGTCAAACCCACCCACACGGCGGGGACGGCCCGTGGCCGCGCCGTACTCGGCGCCGGCTTCACGCAGACGGTCGCCCTCCTCGCCGAAGAGCTCGCACACGAACGGCCCTTCGCCGACGCAGCTCGAATATGCCTTCATGATGCCGACAACGCTGTCCAGCCGCTTGGCCGGGATGCCCGCGCCGATGGGGGCGTAGGCCGCGATCGTGGACGAGGACGAGGTGTAGGGGTAGATGCCGAAGTC
>DPHR01000078.1:813-6483 GCA_003522945.1 Clostridiales bacterium
TCGCGCAGCGCGCCGAGCTGGGCCTCAAAGAGAATGCTCTTGCCCGCGTCCGCCTGCGCGGAGAGGTATTCGGTCGTGTTGCAGAGATACTCGCGCCACGGGAAGGCGTATTTCTCCAGCCAGGCGTACATCTCGTCAACGCTGACCGGCTCGTGGCCGTAACCCTGCACGGTGATGTTCTTCCACTCGACAAGATCGGCGAGCTTTTCGCGCAGCTTGTCCGGGAAGAGAAGATCGCCGGTGCGCAGCGTTTTCTTCATATACTTGTCGGCGTACACCGGGCCGATGCCGCGGCGCGTGGAGCCGAACTTCTTGTCCGCGAGACGGTCCTCTTCGAGAATGTCCATCATCTTGTGGTACGGCATGCAGATGGTGGCGCGGTCGCTGATCTTCAGATGCTCGGGCGTGATCGCCACGCCCTGCTCGCGGATGTGCGCGACTTCGTTTGTGAGATGCTCAAGATCGAGCACCATGCCGGGGCCGAGGACGTTCACCGTGCCGGGGCGCAGAATGCCGGACGGCAGCAGATTGAGAACGAATTTGCCGCGCTCGTTCACGACGGTGTGACCGGCGTTGTTGCCGCCCTGATAGCGGACAACGATCTCATGCTCGGCGGAGAAAAGATCGACCATGCGGCCTTTTCCCTCGTCGCCCCAGTTGATTCCGACAACAGCAGTAAGCATTTTTGTATCCTCCTTGCTTTTTAGACACGCACCGGAACGCTCCCGGCGATATCGCCGCGGCGCGCTTCCAGCACGGGATAAACATGAGTTTTGAGAAAGGCGCGCGTCTGCTCCGGCGCAAGCCCGACGAACTGGCGGACATCCAGAAGCTCCTCCAGAGCCTCCGGCGTTAAATGGAACCGTTCGTCCGCGAGCAGCATATCGAGCAGATGCCCGTCCTCGCCGCGGAGCTTGACGCTCTCCGCCGCGCGCACGGAATACTGCCGGATGACCTCGTGCAGCTTCTGGCGGTCTTCGCCGAGCGATACGGCGCGCATGAGAATGTTCTCGGTCGCAAGAAACGGCAGCTCTTCGCGCAGGTGCTTTTCCATTACGCGCGGATATACTTTGCAGCCGCGCACGACGTTGGCGCAGAGCGTCAAAATGGCGTCGCACGCGAGGAAACCCTCCGGCAGCGTGAGACGGCGGTTGGCCGAATCGTCGAGCGTGCGCTCGAGCCACTGCGTCATGGCGGTGTCCGCGGTGTTGGAGGCGAGATTTACCACGTACCGGCTGAGCGAGCACACGCGCTCGCAGCGCATGGGATTGCGCTTGTAGGCCATAGCGGAGGAGCCGACCTGCTCAGTCTCAAACGGCTCGTCCAGCTCGCGCAGATGCGCGAGAAGGCGCATGTCCGTCGCCATTTTTGCAGCGCTCTGCGCGATGCCGGAGAGGACGTTCATCACAAAGGAATCGAGCTTTCGCGTGTACGTCTGCCCGGCGACGGGGATGCAGTTGGGAACGCCCATCTTTTCTGCGATCTTCTTCTCGAGCGCGAGGACCTTCTCCCCGTCGCCGTGGAAGAGGGCGAGAAAGCTCGCCGCGGTGCCGGTTGCGCCCTTGCACCCGGAGATGGGAAGGCGGGAGAGCTCCGTTTCGAGCTGCTCTAAGTCGAGCAGAAAATCCTGCAGCCAGAGCGTCGCGCGCTTGCCCACGGTCGTGGGCTGCGCGGCCTGGAAGTGCGTCCAGGCGAGCGTCGGCGTGTCGGCCTCACGCGCGGCAAATTCGGAAAGCGCGTCGATCACCGCGAGCAATTCGCCGCGGATGAGCTTCAACGCTGCGCGCATCTGCAGAAGGTCGGTGTTATCGTCCACATAGCAGCTCGTCGCGCCGAGATGGATGATGCCTGCGGCCTTCGGGCAGGCGTCGCCGAACGTGCGGATGTGCGCCATTACGTCATGGCGCAGCCGGTGCTCATACTCGGCGGCACGGTCAAAATCGATATCGTCGAGATGCGCGCGCATTTCCTCAAGCTGCTCGTCCGTGATGGACAACCCCAGCTCCTGCTCGCTCTCGGCGAGCGCGAGCCAGAGACGGCGGAACGTCGAAAACTTCCACTGCGGGGAGAAGAGATGCTGCATCTGCTCCGAGGCGTAGCGCGAGCAGAGGGGATTTTCGTAAACGTCTTTCATGAAACTCACTCCACGGTGACGGATTTGGCGAGATTGCGGGGCTTATCAATGTCGCACCCGTTGCACCGGGCGACATGATAGGCGAAAAGCTGCAGGGGAAGGATCTCCGGAATGGCGGAGAAGAGCGGGTCGGTCACGGGGACGAAGAGTACGTCGTCCGCCTCGGCGAACACACGGCGGTTGCCCTCGTTCACCACGGCGAGGACCTTGGCCCCGCGCGCCTTGACTTCCTTGATGTTGGACATCGTCTTGTCGAACAGCTCCTCGTAGCACGCGAGCGAAACGACGAGACGGCCCGGATCGATGAGCGCGATGGTGCCGTGCTTGAGCTCTCCGGCGGCATACGCCTCGGAGTGGATATAGGAGATCTCCTTGAGCTTGAGCGAGGCTTCAAGCGCGACGGCGTAGTCGATATTGCGCCCGATGAAGAAGAGCGAGCTGTTGCCGCAGTAGCGCTCGGCAAGATAGCTGACCTGCGGGTTCAGGTCAATGCTGCGCTGCGTGCGCTCGGGCAGATCCGCAATGCCGGCGACGAGCTCGGCGTACCGCGGCGCGGTGAGCGTCCGGCGCTCGTTGGCCATCCATACGGCGAGCAGATCGAGCACGGCGATCTGCGTGGTGTAGCCCTTCGTGGTGGCAACGGCGATCTCCGGGCCGGCCCAGGTGTACATGACATAATCGCCGAGCTTTGCCACGGTGCTGCCGACGACGTTGACGATCGTGAGCACGCGCGCGCCGTGCGCCTTGCATTCGCGGATGGCGGCGATGGTGTCGGCAGTCTCGCCGGACTGGGAAACGGCAATGAGCAGCGTGTGCTCATCCACGATCGGGTGGCGGTAACGCAGCTCGCTCGCCACATCGACCTCCACCGGCACGCGGCAGAGCGATTCGATCATGTACCGTCCGACGCACCCGGCGTGATACGCGCTGCCGCACGCGGTGATAACGATGCGGTTGATGTACCGGAAGTCGGCGCGGAACGCCTCGTCAAAATCGTCGAGGACGATCTTCCCGTTCTTGATGCGCGGGGCGATGGTCGCCTTGAGCGCGCGGGGCTGCTCCATGATCTCCTTGAGCATAAAGTGCTCATAGCCGCCCTTTTCCGCGGCTTCGATATCCCAGACGATGCGGGAAATGCTGCGGTGCACCGTCGCACCGGTGCTGTCATAAATGGAAATGGAGTCGGGCGTTATCTCAGCAAACTCGCCGTCCTCCAGATAGATCACGTTTTTGGTGTGGCTCACGAGCGCGGTCACGTCGGAGGCAAAGAAATTTTCGCCGACGCCCACGCCGAGAATGAGCGGCGATGCCATTTTCACGGCGCAGATCGTCCCCGGCTGGTCGGCGCAGAGAACGCCGAGCGCATAGGAGCCCTCGAGCCGCGCGGCGGTGTGCAGCACGGCGGCCTTGAGATCGCCGGTATAGTACATGTCGAGCAGATGCACGATGACTTCCGTGTCGGTCTCGCTCCGGAATACGAAGCCCTTGCTTTTAAGCTCGTCGCGCAGCGCCGCGTAGTTTTCGATAATGCCGTTGTGGACGATGGCAAATTTGCCGTCGGCGGACATATGCGGGTGCGCGTTCGTGTCGGTGGGTGCGCCGTGCGTCGCCCAGCGGGTGTGGCCGATGCCGGAAGTGCCGGGCAGCAGCGTGCCGTTTTGTGTTTTCTCCGCAAGCGCGTCGATGTGGCCGGACGCCTTGATCATATGCAGCGCGCCGTCCTTCTGCACGGCGATGCCGGCGCTGTCATACCCGCGGTATTCCAGCTTGCGCAGCCCGTCCAGAAGCAGCGGAGCCGCCGCCTGCGAGCCGGTAAATCCTACAATTCCACACATAAAAGAATATCCTCCAAAGTAAACGGGAAACGGGGCGTCCCCTGCGGGGTATCCGCAGGGGAGCGGTGGATGAAAGGCTTACGCCTTATAGCCGATCGCGTCGGCGAGAGAGCGTTCGAGCAGCACCACGGCGTCGCGGTGCAGACGCAGAAACGTTGCCGGGCAGTGCGGGTCGATGCGCTCGGATAGCAGCAGACGGCGCATTGCGTCCTCCTTGTGGCCGGAGACGATCATAAGGAGCTTTTTCGCGCGCAGGATGTTGCCCATGCCCATGGTGAGCGCGTAGCGCGGCACATCGTCGCGCGAGGCGAAGAAGCGCTGGTTGGCGTCGATGGTGCTCTCGTCGAGCACCTCCTTGTGGGCGCTGTCGCAGAGCGTGTCGCCCGGCTCGTTGAAGCCGAGATGACCGTCCGGGCCGACGCCGAGCACCTGCACGTCAATGTCGGTACGGTCGAGCACGGCGTTGAACTCGCGGAGATTCTCCTCCGCGTCGCCGGTGCCCTTGGCAACATAGGTGTTGGCTTTGTCGATGTTGATGTGGTCAAAAAGATTGCTGTCCATGAAATAACGGTAGCTCTGCTCATGAGTGGGGGCGAGACCGACATACTCGTCGAGATTCACGCTGTGAACGCGGGAGAAATCCAGACCCTCCTCGCGGCAGCGCCGCGAAAGCTCCCGGTACATGCCGACCGGGCTTGAGCCGGTGGCGAGACCGAGCGTGCAGCAGGGGTTCGCGCGGACCGTTTCCTCCAGAATGTCAGCGGCAAGACGGCTGACCTCCTCGTGATTTTCGGCGACGATTACTTTCAAGACATCTTCTCCTTTATCATTTTTTTACGGCAATATTGCCCTTGGCTTTGTAAATGCACCGCTCCGGCACAACGCCGCGCACGCAGGACGTGGGGTAAACGCTTGCGTCCCGCCCGATCACGGTGCCGGGATTGAGAACGCTGTTGCATCCGACCTCCACATAGTCGCCGAGCATCGCGCCGACCTTTTTGCGGCCGGTCTCGATCTCCTCGCCTTCGTTGTGGATGACGACGGGGAGCTTGTCGCTCTTGACGTTGCTCGTGATGGAGCCCGCGCCCATGTGGGACTTGTAGCCGAGAATGGAGTCGCCGACATAATTATAATGCGGCACCTGTACATTATCGAAAAGAATGACGTTTTTGAGCTCCGTGGAGTTGCCGACGACGCAGTTATCGCCGACGAGCGCATTGCCGCGGATGAAAGCGCCGGGGCGCACCTCGGTTTTATGCCCGATGATGCACGGCGCGCCGAGATACGCGGTGGGGTAGACCTTCGCGTCGCGCGCGACCCAAACGCCCTCCTCGGGATGGTCGTATTCGTCCGCCGGAAGAGCCGCGCCGAGCGCGGAGATCATATCGCCGATGCCGGCGAGCGCCTCCCAGGGATAGGTGAACTGCCGCAGATAGTCTCCGGCAAGCGTATGGTCAAGATCGTAAAGATCCGGGATCGTGAGCTTCATTACTTTTTCACCTCGATGAGATGGCCGGACGTATCCATCGCGGCGATGATGGCGTCCACCATCTGCTCGCAGAGCTCGGTTGTCCCGGCCTCGGCCATGACGCGCAGCACCGGCTCCGTGCCGCTCTTGCGCAGCAGCACGCGCCCGGAATCTCCCAACTCCTCGGTGCACGCATCCACCGCGGCCTGCACGGCGGCGTCTGCCAGAGTGCC
>DPHR01000059.1:0-8934 GCA_003522945.1 Clostridiales bacterium
GATGCTCGCGGTGAAGTAGCCGACGTCGCCGGCGGCGAGCTCATCGCAGGGGTCGAGCCCCATCGGGCGCAGATGCCCGACCTCGAGGACCTTATACTCCGCGCCCGTGGCCATCAGGCGGATGGGCGTATCCTTGCGGATCACGCCGTCCACGACGCGGACAAGCACGATAACGCCGCGGTAAGCGTCGTACTGGCTGTCGAAGATGAGCGCCTTGAGCGGCGAGGCGGCATCGCCCTTCGGGGCGGGGACGTGCTGCACGATGTACTCCGGCACGGCCTCCACGTTGATGCCGTTTTTGGCGGAGATCTCCGGCGCGTCCATCGCCGGGATGCCGATGATGTCTTCGATCTCGGTCTTGGTGCGCTCCGGGTCGGCGGCGGGCAGGTCGATCTTGTTGATGACGGGCAGGATCTCAAGATCGTGCTCGAGCGCAAGATACGTGTTGGCAAGCGTCTGCGCCTCCACGCCCTGCGAGGCGTCCACAACGAGCACCGCGCCCTCGCACGCGGCGAGCGAGCGGGAGACCTCGTAGTTGAAGTCCACATGGCCCGGCGTGTCGATAAGATTGAGCGTATACGTCTCGCCGTCCTTGGCCTTGTACGTCAGTCCGACGGCGCGTGCCTTGATGGTGATGCCGCGCTCGCGCTCGAGATCCATGTTGTCGAGGATCTGCTCGGACATTTCGCGTTTTTCCACCGCGCCGCACAGCTCAATGAGCCGGTCGGACAGCGTGGATTTGCCGTGGTCGATGTGCGCGATGATGGAAAAATTCCGGATATGGCTCTGGTCGATCATAGGGGTACTCCTCAAAAAAGAATCAGTGCGCGTTTTCTACGCGCGCGGCAAGAGCGCGAAGCTCCTCCGCCAGCGCGTGCAGCCGCGGCGCTGTCTCACCGCCCGGCTCGTCCGTCCGGCCCAGCAGATAGTCCGCCGAAACGCCGTAATACTCGCACGCCCGGCAGACAAAGTCCAGTCCCGGCTCGCGCGCGCCGTTTTCATAGTGCGAGAGCAGCGCCTGCGATATGCCGAGATCCGCCGCCGCTGTGCGCTGCGAGGCGCCCTTTTTGCGCCGCAGCTCGGACATGGTCTCCGAAAACCCTCTTGTCATGGGGGGCGATCGCTCCTTTGCGTTGATTACTTTCTGTATTATAACAAGAGAGTTCCGCGTTTGTAAAGGTTGACTTTTCCGTAAATCGTGATAGTATATTTATGCTAAAAAATTTGTTTTTTCCGGAGGTTTTCCCCATGTTTGACAAACTGATCGACATTTTGAAAGCCAATCCCCGCCGCATCGTGTTCACCGAGGGTCCCGATGCCCGTATCCTTGAGGCGGCTTCCCGCCTGAAGAAGGACGGCTTCCTCACCCCGGTGCTCGTCGGCAACGTGGAAGAGGTCAAGGCCGCGGCCGCCAAGGGCGGCTTCGATATCGAAGGCCTGGAGATCATCGACCCGCTGACCTACGATAAGATGGACGAGATGGTCGATGCGATGGTCGCTCTTCGCAAGGGCAAGATGACGCCCGAAGAGTGCCGCGAGCTGCTCAAGAAGGGCAACTATTTCGGCACGATGCTCGTGAAGATGGGCGTGGCCGACTCCCTGCTCGGCGGCGCTACCTACTCCACCGCCGACACCGTCCGCCCCGCGCTGCAGCTCATCAAGACCCGTCCGGGCGCGCATCTCGTCTCCTCCTGCTTCATTCTGCAGCGCGGCGAAGAGCTCCTCGCCATGGGCGACTGCGCCATCAACATCTCCTACGAGGACAGCGTGGACAAGGAAGGCAATGTGACCGTTTCCGCCGCGCAGAAGCTCGCCGAGGTCGCCATCGAGACGGCCCGCACCGCCAAGATCTTCGGCATCGACCCGAAGGTCGCCATGCTCTCCTTCTCCACCAACGGCTCCGGCAAGGGCGCGACGGTTGCGCTCAGCCACGAGGCAACCAAGGTCGCCAAGGAAATGGCCCCCGAGCTCGCCATCGACGGCGAGATGCAGTTCGACGCCGCCGTGTCCCCCACCGTCGGCCAGCTCAAGTTCCCCGGCTCCAAGGTCGCGGGCTATGCCAACACCTTCATCTTCCCCTGCATCGAGGCCGGCAACATTGGCTACAAGATCGCGCAGCGTCTCGGCGGCTATGCCGCCTACGGCCCGATCCTGCAGGGTCTGAACGCCCCGATCAACGATCTCTCCCGCGGCTGCAACGCCGACGAGGTCTACAAGATGGCCATCATCACCGCCGCGCTCGCCTGAGTACATAGTTTCAACGAATATCCCCGTCCCGGCGGACGGGGATATTTTTTACCGAAAGGAGAGATCCCATGAGCCGATTTGCCGTTTTGCTGTATCCGAGCGCGTCTTTGCAGGAGATCACCTGCCTCACGGCGGCTCTTTCCGTCTGGTATGGCGAGAGCATCGATTATATTGCCGGAGAGGACAAAGAGTACCGAAGCGAGGAAGGGCTGCGTCTGCTGCCGACGAAAACGGCGGCGGAGGCCGATCCCGCAGGCTATGACTGCGTGATCCTGCCTGGCACGATCGATCCGCTCCCGGCGCTGCATGACGAGGCGCTGGTCGCCTTTCTGCGCCGAGGCATCGGAACGAACACCGTGTTTGCCGCGATCTCTTCGGCGCCGCTGCTGCTTTGCAGGGCGGGGCTGCTGAAAGGGAAAAAGTTTACGGCGGGTTTCTTCATGCAGATGGTCGATGTGTTTCCGTTTGTGGAAAAGAAAAACTTTGTCCATCAAGGCGTGGTCACGGACGGAAACGTCATCACCGGCATCGGTATGTTTTACCGGGCGTTTGCTGAGACTGTCTTGCGGCGTTTCGGGTTTGACCCAGGAAAAAGCTTTATGCGCGCCGAACCGGAGAATTATACGGAGGACGACCTCACGTTTTACTGGACGGAGGACGAGTACCGTGAGTTTCTGGAAGAGTGGAAAGAGTACGAGAAATAAGCGTGCCGTTCATACAAAATAAGAGCAGCCGCGGCAGATCACTCTGCCGCGGCTCAGCCTGTCGAAAAAGCCAGCTTCCGCCGGACTTTCTTTTCGGAAAGTCCGGCGCTTTTCGTATGCGGGAAGTTATTTGCTTTCGCTGTATTTTTTGAGCTTTTCGCGGTCGATCTCCACGCCGAGACCCGACCCGTCGGGGACGAGCAGGCAGCCATCGTCGTACTGGAACGCCTTGGTGATGATATCGTCCATGTACCAGCGGGCGGCGACCTTCGTCTGCTCCGGGCAGCCCTCCACATGGGTGATCGGGAAGACGGAGGCAAGGTCGATGTTCGCGCCGCAGCAGGCCATGTGCAGGTTCGCCGCCGTGCCGACGCCGAACTCGCCCGAGCCGTTCACGTTGCAGCGGATACCGGCGCACTCGGCGATCTTCGCAACGGTGCGCGCCGGATACAGACCGCCGGCCTTGGTGACGTAAATGGAGATGTAGTCCGCCGCGTGCTTCGCCACGATGTCGAGCGCGTCGGCCGGCGTCCAGCAGCTCTCATCGGCGCACACGGGCACTTCGAGCATGCGCGTCACCTCGCGCAGCTGATCAAAGCCCTCGACCGGCTGCTCCAGATACTGCAGATCGAAGCGGTCCATGCGCTTGCCCCACTTGATCGCGTCCTTGGCGGTGGGGTAGCCCTGGTTGGCGTCCACGAGAATGTTGATGTGCGGCCCGACGGCCTTGCGGAGCTTTTCCATCAGCTCCATGTCGCGCACGGGATCGAGACCGCCCTTCATCTTGATGGTCTTGATGCCCTCGCCGCAGGCGGCGACGGCCTCGTCCACGGCGGCTTCAATGTCGAGCACGACGCCGAGACTGTGCGCGATGGGAATGGCCTTGCGGTGCTGACCGCCGAGCAGCTTGTAAACGGGCTTGTCGAGCGCCTTGCCCATGATGTCGTAGAGCGCGATGTCGATGGCGGCCTTGGCGTAAACAAAGCCGCGGATGGCCTTGTCCATCCTGTGATGGATGAGGTCGATATCAAAGGGATCCATGCCGGCGATGGCGGGGAAGAGGTTGTCGCGGATGACGACTTCGGTCGTCTCGTACGACTCGCCGTAGTAGCGGCCGAAATCGCCGCCCCACTCCGGCATGGTGGTGGCTTCGCCGTAGCCGACGATGCCGTCGTCGGTCTTGACTTCCAGAATGACCCAGCCCTGCCCGACGTCGGCGGTGCTGCTCGCCCAGGTGTGGCGGCGGCGCGTGGGGATGCTCACCTTATAAATTTTATACGATTCGATTTTCATGGCGTGTCGTTCCTTTCCGCGGTTCAGCCGCGCGTGACGTAATCAAGGACCTGCTCGATCGTTTTGCCGTCCAGCCCCATCTTCTCAAGATTCACGCCCTCGGCGTGGTAATCCCGGCCCATCATGGCCTCGGACAGGGTGACGTGCGCATCCGTGATCGGCGTGGGGACGCCGGCCAGACGGCCCAGCTCCGCGATCGGGAGAAGGCCGGAGCCGATATCCTCGTGCATGTACCGGTGATCGAGCGAGGGGGGCGCTTTGATGAACTTGTTGGCTTCGCTTTCCTGGCAGGCCTTGTAGGGATCGTTGGCCTCCGCCGCCTCCTTCGTGGTGGATCCGGCGTTGTAGAGCACGGTGCAGAAATTGTCGAGCTCGAGCCCGTACGCCTTCGCAACAGCCAGACGCTCCTCGTCCACCATGCGGATGACCTTGCCGATGGCCGGGGTCACGCCGTCATAGTAGAAGCGGAAGTCGCCGCCGGTATGCTCGATCCATCCGGCGTTGAGCACGACGCCCGGCGGATGGAACATGGCGTTGATGTTGCAGAGCGAGGACTCCAACACATCGCGGCCCGCGACGACATAGGGGTACGCCTTGCGGATGACCTCCAGCACGGCCTCGGTTTCCTTCGCCGGGAACACGCCGACGGTGACAGGCTTATCGCTGCTGCTCACATGCACGCTCGTTTCGCTCGTTTTGCGGGCAATATAGCTGAGCGTGTTCGCCTCGGCGATGCGGCCCCGGCCCAGAATGTGCGCCGCGCGCAGCGCGCCGCCGGTGTGACCGGGATTCATATAGAGCACGGTGTCGCCGCGCAGATACGGCTTCATGGCGTTGAGATAGCGCTCGTGACCGGTACCGGGAACGTTCATCACGACGAGATCGGCGCCGGAAACGGCCTCTTCCATCGAGTTTGACACATGGGCGACGCGGCAGCTGCCCTCGCCCCAGACGCCGGTGTAGGAGATCACGTTATCGTTATTGTGCAGCGTTTCCACGCGCGCGGCGGAGAAGGTGAACAGGCACACTTTGTACCCCCGCAGCGTGAGGTCAGCCGCGGCGGCATAGCCGCCGTGTCCGCCGCCCAGAACGGCGATTTTCATGGATGCGTCCTCCTCTTTGGTTGTTATCCGTCCGCGCGGATGGTGGCAAGCTGCTGGTACGGATGGCGTGTGCCGGTGATCATCCGGTGGCCGTCCGCCGTGACAAGGACCTCGTTTTCGAGCTGGTAGCCGCACTCGCCGTCGATCACATGGATCGGCTCGACGCAGAGGACCATGTTCTCGCGCAGCGTGGTGTCCTTGTAGGTGTTGATGTACGGCTCCTCGTGCAGCGTGAGGCCGAGACCGTGGCCGATGAACGCGACGGGCTTGAAGCCCCACTCGGTGAACTGCCTGGCAAAGTTATCGTAGATCGTCTTGGTGCTCACGCCCGGCTTGATCTGGGCGATGGCGTCGTCATGCGCCTTGACGAGCTTGCTCCAGGTCTCCGCCTGGTGCTCGGTCGGCGTGCCGACGACCGCCGTGCGGCAGCAGTCGCAGTAGTAGTTGTCCTTCGTGCCCATCACGTCCACGCGGACGATGTCGCCCTTTTCGAGCACCTTGTCGGTGGGCTCGCCGTTGAGCAGGCAGCTGCGCACGCCGGAGCCGACCATCGGCATGGACATCTTGTCGCCCTTGGCGATCTCGGCAAAGCCGTTGGAGATGAAGCGGTAAATGTCCTTTTCGGTCATGCCGGCGCGGGCGCTGGCGAAGGCACCGTAAATGACCTCTTCGATGTTGGAGCCGAAGGAGATGATGCGGTCAAGCTCAAACTGCATCTTGATGAAGCGCATCTCTTCGTACGCGGCGTCGGCGTTGACGATCTCGGCGTGCGGCAGCTCCCTGTGCATGAGATCCATATCGATGGCGGAGAGATAGGAGAGCTCCATGCCGATGCGCTTCGTCTCCATGCCGAACTCCTTGAGCTTGTCGATGGCGATCATCATCGGGTTCTGGGTGAACTCGTTGTAGCTGATGATGCTCTTCGGATCCATCCAGCTCTGGGCGCGCATGATGGGCTCTTCAATGTTCACAACGATGACGACAGGGTCGTGCTTCTCGGTGATGATGTGGATGACCTTGCGGCTGCGGACCGTGACCTGCGTGGGGATGTAAGCGCCGGTGACGTAGGTGATGTTCTCCGGCGTCATGGTGACCATGGCGTCCAGATGGTACTTTTTCAGCATTTCGCGCTGAAGATCGGTGATCTCTTTCATGATGGTTCCTCCGTTTTCTGTTTTTAAAAAATTGGTAGGATGACTTTCTTTATAAAAACCGGCCGCACAGGGCGGTCAGGTTTCCGGCTGAGTCAGTTCGATACTCGAACGGGTCGTGGCAAGGTGGGCGATGTACGCCTGCTTGACCTGATTGACGTCGAGCGAGCCGAAGGCGTTGGCGATCTGGTTGTGCTCCCAGAGCGACTGCTCCACATAATTCGTGTGGGTGAAAAGCACCCGGCGCTCGTCGTAGATCGTGCCGGTCAGCGTGATGCAGATGTTCAAAAGAATGTCGTTGTTGGCGGCGCGGCGGATGATGTTGTGGAATTCGAGGTCGTGGCGGAGCATGTCCTCGTTCGTCATGTCCGTTTTGCGCACGGCGGCGATGCACGCTTTCATCTCGTCCCGGAGACGGGGGTAATCCTCCTCGGGAATAAGATCGATCGCCTTGAGATCCAGCGCTTCGCGCACGGTGAGGATGTTCAGTATCTCGTCCTTGTGAATCATCAGCCAGAGGGAGCTGCCGTCGCCGGGCTGCGTATCTTCCTTCCGGAGGAAAATGCCGCTGCCGTGGCGGATCTCCACAACGTCCATCGCCTCGAGCACCTTCAGCGCCTCGCGCAGGGAGTTGCGGCTGATGCCGAGCTGCTCGGCCAGCTCGCGCTCCGGCGGGAGCTTGTCGCCCACGGAGAAGCCTTTTTTCGATATATAGGCCAGAAGGCTGCGGACGTTTTTATTTTCTTTGAAAGCAAACGGCGCGCCCGAATAATACATGGCAGATCCCTCCTGCGGTTGATCGCTGCCCATTATATATCAACCGAGCCAAAAAGAAAATACCGGGGCCGATGGACTCGCAAATTGGCCCTACCTCTTGATTCGGAGTATACACCAATACGAAAAAGAATCAAGACAAAACTGAGGATGAAACGGAAAACGTGAAACTGTACAAAATGGTTGAACCAATTTTAACGCACTCGCCGAAAAAAGCGCGCCGGACTTTCCCGACAGAAAGCCCGGCGCGCTTTTGGCCTTTACCAAAACGGCAAAAGAGGGTATAATTATTTGAGCAGACCTTCGAGCAGCAGCTTTACTCCGATGCCGACCAGGATGATGCCGCCGGCGATCTCCGCCGTTTTCGGGCGGATGCCGGGGATGCGGCTCGCGGCCATGGCGCCGCCGAAGGCGATGAGGAACGTTGTGCAGCCGATAACGGCGCACGAGAGTACAACGCCGGGGCCCGGGGGCGAGAACGCGAAGCTCACGCCGACGGCGAGCGCGTCGATGCTCGTTGCCACGGCGAGCGCGAGCAGCCGCTTGTGGGAGAGCACCGCCATGCCGCCGGAGCCCTCCTCGCCGCCGCGCACGGCTTCGAGGATCATTTTGCCGCCGATGAACGCGAGCAGCGCAAAGCTCACGTACGGGCCGATGGCCGTGACATAGCCGGACACCGTGCTGCCGAGAATGTAACCCGCGAGCGGCATGAGAAACTGGAACGCGCCGAAATACAGCCCGTGCCAGAGCGCATAGCCCGTCTTGAACGGGCGCATGGCGATGCCGTTTGTAACGGACACCGCAAACGCATCCATGGAAAGGGAAATGCCGATGAGTATGACAGAAAGCATGGGAGCCTCCGCACAGGAAAAGAATATGGCCGCCGCGCTCGCACTCGCGCGTGAGGCCGCCGCCGCGGGGGAGATACCGGTCGGCTGCGTTATCACCGACGGCGCGGGGAACGTGATCGGACGGGGGAGAAACCGGCGCGAGGAGGGCGCGGACGCGACCGCCCACGCCGAGATCGAGGCCATCCGCGAGGCCTGCCGTGCGCTCGGCACATGGCGGCTCGACGGATGCACGCTGTATGTGACGCTCGAGCCCTGCCCCATGTGCGCCGGGGCGATACTGAACGCGCGCATCCCCACGGTGGTATACGGCGCGCGGGAAGCGAAAAGCGGTTCGTGCGGCAGCGTGATCGACCTGTTTTTTGAAAACTACGGGTTTCAGCCGCGGGTGTACGGCGGGGTCAGGAAGGACGAGTGCGCCGCGCTGCTGCGGAATTTCTTTTTGCGGATGCGGGAGCGTGAGTGAAACCTCTCCGGCTCGGCGCTTTACGCCGAGCCACCTCCCCTGTTAGGGGAGGCAAGTAAGTTATCGGAAAACCAACCTGGCTCCCCTAACAGGGGAGCTGTCAGCGAAGCTGACGGAGGGGTTTTCTTTCGAGGGAAACGGGAGCTGTTTCAACAGCTCCCGTTTTTGCTTTTCTCAGTTCTTGAGCGTACCGTCCGGGTTGAAGAGAGGCAGGGGGGCGAGCACGGTGATGTCGTGCCGCTCGATCGCGCCGCCCTCGGCGAGGACCGCCATCTTGCCGACGATGTTGCCGCCGGCCTTCTTCACAAGCTCTTCCATGGCGCGCAGGCTCTCGCCGGTGGAGATCAC
>DPHR01000059.1:9154-9657 GCA_003522945.1 Clostridiales bacterium
GTCCACGATGAGGATGCGCTTGCCGTTCATGCGCTCGGCGTCCGCGGTGTCGATAATGAGGGTCTGCGTGCCGCCGGTGGTGATGGAGTGCACATGCACCTCGAAAATGCCGGTCATGTACGCCTTGGCCTTCTTGCGGGCGAGCAGATAGGGAATACCGCACTGGCGGGACATTTCGTACGCGAGCGGGATCGCCTTGGCTTCGGGTGCGATGATGTAGTCAAACTTCGGGGCGCGCTTCAAAAGCTCCTTGGCGGCGTGGATGGTCATCTCCACATCGCCGAACATGACGAATGCGCCGATATACAGATCGTCGCTCACCGGGCAGAGCGGCAGATCGCGCTTGAGGCCGGCGATATCCATGGTGTAGGTCATCATTGTTGTTGTCTCCTTTTCATTTTATACATCCAATCCGGTGAGATACCGCCGGATCATATCCAAAGCGTTGCTGGCCGCGATGAGCCGGATGCGCGGCCGCGGCGCGTGGCCGCATTGCAGACGGC
>DPHR01000126.1 GCA_003522945.1 Clostridiales bacterium
CTTTTTTCTTCGTCTTTTTCGCGTCCGGCTTCTTATCCGGCTCCGGGGCGGTCTTGGCGGTCTCGGGAGACGGCGCGCCGTTTTCCGGCGCGGCTTTGTCTGTCTCCGGCGCGGGCGTTCCCTCCCCCGGCGCGGGAAGCGGCACCGTATCGCCGGATACGGGCGGCACGGGCGCGGTATCGCCGTTCGGTATATCGTTGTAGGGGCGTTTCTGATCCATAGTTGCCTCCGGAATCGTCGAGCATGTGCGTATAATAATAATAAATCATTATACCATACTTCTGAGAAATATTGTATCCGAAATGGAAATTTTTTAAAGCAGGTATATCCATAGGACGGAAAAAACGGGTAATTCGTTCATTTTCGGGCATACTGCGCGGAGAAGGCAGCAGGGAAACGGAGGAAAAGAGCCATGAAAGCAGGCCATATCGGCGCGGTGTCGCTCGCGCTGTGCGCCGCGGCGGGCGCGGCGATGTTCGCGCTTTCGGGAGGAAAGAAGGCGGAATACTGCTCGCTGGGGGAATACCACGGGCGCGTGGCGATCTTCGCGCCGGATGAGCGGACGCTGCCGCGGCAGATCACGGCCATCGCGGTGCACACGCTGCCGAGCGCCGACCGCGCGGCGCTCTCCGGCGGCATCGCCGTATACAGCCGCGAGGAGCTGTACGCGCGGCTCGAAGATTTCGGGTCGTGAACCATTCGAGCGGATACACTTGATTTTTACCGCATTCATGGTATAATCAAAATACCCGAAGGAAACGAACGGGATCCATACAAAAGAGGTGCTGACATGAACGAAGATTTCGGCGGCGATATCATTACCATCTCCGACGAGGACGGCAACGAGTTTGATCTCGAGCTGCTCGATACTATTGAATTTGAAGGCCAGACGTACTGCGTGTTCGTCCCGGCAGACATTGAAAACATGGACGTGAACGATCCCGATTACGGTCTCATCTTCCTGAAGAGCCGCGAGGAGAACGGCGAGGAGCTTTTCGACTCCGTGGACGACGATGACGAGCTGGATCGTGTGTACGAATATTACCAGCAGATCATGGAAGCGGAAGAAGAGAAGGAATAAGATTTTCTTTCTGCGGTGCTCGTAGCCACACTTCACCGGGTCATTTTAAACCCACATTAGATATAAGGGACGCCTATCTCCGGCCGTGAATTGCAGGCCTCCCGGCTTTTTGCCGGACGTTGGAAGCGCGGAAGCGATCGGGCGGCGACCCACCTGCCGAGTCGTGCAGGTTCTAATCTGACCCCTACGGCATTGCGGAGGGGGCGCACCTTCGGGTGCGCCTTTTTTATATTCAAATGGGAGAGCCCTGCGGGGCAGGACTTTTCCGTTTGAGGGGATCGCGGCTCGCCGCAGCGCACGCTCTTCGAGCGCACGTTTGCGAGCCGAGAAGGATTTTTGCCGACGCACATGTCGCCGGCAAAAATGATTTAAACTCCATTTGCGCCTGCGGGCGCAAACTCTGCGAGGCGTTTTGACGTTCTGCGGGGCTTTTGGCGCACCTTCGGGTGCGCTTTCTTTATTCTCCGGCAATTTGCCGCAGGGAAGCGTGCCGCGGCGGCGCGATTTCTCTCTTTTTGCCGTTGCGCAGAGAGGCTGCATCGTCGTATTCTAACAGCATACTAAACAAGTAGGAAAGTGATCTGCGATGACATCCTTGCAGAAATGGGGAAAGTCCGTCCGCACGACGATCCCGGTCATGGCCGGGTATCTTGTGCTCGGCGCGGGCTTCGGCATACTGCTGCGCACGCGCGGCTACGGTCTCGGCTGGGCGCTCGCCATGAGCGCGTTTATTTACGCCGGGTCGATGCAGTATGTGGCCATCGACCTTTTGACCGGCGGCGCGTCGCTCCTGACGACGGCCGTTACCACGCTGCTCGTGAACGCGCGCCATCTTTTTTACGGCATTTCCATGCTCGAGCGCTACCGCGCCGCGGGAAGGTATGCGCCGTATCTCATTTTCTCGCTGACGGACGAGACGTATTCGCTCGTCGCCGCGCGCGAGGATCTCACCGGCGCGGAGTGCTTCCGTATCTCGCTGCTCGACCAGCTTTACTGGGTGCTCGGCACGGCGCTCGGCTCGCTTGCGGGCGCGTATCTGGACTTTAATACGACCGGCATCGACTTTTCGCTCACGGCGCTCTTTCTCACGGTGTTCACCGAGCAGCGGCTGGAGACGAAGGATCACGCCCCGGCGCTCATCGGTCTCGGCGTTTCGATCGTCTGCCGTCTTCTGTTCGGCGCGGACAGCTTCCTGCTGCCGACGATGGGCGGCATGCTCTGCTGCCTTTTGGTGCTCGACGCGCGCCGGACGAAGAAGGGAGGCGAGAGCGTATGAATACGCACGCCGTTTTGCTCATCGCGGTCTCCGCGCTCGTCACGGCGCTCATCCGCTTCGCGCCGTTTCTTGTGTTCCGCGGCGGCCGGGAGACGCCCGCCGTGATACTGCGGCTCGGGAAGCTTTTGCCGTGCGCGGTCATGAGCATGCTCGTGGTGTACTGCCTGCGGAACATGAACTTTGTCGGCGCGAGCCACGCCCTGCCGGAGATCATCGCCGCGGCGGTCGTTGTGCTGCTGCACGTCTGGCGGCGGAATACGCTTTTGAGCATCGTCGCCGGAACCGTCGTTTACATGCTGCTCGTGCAGCTTGTGTTTGTGTAATGGGATAAAGCATAAGGAAAGGGCTGTAGCAAAATACGGGTTTAGTGTTTAGTGAATATAGCCCTCTCAAGAAATCGAAAATAGCGGGAGAAATCACAGAAAACTGTGGTTTCTCCCGCTAAAATATTGAGCCGGATTCCCGGGGAATCTAATTGTTGCAGCCCCTTGCTATTTTTGCTCAGCCCTCCTTGTTATCTCCGTCAGGATCGCAGGAAGAACAGTAAAAATCCCACGGGCTGTATGTTTTGTTGGGACAGGTGTTGTGTTTCCCCATGCAGTAATAGGATTCTGTGCCGCTTGAAGAAGATGACGATGACGAGGAGGAGTCGGACGACGATTTTGTACCACTCGCCGCAGAGGTCAGACATTTCATGCACCACGTCGCATCCTCGTCGATGTAGCGCCCGCATTTTGCGCATGTGCCAGAATGAACGGTACAGCAGTTGGTATCCCCGCTTGAGGCGATTGGTCTTGTACATCCTGCATGCGCACATTTTGTTGTCGATGTGCCGTATTCGTTTGTGAACACCTTTTCTGCAGCATCGGTTTTTTGCTCTGCCGCAGGAATCTCTGCCGGTTTTTCCGCCGGAGGTTCCGTTGCCGGGGACACAGTTTTCTCCAACGGCTCTGCTGTTGGTTTCGGTTCATTTTCCGATATTCCGCATGCAGTCAGGCTGAAAAGGAGGCACATTGCCAAAACAAAAATCAGATTTTTTTTCATTTCCTCTTCCTCATTTCCATGGAATTGTTTCTACCGAATGTGACTGACTGTTCCAGTAATGACTATCGCCCCAGTCGTAGTATTTGCCCCAGTCTTCCGCATCGTACGAATCATCACCGCAGTTTGCAAGCAGAATAAGCGAGAGCACGATGGCAATAGCAATAATCGCTTTTTTCATTTTATCACTCCTTCGCGGTGTAAAATTATATTGTCATTCTATCATCATTAAACCAATAAATCAAGTTAATCTATAAATTTATTATACGAACCGTACCATATTGTTATACTGATACGGGTGATTTCATGGCGATTGATTATACAATGATCGGAAAGCGGCTGAAAGAGAGCCGCATGGCCGCGAAGCTGACGCAGGAAAAGGTGGCGGAAGCGGCGGATATCACAACGGTGTATCTGTCCAAAATCGAAAACGGAAAGGTCACGCCGACGCTGGATACCCTCGGCGCCGTCTGCGCGGCGGTGAATGCTGATCTGGGCTACGTTTTGTCCGGCTGTCAGTACAGCCAGAAGACCTACGGCAGCGAAACGGTGCTGCAGCTGTTTCAGTCCTGCACGCCGGAGGTGAAGCCAATCGCTCTGGCGGTGCTGAAAGACCTTGCCGCGCTGCAAAAGGATAAGGAATAAAAGGAATAGGCAAAGCCGGAAGCCCGTGGGCTTCCGGCTTTGCCTATATACGGAGTGGTTATTTCTTCCGTCTGGTCTCTTCGACAAATTTCTTCCAGCCGCCCTTTTCCTTATTGACGACTTTCAGCAGCGCTTTGATCTGTGCGTCGGAAAAGACATTTGCCATGCGCGGCAAAGCTTTCGTCGGGCATATGCTGCACGTCTGGCGGCGGAATACGCTTTTGAGCATCGTCGCCGGAACCGTCGTTTACATGCTGCTCGTGCAGCTTGTGTTTGTGTGAATCAATTTGCAAAAATGGCCGGAGGCAGTTTGTGATACTGCCTCCGGCCGTTTTTTTATCCGACAGGGCCGGGCATCAGATGCTCTTCCGCCGCTATGCCCTCCTCCGGCAAAATACGGACTTCCAGCCCGGTAATGTAGTTTTCCGGATGGCCTTCACAGCATTGATCGACGATATTCGGCGTGATCACGCAGTCATCCACGCGCAGCTCCCGGCGGCTCGCTTCCTCGAAAAGACGATCAATGGAGTCCTGAATCGAGAGATACGGTCCGTAATGATAGCCGCAGAGATACTCGCCCGCAGGAATATAGGAGAGAGCCTGCTCCGCCATCAGCTCGGGGAAACGGTATTCCTGCACGGGGGTGTCTTCGTAAAGCAGAGCGCCGAACCATTTGCGCTCACCGCGGTAAAAGCCGACGGTAGGATAAAAATAAAAAAGCTCATGCGTGAAGAGATTGATCTCATCGCCAATGTGCAGAAAGGCGCGGCGCGGAAACGTCCGGACGGAAAACTTTCCTCTCTGGCTGGAGGATTGCTCCCGGTCGATGAATTCCACTTTTTGCTGGATGATCTGAATGGTAGCGTTCAGCTCGTCGCATTGGCGGCGAAGTTTTTCCGCCTGCTCAGAGAGCATTTCAAGATTGTCCCGCAGCGCGTTGTTATGGAGAAAATCCCGTATCTGGGCGAGCGGGTATCCAAGGCGGCGCAGATATCGTATGGTGGCGAGCGGATAGACCTGGTCAAAGTGATAAAACCGGCGGCTGTTTTCGCTGTTGCGTACCTGCGGGACAAGAAGCCCTTTTGCGTCATAGTGGCGGAGGAGCTGCACATCCATGTCGAAAATTTTTGCAAGCTCGCCGATCGACAAAAATTCTTTCATAAAACCTCCCAAGTTTTCTCCGGCACTGTCGATTGGTTTTGTAGGAACATCAGAAAAGCTCCGGAAACAGAAAAAAAGACTTGAACCTAAAACCATTATAGGTTGTAGCGTGAGCATATCATTTTTCTGCGATCGAATCAAGTGAATGGAGGAAGAACATGCAAACTTTTTTGAAGAACGGCTATATCGTCTCCATGGATCAAAACGACACCGTGTTTGACGGCGGCGGGGTGCTCGTGGAAAACGACCGCATCACGGCGGTCGGCCGGGTCGATCCGGCGAAGATCTCGCCCGACGCGGAGGTCATCGACCTGCGCGGAAAATATGTTCTGCCCGGATTTGTGAATACCCACGTCCACACCTCGCAGCAGATATCCCGCGGCGTCGGCGACGACGTGGACTTTATCTGCTGGCTGCACGAGAGAATGTGGCCCTTTGAGAGCAATATGACGGAGGAGGATTCCTACGTTTCCACACTCATGACGAGCCTGGAGCTGATCCGCTCGGGCGTAACGTCGTTTGCCGAGCCGGGCGGTCAGTTCGTCTCCGGCATGGCGCGGGCCACGGAGCAGTCCGGCCTGCGCGGAAAGCTCGCCAAGTCGGTGATGGACTGCGGTGAAGGCCTCCCGCCGATCTGGCAGCGCACGATGGAGCAGGAGCTTGAGCAGCAGGTCGCGGATATCGAAAAATATCACAATACCGCTGACGGGCGCGTGCAGGTCTGGTTTGGCCTGCGGACGATATTCAACAACACCGATGAGCTTTGCGTCCGCACAAAAGAGCTTGCCGACAAGTACGGCGTCGGCATTCACATGCACGTGGCGGAAGCAAAGGAAGAAAAGGAATACACCTACGCGCGCTGGGGCGAGGGGACGGTAAAGCACCTCGAACGGCTCGGTGTGCTGGATAAAAATCTCCTGGCGGTACACACGGTCTGGCTGACCGATGAAGAGCTGGAGCTCTTCCGGAAGCGGGAAGTGAAGATCTCGCACAATCCCGCGTCGGCCATGCGGGTGCTGGGTTTTGCCCGCGTTCCGAAAATGCTGCAGATGGGACTGATGCCGTCCATCGGCACAGACGGCGCTTCGTCCTCCAATCACATGGACATGGTGGATGAAATGTGGCTCACCAGCCTTATTCATAAGGGGTGGCGGCTCGATCCGACGGTGGTCCCGTCACAGGATATCCTGCGCATGGCGACAAAGTGGGGCGCGCGTGCGCTTCTCGATGAAAATCTGTATGGCAGTCTGGAAGCCGGGAAAAAGGCCGATTTGATCGTCATTGATCCGCACGGCCCATCCATGATGCCGGTCAACGATAAAATTGCCGCGCTGGTCACGGCGATGCATTCGGCCAATATCGAATCCACGATGTGCGACGGCAAGTGGCTCATGCGTGAAAGAAAAATCCTGACGCTTGATGAGGAGGCAATTTTGAAAGAGGCTTGTGAACGGGCCGCAGCCATTTATAAGCGTGCGGGCATCGTTCTGCCGGACCGTTTTCCGGTCGTAAAAGTCTAAACTGGTTTTCTGCGGTACACCGTGCCGCCGGAAATAAAACGGGTCAACAAAATACAAAAAATTTTGGAGGTACAGCATGAATCTGAAACTACTGTCTGTCGCCAAAGGCGAAACCCCGGCAGATCTCGTCATTCGGAACGGAAAGATCGTCAACGTTTACTCCGGTGAGATCTACGAGGGCGGCGTGGCCGTCTGCGGCGATACGATCGCGGCCGTCGGCGATGTTGATTACTGCGTTGGCGAGAACACCCGCGTTGTGGATGCGGAAGGAAAGTACCTGACTCCGGGATTCCTGGACGGACATATCCATCCGGAAAGCTCCTCTCTGGCGATTCGGTCCTTTGCGGAAGCGGTTCTCTCTCACGGCACCACGGGCATCATGACCGACCTCCACGAGGTAGGCGTTGTTTCCGGTCTGGAAGGCATCGAAGCGATCCTGAAGGAAGCGGAAACGACCGACCTCAAGCTCTATTTTGTTGTTCCTTCCCATGTCCCGTTTTCCCCCAATCTCGAAACGAGCGGAGGACGCTTCAATCCGGAGATCATCCGCCGCGCGCTTCGCCGTCCGGACGCCGTCGGCCTGTCGGAATGCGTCGGCCCCTATATTATGGCGGGCTTCCCCGACCTGCTCGAGTCGTGTGACGACACGCTCTCCATGCCCGGAAAAACGCTGCAGGGCCATCTTCCGGATATGTACGGCCCGGCCATGAGCGCATGCGTGGCGGCCGGCGTTTCCACCGACCATGAAGGGTTCTGCGAGAAAGACGTTTTTGAGCGTCTTCGCAACGGCTGCCATCTCATGATGCGCGAGGGCAGCGCCGCCCGCAACATGCCGGTGCTTCTCAAGACCGTGATGGAAAATCATCTGGACACCGCCATGGTCAGCATTGTCACTGACGACCTCCATACCGTCGATCTGCAGCAGCGCGGACATCTGGACGATGCGCTCCGCACGGCGCTCGGCATGGGGCTGGATTTCGTAAAAGCCATTCAGATGGTCACGGTCAACTGTGCCCGCGCGTTCAATCTTGACCGTGAGATCGGAGGTCTCGCTCCCGGCCGCCGCGCGGATATCAACATCACCACCGGAGCGGAAGATTTCCGCGTGCTGACCACGTTTGCCGGCGGCCGCCAGATCACCGATAACGGCAAGCTGCTCGTGCATTATGAAACCGCGCAGCACGATCCCTGCGTGCTGAATACCGTTCACCTGAGCCAGCCGGTTACCGCTGACAGCTTCAAGACCCACGTGTCGGCTAAGGCAAAGAAGGTCAAGGCGCTTGTAATGGACACGCTGTCCTACATCCCCTTTACGAGCCGCCGCGACGTGGAGCTTCCGGTCGTGGACGGTGTGGTGCAGTGCGACGTGGAGCAGGACGTGCTGTATATTGCGCAGGTCGAGCGCCACGGAAAAAACGGCAACATCGGCAAGGCGTTCATGGGCGGATTCCGCATCCGCGGCGGTGCAATGGCCTCCTCCGTCGGCCACGATAACCACAACATCATCGTCCTGGGCGACAGCTTTGAGGATATGGCCCTGGCGGTAAACCGCTGCGCCGAGCTCGGCGGCGGCCAGGTCATCGTCCGCAACGGCGAGATCGCAGCGGAAGTCGCGTATCCCGTCTGCGGCCTGCTGAGCGATCTTTCGCTCGACGAGCTGGCGGATAAGAAAAAGGAGCTGAACCGCGTTGCCCATGAAATGGGAACAGAGATCGCTATTCCGTTCATGTTCCTGAGCTTCATCTGCCTTGCGGCGATTCCCGCATACGCCATTACCGACTGCGGCTTTATCGACGTGGTAAAGCAGCAGGTCGTTGATCCGATCCTCGAGGTCGTGGAGTAAGAGAAACAGAAAAACCAGCGAACAAAAGGAAAAGGGAGAAAACATGAAAAAAGACTTCTTCAGACTTCAGGAACACGGCACCACGGCGAAGCGCGAGGTGCTTGCGGGCATTACGACGTTTATGACCATGGCCTATGTGCTGGCAGTGCAGCCGGCGGCCATCTGCGGCTTCGGCCCCGATCCGGTGTTCACGGACGTGAACGGCCTTGTCATCAGCAAATCTGCGCTGCTTGTCATGTGCGCGCTCGTCAGCGGAGCGATTACCCTCTTTATGGGGCTTTATGCAAATCTTCCGCTTGCCCTTTCCACGGCGATGGGCAGCAACTTCATTCTCGGCGGTCTCGTAAACAGCGGCGCGTTTTCCTTCGGCTGGGCCATGGCGCTTCTTCTCTGCTCGGGCATACTGTTTATTCTGGTGACGGTGCTCGGCGTTCGGAAAATGGTTGTCGATCTTCTGCCGAAGAATCTGAAGATCGCCATTCCGACGGCGGTCGGCTTCTTCATTGCGTACCTCGGCTTTAAGAACACCGGTCTGGCTGTTTTTTCAAACGGTCTGGCGCTCGGAGATTTCTCTCAGCCTACGGTCCTCCTTGCGCTGATCACTATGGTCGTCATGGGCGTTCTTACGGCGTACAAGGTCCGCGGCGCCATCCTCATCGGCATAGTCGTCGGCACGATCATCAGCATTCCCATGGGCGTTTCCACGCTGCCGGCGTCGGTTTTCTCTCTGCCGGATGTGAGCGAGCTCGGGAACCTCTTCCTGTGCTATGATTTCAAATCCCTTCTCGCAGACATTCCCGGCGCTCTCGTCTGGATCTTCATTCTGTTCACCAGCGACTTCTTCGCCACCTTCGGCGCTTTGATCGCCGTGGGAGCGCAGACGAATATGCTTGACGAGGAAGGAAACTTCCCCCACATTGAAAAGCCGTTCCTCGTCGATGCCGTCGGCACGGTCGTCGGCTCGGCGACCGGCTGCACGACGATCTCCACGTTCATTGAATCCACCATCGGCGTGGAGGCGGGCGGCCGTACCGGTCTTACGGCGGTTGTCACGAGCATTCTGTTCTTCGTCTGCGTTTTCCTCTCGCCCCTTTTCCTCATGATCCCCACCTCCGTCACGGGCGTTGCTCTGATCTTTGTCGGATTCTCCATGCTCTCCGGGTTTACCAAGCTGGATTTCTCCGACTTCAAAAGCTGCTTTGGCCCGTTCGTCATGATCATGTTCGGCACCTTCACCGGCGATATCGCCGCGTCGATCTGCCTCGGCGTTCTGACCGACGTGCTCATCAAGGTCGTGACCGGCGATGCGAAAAAGGTCCACCCGGTGCTCTATGTGCTTTGCATCCCCCTCGTTCTTTATTTTATAGTGTAACGGGTTTTGTTGAAAAAGGCTCTCAGATCTGTGATCTGAGAGCCTTTTTCTTTATAATAATATTATATTTTTAAGCGCGCTTATGTGCCCGTTTCTTTTTTGTTTCGGCAAGAAAATGCTTCCAACCGTTTTTTTCCTTATTGACGACTTTCAGCAGCGCCTTGATCTGATCGTCGGAAAAGACGTTCGCCATGCGCGCGGCGTTGCGCCACGGCATATCGAGCACGTACATGAGATTCCCGGCGTTTTCCTTGCTGCCCACAAGATTCATCACGCGGCGCGCGGCTTCCAGCGCGTTGTACAGCCCCTTGCCAAGACCGCCGGGGAGATATTTCCCGCGGGAGATGGCGTCGTTGAAGTCCACCGCGCCGCGCTCTTCCCAGCGCGCGGGCGGGATATCGTGCCCGAGCAGCGCGGCAAAGCTCTCGTCGGACACATGCTGCACATCCGCGCGGTGGTAAACGTCAAATTCCGGCGCGGCGTATTCATCGAAGGGTACTTCGCCGGCAACATGCACCGTGTGTACAAGCCGCAGATCGCGGCAGGACGCGCCGACGCAGAGCTCGTACTCGCCCTCTTCCACGACCCAGCGGTTCTTCGCGCAGCTCCAAACGGCGAAGCTCCGCTCGCCGAGCGGGAGAAAGACCGTCTTTTCCTCGCCGGGCAGCAGCTCCACGCGCGCGAAGCCCGCAAGCGAGAGCGCAGGGCGCAGCATGCCGAGTGTCTTGCTGCGGACGTAGAGCTGCGCGACCTCCGCTCCGGCGCGGCTGCCGGTATTCTTCACCGTAAAGCTCACGCCGCCGGGCGAAAATTCGCCGGGCGCGTAGGAAAACTCCGTATAGCTCAATCCGTAGCCGAACGGATATTTGACGCGCTTGTGCGCGCTTTCATAATACCGGTAGCCGACGAACAGCCCCTCGCGGTACTCGCTCGTCGCCTCGCGGCCCGGATACCACGGCGCGCAGGGCGTGTCCTCGAGTCGGACGGGCATCGTCTCGGCCAGCTTGCCGCTGGGGTTC
>DPHR01000113.1:0-124 GCA_003522945.1 Clostridiales bacterium
CCGTGCAGAAGGCGACCGCCGACGGCATCCGTCTGCTCAACGACGCCGCCCCCACCGATCCGGTGCTGCGTCTGCGCGCGCTGGAGGCTTTCACCGCCGCCGCCGACGGCAAGGCCACCAAGAT
>DPHR01000113.1:310-16688 GCA_003522945.1 Clostridiales bacterium
ACGGCAAGGCCACCAAGATCATCATCCCCTCCGAGATCCAGGGCATCGCCGGTCTTGCAAAGGGCGTCGTCGAATCCGTAAAGGACGACTGAGCATCCCCCTTCCCCCGCGAACACCGCCGCAGCGCCGGCCATCCGGCGCTGCGGTTTTCCCCGCCAACAGCCAGTTTTTCCGGTTTTGTTACCGTTTTTCCGGCAGCGGCCAACGCAGAACGATCCCCTCTGCTCGCCGTTTTGTAACTTTTGTTGCCGGATTTTGCGTCATAACGGCTAATTTAAACGGTTTTATTCCGGTGATAACTGTGCGTGATTCACAAAAAGCTCCGTTTCTGTTGACAGGCGGGATACAATGTGTTACATTTTGGTTACAAATTCGAGGTGATTTGAATTGGCATCCGCTAAGAATGCGCTGGTGTACAAGGGACACCCGCTCCGCCGCAAGGACAACATCCTCTATTACGGCAGCATGTCCGACAAGTACATCATCATGATGCAGATCATGGACACGAAACCGGTCAAGCCGGTTGCCGGTGCGGAAAGCGCCGGTGAGCTGAAGGTCGCCACCCGCGTGAGCGTCCAGCTACAGCTCACCGACCCGACGGTCAAAAGCCGCGACCGCATCGTGAAGAAATCCGAAAAAGGCAGCCTGTACGCCGCCATGGACGTGGCGAGCGTGTGGCTCGAACGAGCGCTGACGAAGGACTAACCTCCGAAACAGCGCACCAGCTCCAGGAAATGAGGTATGGGGATCATGAAAAACTGCAAGAAACTGCTTTCCGTTATCGTTACGCTTCTTCTGGCGGCGTCTCTGCTCACGAGCAGCGCGTTTGCCATTTCGGGCGAAGCGTTCATCGCAACGCCGGGCGAAGTCAACCTGCGTGACAGCGGCAGCTTCAACAGCAATGTTATCGACGCCGCCCCGCAGGGCGCGACCGTTTACGTTCTCGGCGACGCCGGCTACGGCTGGTACAAGGTGAGCTACAACGGCAAGACCGGCTACATGGCTTCCTACTACCTGCTCTTCAACGAGGTCCCGTCCGCGGAGAACGTGGATTCCGTCCCGGACAAGGCTCCGGCGCAGGAGACCACGCAGGAGACTGTGCAGCAGCCCGCGCAGGAGGTTCCTTCGCAGACCTACGTTGCGCCTCCCGCGACCGGCGACAGCAACGCCACCGTTCTCGGCTCCGGCATCTGCTTCCGCAGCGGCCCGAGCACCTACAGCAGCGTGATCGAAACGCTTGAGACCGGCACGCCCATCCGCGTGAACGGCGTGTGCGGCTCCTGGTATGAATGCGTATATAACGGCAGCACCGGCTACATCTACGGTGACTATGTCGTGCTCAACGGCACCTCCAAGACCTACACCATCTCCGCCGCGACCGTGTCCGGCAATGACGGCACGATCTACTCCGAGCCGCAGACCCCGGACACTACCGAAAACACCACCACCGAGGTGACGCCGATCGAGCCTCCCGCGCAGGAGCCCGAAACCCCGGCTGAGACTCCGGCCGAGCCGGAAACGCCCGCCGCGCCCAGCTTCTCGCACAACGCTTCCGCCGCGCAGGCGATCGTCGATACCGCGATGCAGTATCTCGGCGTGCCTTACGTCTGGGGCGGCACCTCTCCCGATGTCGGCTTTGACTGCTCCGGTCTCGTGTACTACTCCTACGGTCAGCACGGCTACTCGCTCAACCGCGTGGCGCAGAGCATGTACTACAACGGCGTGGACGTGGATCTCAACGACCTGCAGGCCGGCGACATCCTGCTCTTCGGCAGCAGCGTGTACAACATCTGGCACGCCGCGCTCTACATCGGCGGCGGCAACTTCATCCACGCGCCTTACTCCGGCGCCGTCGTAAGCATTCAGTCTCTCAGCAGCACCGCCGGCATGCGTCTTGTCGCGGCCCGCCGCATCGTGTAACAGCTTACCCCCGCTTATCCTCGCCTTCGTCTGACGCCCCTCAAAAGTGGCGGGACGATGATCCGGATACGGCATTTTTCCCCGAAGACTTCGGTCTTCGGGGATTTTTGTTCTCTCGGAAACGGCGCAGCCCCCGAAAGCCAAGGCTCTCGGGGGCTGCGAATGCATATGGAGTCTCTTATTTTTGTACGGCGGTCGCGCGCAGGCCCTGCACCTTGCAGGGAATGCCGTTGTCGGCGGCGAGCTTTTCGAGCGTTCCGGTCAGGCGCGGCGCGGCGGCGTTGAGGATCTCCGCGGCCATGCGGTCGCGCACGCTGTCGGAGGCGCGCAGCAGAACGTTTGCCGCCATGCCGCCGGAGAGGAGCGGCGCGAGCGGGCTGCCGTTCTGCTTGAGCCGGTCGGCGACTTTGGGAAGGATCTCCTTTACCAGGACCTCGTAATCGATATCGGAAAGTTCCATTTCGAGCTTTATCATTGTTTTTCCTCCTGTGGGATATTTCCCGGCTATTATACCACATGCTTCGCCGTTCGTAAATCGCCGCGCTCTTGACATTCCGGCGCGCCGTCCGTTATACTTTCGCGGGAAAGGAAGTCGATGTTATGGCATACCGATTGATGGCCGCCGATTATGATCTCACGCTCACCAGCTCCGACCGGAAGGTTTCGGCGCACACGCGCGAGACGATCCGCGCCGTATATGCCGCGGGAAAGTTCGTAACGCTCGCCTCCGGACGGCTCGGCGGCAGCGCCGAGGTCGCGCGTGAGCTCTTCCCCGGCGATGTGCCGCTCATTCTCGGAAACGGCGGGCTGGTACAGAGCTGCACGACGGGCGAAACGCTTTCCGAGACCCTGATGGACGAACCGACCGCGCTCACGATGCTCCGCTGGTGCCGCCGGAGGGCGAGCGCCGCCATCGTTTACGGCCGCAGCGGCATTTATACCGACCGCGTGAACGCCGCTTCGGAGATGTACGCGCAGCGCTCCTCGAGCACGCCGCTGCCGCTGCCCTCCCCCGAAGAGGTCGCACACGAGGGGATATACAAGATCCTGCTGCTCGGTCTGCCGCTGACGGTACGGCGCGCGGCGAAAAAGCTGCACAGCGCGCCGCCGCAGCCGGTGGACTGCTTTGCGTCCAGCCCGGAAGCGCTGGAGATCGTGCCGACGGGCATCAACAAGGCCGCGGGTCTCGCGCGCGTGGCGGCGATCCTCGGCATACCGCGCGAGGAGACCATCGCCATCGGCGACGGGGAAAACGACATTTCCATGCTCCGCTGGGCGGGGCTCGGCATCGCCATGGCGAACGCGCCCGAGAACGTGAAAGCCGCGGCGGACGTCATCGCGCCCGCCTGCGACGAGGACGGCGCTGCCTGGGCCATGGAAAAGTATCTGCTTTAACCTGCCGCTCTTACCTGCGGGCGCAAACTCTGCGAGGCTTTTTCGACGGGCTGTGGGCGGGGCTCTGCCCCGCCCGTTCAATGTCCCCTTTCCGGGGGCATTTTATTTTTCTGTTCTTTTTCGCAGGGCGCGGCGGGTGCGGCGGATGTGGCGCTCATAGTCGCCGCTCTCCAACAGCTCGGCAAGCACGAGCTGCTCAAAGAGCGGCACGGTGCACGAATAAAACCCGATCCGCTCGGCGTACTGCGCCGCGAGCTTTTCCGAGAGCACCATATAGCCCATGCGCAGCGACGGCGCGACCGTCTGCGAGAACGTGTTCAGGTAGATCACGTTTCCGCTCTCGGCGAGCGAGAACACCGTTTCCTCCGGCTTGGACGCGACCGTAAATTCCGAAGAGAAATCGTCCTCAACAATATACCGCCCCGGCTCGGAAGCCCAGCGGATATACTCGCGCCGCTTGGCCGCGGACGCGGTGACATTGCTCGGATAGCTGCGGTAGGGCGTAATATGCAGCACGGAGGCGCGCGTGGCGGCGAGCGCGTCGCTGCGGATGCCGTCCGCGCCGAGCGGCAGAAGCTCGAGCGAAGCGCCGTGCGCACGGTAAACGAGCGCGATCTTTTCATACGACGGATCCTCCGCCGCGTAGATGCGCGCCGCGCCGAGAAGCTGCACAATCAGTCCGTAGAGATATTCCGCGCCGGAGCCGACGAAGATCTGCTCCGGCTTCACGCGGATGCCGCGGCTGCGCGCGAGATAGCGCGAGATCGCCTGCCGCAGCGCATCACAGCCGTTGTTCGGGCTTTTTTCCAGAAGCTGCTCGCCGTACTCGCTGATGACGCGGCGCATCACCCGCGAGAGCACCGAAAACGGAAAGTCCGCCCTCTCCCCCGCCGGGACAGCCGCCGGTCTTACCGGCGCGCTCGGCACAAAGCCGTCCGTATCGTGGAACTGCACATAGTGCCCGCTGCGGCGGCGCGCTTCGAGATACCCTTCGTCCGTCAGCAGCGCGTAAGCGTGCTCTACCGTGACGACGCTCAGCCCCTCCTCCTCGGCCAGCTGCCGCTTGGACGGCATCCGCGCGCCGAAGGGATAATCGCCGCGGACGATCTCGCCGCGCAGGCGCTCATACAGGCGCAGATACGCCGGGCGGTGTTCGTTGTCCTGTTTCATCTGGTATTATTATTTTCTCCTTCTCTGGATATTTTAATATATCCAGAATATTGTAAGCTATGGGTAAGAAAAAAACAAGGGGAGATATATCCATGACAACGAAAACGAAACACGGCACGCGCTGGCTCTGCACAACGGCGCTGCTGATGGCAATGAACATCATTATGAGCATGAGCGTGTTCAGCGTTCCCGTTCCGGGCGGACATCTCTATCTGAACGACGTAATCATCTGCTTTGCCGCGCTGATCCTTGACCCGCTGGGGGCGTTCTGCGTCGGCGGTGTCGGCGCGTTCCTCGGCGATTTCTTCTTTTATCCGACGCCGATGTTCGTCTCGCTCGTCACGCACGGATTGCAGGCGGTCGTCATTTCGCTCTGCGCCCACCGGATGATGAAGGAGAAGCCCGTGATCGCGTCCCTCATCGGCGTGCTGCTCGGCGCGGTCATCATGGTCGTCGGCTACTCGCTCGGCCGCGCGTTCATCTACGCGACGCCCGCCGCGGCGATCGCAAAGCTCCCCTATCAGATCCTGCAGGCGCTCGTCGGCGCGGCGCTCGGCATGGTGCTGCGCTGGAAGGTAAAGCCGCTCGCAACGCTCGCCGGGAAGCTCGGCGAGACGGTGGGATAAAGGTTGTCTTTTCCTTAGCGATATGGTAAAATCATTGTCACTCAGCAAAGGAGTGATAGCTATGAAAAGAAAAACTTTTGCGGCGCTCGCCGCCGTTTGTCTCGTGCTCTGCCTGATCCTCGCCGGATGCGGCACCGTGAGCGAGGAGGATTATCCCCCGCTGGAGAAGGTCGATCTCTCCTCCATGACACTCGGAACGGTCAGCAACAGCACGTTTTCGACGCAGTATCCCGCCGATAAGTGGACCGGCAGCGACGGCACTTCCCCGCTCATCATCTATTATAACGATACGCAGGGAACCGGACAGGCCGTCAACATCAACGCGCAGCAGTCCGGCACCTACAGCGGCAAGTTCACGGAAAAGTACATGAACAAGCTCACGGAAAGCATTACCGAATCGTTCCCCAACATTGAGATCCTCAATGCCGAGCTTCGCTCGATCAACGGCAAGAGCGTGATCTACACCGAAACGGTCACGCGCTTCAACGACGAGATGCTCGACCGTCTTCTCGAGCAGGGCGTCATCACGCAGGCCGACGTTGACGCCGCCGGAGGCCGCGATGCGATCCTCTCCATTCCTCCCACGGATCAGATCACGCTCTACGCTGTGACCGGCGCTTACCTCTACATTTACACCGGCACGTATTACGAGGAGAGCCAGAAGGCCGATGTGCTCGAGGCTCTGACCGTCATGGCGCAGACGACCGCAGAAGTAAAATAACTCGCCGCTCTCCATAGAAAAACGGAGCAGTCAGAAATGACTGCTCCGTTTTTTTGCTTTCATTCCTCCGTCCAGTCCCGGACCTGTTTTTTGAGCCAGTTTGTCCAGGCCTCGACGCCCTCGCCGGTCTTGGCGGAGATCGGGAAGATCTCCAGACGGGGGTTGCGCCGCAGCGCGTACTCGCGCACCTTGTCCATGTCAAAATCGAAATACGGCAGTACATCGATCTTGTTGATGATGAGCGCGTCGCACACGGTGAAGATGAGCGGGTATTTGAGCGGCTTATCGTGTCCCTCCGGCACGGAGAGGATCATTGCGTTTTTCACCGCGCCCGTATCGAACTCCGCCGGGCAGACGAGATTGCCGACGTTTTCGAGCACCGCGAGATCGACGTCCGCCGTGCCGAGCTCGGTAAGCCCCTGCTCGGTCATTCCGGCATCGAGATGGCACATGCCGCCGGTGTGGAGCTGGATGCTCTTCACGCCCGCGCGGGCGATGGTCTCGGCGTCTACGGAGGAATCGATGTCCGCTTCCATAACGCCGATGCGAAGATCGTCCTTCAAGCGTTCGATCGTGCGCAGAAGCGTCGTCGTCTTGCCCGAGCCGGGCGAGGACATGAGATTGAGAAGGAATGTTTTTTCCTCCTTGAGCTTTGCGCGGACACGGTCGGCCTCGCGGTCGTTGTCGGCAAAAACGCTCTCCTTGATCTCTATGATGCGTACACTGTCCATTTCAGCAAGCCTCGATTTCTTTGAGATTGATCTCGTTGCCCTGCAGGAGCACGGTTTCCTCGCTGCCGCACAGCGGGCAGACGCGTCCCTGCGGGACGGTCGGATATGTTCGATTGCAGTTCTCGCAAAGCGTCACGGCGGGAATGGTCTCGATCCTAAGCTCCGCGCCCTTCAAAACCTCCGTCTGCGCAACGGCCCAGTTCCAGCAGGATTTGAGTTCATGCGGCACAACGCCGGACACCTCGCCAAGCTCGAGCGTGACGGAGGAAACGCTCGTAAGAACGTTTTCCTCCGCGATGCGCTCGACGGTTTTTATCATGTGGAATACGATCCCAAGCTCGTGCATGCTCAGCCCTTTTTGCCCTTGAGCTTGATCTTCACGGCGCGCTTGAGCATATACGGCAAGATGGCCTTCATCTTGTCCTCGCTGCGCACCATGGTGCTGCACTCGGGACGCTCGCGGTGGAGATGGATGGCGTCAAAGCCGCAGCGCGTCGTGCAGATGCCGCAGCCGATGCACTTGTTCGGATCGACGACGCTCGCGCCGCAGCCGAGACAGCGGGCGGTCTCGGCCCTGACCTGCTCCTCGGTGAAGCATGCGCGGCCGTCCTGCATCGTGCGGCGCAGCTCCTCGTTGTAGCCGGGGCGCTGGCGCGGCGTGTTGTCAAAGCTGTTGATATCGAGAAGAACGTTTTTCTTATCGAGCTCAATGAACTGCCGGCGGTTGCGGCCGATGGTGAGGCTCGTGTTCGGCTGCACAAAGCGGTGCAGGGACACGGCGCCCTCCTTTCCGGCGGCGATGGCGTCGATGGCGAACTTCTGGCCGGTGTAGGCGTCGCCGCCGACGAAGATGTCGGGCTCGGCGGTCTGGTAGGTCAGAGGATCGGCCTTGACGGTGCCGTTGGGGTTGAACTCCACCTTTGTTCCGGCGAGCAGCTCGCCCCAGGCGGCGTGCTGGCCGATGCAGTAAAGGATCGTATCCGCCTCGGCGGTTTCGGTCCGGGCGTCGTCAAACGCGGGGGCGAAGCGGCCCTCGGCATTTTTGACGGACAGGCACTTGCGGAAGCGAATGGCCCTGGCATGGCCGTTCTCGGTGTCGATCGCGGTCTGGCCCCAGCCGGCATGGATGGAGATGCCGTCGCGCTCGCACTCGGTGCGGTCCTCTTCGCCCATGGGCATTTCGTCGTACCCCTCCAGGCAGTAGAGCGTCACGCTCTCCGCGCCGCAGCGCACGGCGGTGCGGGCGACATCGGAGGCGATGTTGCCGCCGCCGATCACAACGACCTTGCCGGTGAGCTTCGTTTCGGGCGCAAGATTGACCTTCTTTGTAAAGTCCACGCCGGACATGACGCCCTCGGCGTCGTCGCCGGGAACGCGGAGACGTCCGCCGTCCTGCAGACCGACGGCAACATAGAACCCCTTGTAGCCCTGCGCGCGCAGCTCGGGGATGGTGACGTCCTTTCCGACGTCCACGCCGCAGCGGAATTCCACGCCCATCTCGCGCAGAATGTCGATCTCGGCCTCCACAACGTCCTTTTCGAGACGGAAGTTCGGAATGGCGTTCATCAGCATGCCGCCGGGACGGGGCGCCTTGTCGAACACGGTCGGACGGTAGCCCTTCTCGGCGAGGAAGTACGCGCAGGACATACCCGCCGGCCCCGCGCCGATGATGGCGATCTTCTCATCGAATCCGCCCTCGACCTTCGGGATGACCTTTTCGGGGATGAAGCGCGTGGCGGCTTCGAGATCCTGCTGGGCAATGAAGCGCTTGACCTCGTCGATGGCGACGGCCTGATCGACGGTGCCGCGGGTGCAGGCGTCCTCGCAGCGGCGGTTGCAGATGCGGCCGCATACGGCGGGGAACGGGTTTTCGCGCTTGATGAGCTGGAGCGCCTCGCGGTACTTGCCCTGCGCGGCGAGCTTCAGATAGCCCTGTACGGCGATGTGCGCCGGGCACGCCGTCTTGCACGGGGACGTGCCGGTATCGTAGCAGTTGATGCGGTTGTTGTCGCGGTAGTTAACGTCCCACTTATCCGGGCCCCAGGCGGTCTCGTCCGGCAGCTCATGGCGCGGGTACTCGATGGGACCGTCCTTCGTGCAGAGCTTCTGGCCGAGCTTGACAGCGCCCGCGGGGCACGTCTCGACGCAGCGGCCGCACGCAACGCAGTTTTCGCTCTCGACCTTCGCAACGTAGGCGCTGCGGGAGAGGTTCGGCGTGTTGAAAAGCTGGCTCGTGCGCAGCGCGTTGCAGACGTTCACGTTGCAGTTGCAGATGGCGATGATCTTCTCTTCGCCGTCGATGTTCGTGATCTCATGGACAAAGCCGTTCTCCTCGGCCTTGTGCAGGATCTCGAGCACCTCGTCATAGGTGATGTAATGGCCGCGGTCGGTCTCGACGACGTAGCGCGCCATATCGCCCACGGCGATGCACCAGTCCTGCGGATCGTCGCCGCAGCCCTCGCCGAGCTTGGCGCGGGACATACGGCAGGAGCAGGGCGAAGCGGCGTAAACGCCGTCGTACTTTTTCAGCCAGTGGGAGATGTGCTCGATGGAGACGGACTTGTTCTCGGTCTCGATCGCCTTTTCCACGGGGATAACGTGCATGCCGATGCCGGCGCCTCCGGGAGGCACCATCGGCGTGACCTTCTCCAGCGGGAGGAACGTCATGCGCTCAAAGAACGCCGCGACCTCCGGGTGCTCGTCGATCTGCGACTGACGCATGTTGACGAACTCCGCGCTGCCCGGAACGAACTGCGGCAGCGTCCAGCGCTTCTCGTGGTTCGGGTTTTTCCCGTCCAGATTTTCCCAGTTGTACTCGACAAGGCCGATGTACGCCATCTCGGTGAGCAGCTTTTCGAGCTCTTCCTCGCTTTTGCCGGTGAGCGCGGCGATCTGCGCTGTCGTTTTCGGCTTGCGCACCTTCATCTTGAGCGCGACATCCGCCATTTCGTCCGTAACAACGCCCGCGAGTCCCCAATACTCGGGATCGTTGCCCGTGACCTTGCCGATGCGGTCGGTGATCATCGCGCCGAGCTTGAGGATCTTCTCTCTCGGCTCGTCCGTGCGGGGGATCGTAAAGGAATATTTGCTTTCATCCACAGGCATTCCGGACTTGGTCTGCTTATCCATGCTGACTCCTCCACATTTTATATCTCTTTTGTTGAGTTTTGCACTATATCGATAGCAAAATTATATTACACATCGGCGTGTTCGTCAAGTATGTTTCCCGGCTGGTTTCTACACAAAATGAGCCGTTTTCGGTAACGAAAACGGCTCATTTTTCTATATTTTACTGTATAAAGGCGTTCTCCACGCGGATGGCGGCAGGATCAAGCGAAGGATCCATGACGCGGACGATCTCGTCAAAGGCGGCGCTGCGCTCCGTAACGTAGTATTCGACCGCGCCGGTGCCGCGGCTTTCGGCGAAAAGAGGCCGCAGCGCTTCAGCGAGCGCTTCGCCGACATCGATCATCCGCACGCCGGGCAGCCGCTTTTCGAGCGCCGGGCGATACACGGGGTAATGCGTGCAGCCCATGATGAGCGCGTCGATATTCTTGCCGTCAAAGGCCTCCATATACCGCGAGCAGACCGTCTCCGCGACGATATCGTCCGGCGCGATGCCGTTTTCCACGAGCGGCACAAAAAGCGGGCAGGCGCGGGAGACGACGTGTACACCGGGGTCTATGGCGCGGATGTGCGCTTCGTAAGCCCCGCTCTTGACCGTTGCCTGCGTGCCGATGACGCCGACGGAACGCGTTTTCGTCATGCTCGCAGCAAGCCGCGCCGCGCTTTCGATCACGCCGTAGATCGGCAGGTCAAACTTTTCGCGCAGCGCGTCGAGCGAGTTGGAGCTCACCGTGCCGCAGGCGATGACGATCGCCTCCACGTTCTTGCGGAGCAGGAAGCGCACGTCGTCCTCGGCATAGTGCGTGATCGTCTCGACCGAGCGCCCGCCGTAGGGTACGCGGGCGGTGTCGCCGAGATATACCATATCCAGCTGCGGGAATGCCCGCCGGAGCTGGCGCAGCACCGTAAGGCCGCCGATGCCGCTGTCAAAAACACCGATTCGATGCATTGTTCTCACCTCATTGAAACGATTTTACACCGAAACGGTGAAGAATACAACCGGAAATCAGCCCGCAGCATTCCCGGCCGCGATCTCCTCGCCGGTGACGATGTTGCGCACCCAGATGCCGCGGCGGAGAAGCACGATGCCGATGACCATTTTGATAAGGTCGGCCAGGTTCACGAAGAGGTACGCCTCCACGAGCGGCAGGCCCGTTTTATGGATGAGCACCCATGCGATCGGTACCGACACAACCCAGGTGAACACGCTGTCCGAAAGCATGGTGATGTACGTCCGGCCTCCGGCGCGGATGGTCCAGTACGCGGCGTTTACCACGGCGTGGACCGGCAGCATGAGAGCGCAGATGCGCATGAGCGACGCGGCGAGCGTCATGATCTCGTGGGAGGTGTTGTAAAGCCGCGGGGCATACGGCGCGACGAGGAACATCACAACGCCGACCGCCGCGCTGGCCGCACAGCTGAGCGCGGCGAGCTTCGGGCAGTAATTCCGCGCGCGGTCATACTCCTCCGCGCCGAGCAGATTGCCGATGATGATGCCGACGGTGTTGCCCATCGTGAAGATAACGGTATTGAAGAGATTGAGCACCGTGGAGTTGATGTTCAGCGCGGCAATGGCGTCCAACCCGCGGTAGGAGTAGCACTGCGTGAGCATCGTCATGCCGAGCGACCAGAACATCTCGTTCACGAGCAGCGGCATGCCCTTGCGGACGATCTGCCCGGCGAGATGGCCGGGGATCGCAAAGCCGCGGTACAGCCCGCGGATAAACCGCGGCGGCGTTTTCTTCCCGTGGGTGCCGAGCAGGATCAGGCCGAACTCCACATAGCGCGAGAGCACCGTGGCAATGGCTGCGCCGCGGACGCCGAGCATCGGGAAACCGAGCTTGCCGTAGATGAGCAGATAGTTGAAAACGAGATTGACGAAGATCGCCGCGATGCTCGCTTTCATCGGCAGACGGTTGTCGCCGGTGACGCGCAGTATGCTCACATACGCCGTCGTAAGGCAGAACGCCGGCAGACCGAAGAGCATGATGCGAAGGTAGTCCTTGCCTTCCGAGAGCGTGAGCGCAAGATCGCCGCCGGTGCCCGCCTCGTGCAGGAACGCGCCGATGAGCGTATCCGGGATGAGCGCGAGCAGCACCGTGGCGATCACTGTAAACCCGGCGCAGAGCAGGATATTGAAGCGCAGCGTATGCCGGACGCCGTTATAATCTCCGCGGCCGAAAAACTGCGCGCCGAAAATGCCCGCGCCGCCCGTGCCGCCGAAGAGACAGAGGTTATATACGAACAAAAGCTGGTTGACGATGGACACGCCCGACATCGATTCCGTGCCGATCCGCCCGACCATAAGGTTATCGAGCAGATTCACAAACGTCGATACGGCGTTCTGCAGCAGCAGCGGCAGCGCGAGCGCCGCGACCAGCTTGTAAAAGTCTTTGTTTCCGATAAATTTCTTCATAGATCCTCCGGCAAAAAGTGCGGTGTCTCTTTGCGAGACACCGCATTTTTTCATTTGTTCATCGTCCGGAGGACGCCCTCCGGCTCAGGTGGTTTTCTTGTGGTGGTACTGATAAGAGGTGTCGATGCGGTTGCAGGCAACGAACATCTCCTCGTCGAGCTCGCGCTTCATCTGGAGCGCTTCCTCGATGTCCATATCCTCGAAACGGCCGTTCCGCTCGACGATGACGCGGCTCGAGGCATCCGACTTGAGCACGTCGATCGCGCGCACGCCCATCATCGCGGCGGACACACGGTCACGTCCGCTCGGCGCGCCGCCGCGCTGGATGTAGCCGAGGACCGTCACGCGGGTCTCGAGCCCGGTCTCCTCTTCGATCGTCTGCGCGTACTCGTGGACATGACCCACGCCCTCGGCGACGACAACGATGTGGTGGCGGCGGCCGTGGATGCAGCCGCGGCGGATCACATCGATCACATCATGCTCGAGATCGACTTCCCTTTCGGGAAGCAGCACGGCGGAAGCGCCGGCAGCCAAGGCGGTGTAGAGCGCGAGATGGCCGGCGTTGCGGCCCATGACCTCTACGACCGACACGCGCTCGTGGCTCTGCCCGGTGTCGCGCAGCTTGTCGATGGCCTCGATCGCGGTGTTGCAGGCGGTATCAAAGCCGATGGTATACTCGGTGCAGCCCATGTCGTTATCGATCGTCGCGGGGATACCCACGACGCGGACACCCCGGCGGGCCAGCTCCAGCGCGCCGCGGTAAGTGCCGTCGCCGCCGATGGTGATGAGACCGTCGATGCCAAGATATTTGCAGACTTTTGCGGCTTTGTCAACACCGGCTTCCGTGCGGAATTCCTCGCTGCGGGCGGTATAGAGAATGGTACCGCCGCGGCGGGCAATGCCGTCTACGTCGTTGCCGGTCAACTCAAAAACATCGCCGTTGATGAGTCCGGCGTAACCTCGGCGGATGCCGATGCAGGTGATTCCCTCAGCGCCGGCCGTGCGGACGATGGCGCGGATCGCGGGATTCATACCGGGGGCGTCGCCGCCGCTCGTCAGGATGCCGATTCTGTGTGCTCCTGCCATAAATAACTTCACCCTTTCCGAATGTTTTTTCATTGCTTGTAATATAGCCCGATTGATTTAATTTTGCAATAGATTTGGGACAAAAATCGTTTCCAAATTGCAATTTCAGCGATTTTTGCCAATGAGCGCCTTATAGAAATCCACCGCGCCCGGCAAACACGCCGTTTCGATGTTCTCGTTGACGCCATGCATGCCGCGCATCTGCTCGGGGCCGTAGATCACCGGAGCAAAGCGGATGCAGTTATCGCAGATCGCCTGATAGTTCTTCGCGTCCGTCGCGCCGGTCATGACATACGGGCTCCAGGCAAGGCCGGGAAACACCTCGGCGATCGTATCGGTCACGCGCCGCCACGCCTCGCCGTGGATATCCGCGGGGGCAGAATAATCGCTCGCGGAGAGAACTTCTGTCTCGATACCGTACTTTTCCGCGCGCTTTTTGATAAGCGCAAGGCTCTCGTCCATCCCCTGATGCGGGATGAACCGGAGATTGGCCCACACGCTTGCCTCCTGCGGCAGCACGTTGCAGGCGTCCGAACCGGAGAGCATCGTGAAGGCCGCCGTTGTGCGCAGCATGGCGCCCGCCTGCGGCGAGAGCGCGGGCATGACGAGCTTCATAAGCGGTGCGAAAAGCCAGAGATTGCCGAAGAGAAGCCGCAGTGCGAAGGGCGCGTACGCCGCGAGCCGGGCAAACATCGCGCTCACCTCCGGCTCGAATTTTTTCCGGAAGGGCGGGTGCTTTTCCATGCTGTCCACAAACGCCGCAAGCCGCGCCACGGGCGAGTTTTTCGGCGGCGCGCTCGCATGGCCGCCGTTGGAGCGCGCCGTGAAACGCACATCCGCCTTTCCCTTTTCAAACACGCCGAGCATGGCGAAATTTCCATGAATGCCGCCGATGGGCTCGGAGATGATGCCGCCGCCCTCGTCGCAGACGAGGAACGGCTTCACACCCCGCCGACGCAGCTCGTCCACGAGCTTGCCGCCGCCGGGTCCGGCGAACTCCTCCGTACAGGAGGACGAGAGGTACACGTCCTGCTCGGGGACGTACCCTTCCCGCAGCAGCTCCTCGCACGCCTGAAAAAAGCCCATGACGCTGCACTTTGTGTCTGAAGCGCCGCGGCCCCAGACCTTGCCGTCGGCGATGTCGCCGGAGAACGGCGCGTGCTCCCACGTTCCCTCCGCCGGGACAACGTCCTGATGCGACATGAGCACGAGCGGCCTGTCGTGGTTTTTGCCCTCCCAGAAGAACAGGAGATTCCCGTCGATCTCCGTTTTTTCCAGCTTTTCGTGTACTGTCGGATACAGCTCCGCGAGCAGCTTATGAAAGCCGCGGAACTTTTCGAGCTCCGGATCGTCCGGGTGCGACACGGTCTCATACGCTACCATACGTGAGAGCTTTTCCGCATACTCCCGCTCGCGCGCGGCGTCCGGGTGCGGCGTATAATCCGAGGTTTTTTTCTTCATGCACAGTGTGCGGATCACTGCCGCAAGCAGAAGCAGCACGAGCACGCCGAGCACGGCGAGCAGAACATAGCCTACGACTCTCATGCCGCCGTCTCCTTCCGCGAGCGGCGGTACCGGAAGTACGCCACGCCGATGGCGATCGCGCCGGAGGGCAATATCATAAAGCTCGTTGAGCCGAGCAGCCCCGGCACGAGGATGAAGAGCACGCTCATAAGGACAAGCGGCCAGAGCGCGATCTTCATGTTCTTCCGGTAGTACTTATACGCCATCGCGCCGAAGAGCGCGGGAACGACATTGTCAAATGCCGGCTGGAGCGCCGGGCTTTGCAGCACGGGCTGCAGCGGGATGAGCAGCAGTACGCCGAGCGCAAGAATGACGATCGTCACGAGCGACGCCGTGGCGATCGAGAGCGTGGAGATGATCTCGTTTTCCGGCGTGCCGGTCTTGGCCCCTACGATATCGCGCGCGTTGACCGCGCACGGGATTTTCATGTTGATGAGGTTGCCTGTGATGAATGCGAGATACCCGCCGCCCGCGCCGAGCATCGGTGTATAGACGAGATATTCCGCCACGCAGCTCACGAGCCACACGATGCCGATGGCAAGAAATCCCCTGCCGAACGCGCGCATATCGGGCATTGCGCCGAGAATGTAGCCCATCAGAAACGGCGCGCCGAGCAGCAGCACGAGCGTCACACCGCAGGCGATGCGGCCATAGGTGTGCGTCCGGCGGTTGTAGGCCTCAAACCGGACGGTCTTTTCCTGTTCGTTCATTGCATTTCCTCCTTACACGCCGCGCAGCAGCACCGCTGCCGCCATTCCCGCGAGCATGCTGCCCGCAATGGAAAAGTTATCGACCCACGCGGCGTTCTTCTTTTCGGCGAGCCATACAAACACCGCCATCACCGCCGCCGACACCGCAACGACCGCAAGCGGCATCCAGCTTCCCGCAAACGTGAACCGTCCCGCGCCGGAAACGAGAGCGCCGATGTAGCTGCCGATGTACGCGCTGACAAGACCGATGAACATGGCGGTCATGGCCGTGTCGCCGAAGCCGCCGCCTGCCGCGCCGTTTTTCTTCGGCGCTTTGAGACGCGAGAGGTATTTTTTATTAAAGAAGATCGAAAAAACCATGCCCCACATGATGCAGACGCCCATCAGAAGGGCGATCGTGGTAAAAGCCTGCGGCGTCATTGCCGAGGCCGAAAGGCCCGACAGACCGACTGCCTCCGCCGCGGCCTCCGCGACCTGCGTTTCATAGTGCAGCGCGCCAATGACCGAAAGGCGCAGCCATGACCACGGCGTACCGAGACTGCCCGAGAGCGCAATGACGCCGAGCAGGATGCCGACGCTCGGGAGCGCGGCAAACGTGGCGCTCGCGGTGATGGTGCGCTTCATTTTCGTTTTGTCCATGCCGATGGCGACGCCGGCGCGGTAGGCGCGTACCATGAAGAACACGCACACCAGCGCAACAAAGAAAATAATGCCGCCGCAGATGAGATACATGACCGGACTGTTGAGCTGAGATAAAATATCCATATGTACTTCCCTCCTTTTCTTCCTCCGCAGTTTATCACTTTAATTCGATTTTGAAAAGGGTATGTGAAAAATCTCTCTTTTCTCTTTTCATTCCGCCGAAAATCCGGTATGCTTATGCAGAGATAGCGTCGATTAACAAGAGCACACACGTCGGACAGGTAAGTCTTTTCGGTGCTTTTTGCCCTTTT
>DPHR01000113.1:16964-18333 GCA_003522945.1 Clostridiales bacterium
GTGTGCCCTTGTCAATCGACGCTACGGGGAGGAATAAACATGATCGTTACAGTTTTGCAGCTTATCGCGGTGTTCGGCGTGCCGGTGCTTATCCTGCGGCAGCGGGAAAAGGGGCTCGTGCGCACATTCGGCACGATCGCCATGGCGTATTTCTGGGGCATTGTCGTCGCGGTGGCGGCGTTTCTCTGCCGGAAGGCCGGGCTGGACGTCCGGCTGAACGCCGATGTCGGGCAGATCGGCAGCTATGTATGCATCGGGCTCGCCATTCCGCTATTGATGTTCGGCACAAATCTCGCCGATGTGCGGCGGCTCGCAAAGCCGGTGCTCATCTCGTTTGCGCTTCTGCTGCTTGCCGTGAGCGCCGTTGTTGTGGTTTTGGGACGGACGCTCGGGGCCGGCTTCCCGTGGGGACAGCAGCTTGCCGCGATGGCCGCGGGCATGTATACCGGCGGCTCGCCGAACTTCAACGCCATCGGCGTCATTCTCGGCGTGCCGGGCGACACGATCGCCATCGGCAATCTCTCCGATATGATCGTCGGCACGGTCTTTTACATATTCATCCTTACGCTCGCAAAGCCTCTCTGCGCCAAAGTTCTCGACCGGCACGCAAAGCAGGGCGCTTACATGCGCGAGAACGGCGGCGCGGAAAATGTGGACGCGCTCGAATGGAACGGCTTCCACCGCGGCATCGTGCGAAATCTCGCCCTCTCGCTCGCATGCGTGCTCGTCGGCGCGGTCATCGGCTTTATGATATGGAAGGTCAAGGGCGGCGCGCTCACCGATCCGCTCGTCCCGGCGGTGATGATCGCGGGAACGGCGCTCGGGCTTGCGCTCTCGTTCGTGCCGAAGGTGCGGAATGTGAAGGAAAATTCCGCCGCGGGACATTATCTCATTCTCGTTTTTTCGTTCGCGCTTGCCAGCTCGCTCGATCTCGGGACGCTCGGCGGGAATCTGCTGCACACGGTCGCGCTGCTCGCCTCCATCACCGTATGCTCCGCGCTGCTGCATCTTCTGCTCTGCCGCATTTTCCGCATCAGCGCGGACTGTGCCATCGTCACGATGACGGCAGGGCTGTACGGCCCGGCGTTTATCCCGGCGGTCACAAAGCAGCTGCGCTGCGACGCGCTCACTGCGCCGGGTCTCATCTGCGGCGCGCTCGGCTACGCAGTCGGCACGTTCCTCGGCGCGGCGCTCTTCTGGATATTATAATAATTATACAGACCGGCGGCTCTCCTTTTCGGAAAGTCGCCGGTCTGTTGTCTCGCAGAGTCTGCTCCCGCAGGAGCAAATAAGGTTAGGTTAAAAACATTTTTGCCGGCGACATGTGGCGTCGGCAAAAATACTTATCGGCTCGCAAGCGTGCGAGCGG
>DPHR01000113.1:18527-18925 GCA_003522945.1 Clostridiales bacterium
GCGCTGCGGCGAGCCGCAGCCCCTCAAATAAGCCCCTTCAACGGAGTGGGGGGGTGACCGTTTTACGCCTTCATTTCCTCGCAGAATTCGACCTGCTCGATCTTCGCAACCTGTTCGGCCGCCTCTACATGACCCAGCTCCGGCCGCATGATCTCCAGCTCCAGAATGTATCCGTGCGTTTCCGCGCTGCGCGAGCCGATATCCTGTATGTCGTTGACTTGAATGCCCATGCTTTTGACCGCGCGCAGCAGCGCGCTGAGCGGCACGCCGCTCTTGAGCTCCACATATACGTTCATCACCCGCGACGCCTTCACATGGGTCGAATCGAGCTTGTTGAGAGAAACGAGCACAACATAGATGAGCACGCACATCATCAGCGCGCCCTCATAGAAGCCCGC
>DPHR01000073.1:0-688 GCA_003522945.1 Clostridiales bacterium
GTGGATCTTGATGAGAACTTCTCCGGGGCCCGGCACAGGAACAGGCACCTGCCGCAGCTCCAATCCGGGGCCGGCTGTGGGTTTTACGATGGCATCCATCATCTGTTTCATTTCAAATCCGCCCTTTCTTCAGAAATTCATATGTCCGTGCAATGTGGACTGCACAATTAAATATGTGCACCCTATAAAGACATATTACCGGACAAATCCGGTCCTGTCAAGGGGAATTTGGTGTTTTAAAACAAAAACGTTCCGCAGAACGGAAACATAATAGGACGTTAGCACCAAAACCGGATGCTTCGCGCACTACAGAGGCGGCGTCATTCCGGTTCGTGCACGCCGTTCCGGTATTCTCTCGGCGCACATTGGTAAAAGCGCCGGAACTGCTTGGAAAAATATGAGTGAGGACATGATCAGAACGCTTGTTATTCTTGATCGAGCAGGCAATTTTGATCGATAAATAGAAAACACCCCGCTGTAGCAAATCATCACTACGGCGGGGTGTACGAGTGTGGTGTACTAATAGTGTACAAATAATGTACTAGTGTACATCATCTCACTGCATTTATCCACTTTTAACCACGGCTGAAGGCATTGAAAACACTTGGTTTTTGCCAATCAGGCTTACTTCATGGCCTCTTCAACTGCGACTGCAACCGCAACCGTAGCGCCGACCATGGGGTTGTTG
>DPHR01000073.1:893-7267 GCA_003522945.1 Clostridiales bacterium
CCATGGGGTTGTTGCCCATGCCGAGGAAGCCCATCATCTCAACGTGTGCCGGGACGGAGGAGGAGCCTGCGAACTGTGCATCGGAGTGCATACGGCCCATGGTGTCGGTCATGCCGTAGGAAGCGGGGCCTGCGGCCATGTTGTCCGGGTGCAGGGTACGGCCCGTGCCGCCGCCGGAAGCGACGGAGAAATACTTCTTGCCCATCTGGACGCACTCCTTCTTGTAGGTGCCTGCGACCGGATGCTGGAAGCGGGTGGGGTTGGTGGAGTTACCGGTGATGGAGACGTCGACGCCTTCCTTGTGCATGATGGCAACGCCCTCGCGGACATCGTCAGCGCCGTAGCAGCGGACGTTGGCGCGCTCGCCCTCGGAGTAGCGGATCTCGCGGACGATCTTGAGCTCGCCGGTGTAGTAGTCGAACTGGGTCTGGACATAGGTGAAGCCGTTGATACGGGAGATGATCTGGGCAGCGTCCTTGCCGAGGCCGTTCAGGATGACGCGCAGAGGCTTTTTACGGGCCTTATTCGCGTTCTTGACGATGCCGATGGCGCCCTCAGCGGCCGCAAAGGACTCGTGGCCTGCGAGGAAGCAGAAGCACTCGGATTCCTCGGACAGGAGCATGGCGCCCAGATTGCCGTGGCCGAGGCCGACCTTGCGGTCGTCCGCGACGGAGCCGGGGATGCAGAAGCTCTGCAGGCCGATGCCGATGGCCTTGGCAGCTTCGGCGGCGGTCTTCACGCCCTTGCGGATGGCGATCGCCGCGCCGACGCAGTACGCCCAGCCGGCGTTCTCGAAGGCGATGGGCTGCACGCCCTTGACGATCTCATAAGGATCAAAGCCCTTTTCCTTGCAGATAGCGCGGCACTCCTCAATGGAGTTGATGCCGTACTCGGCGAGGACGGCGTTGATCTTGTCGACTCTTCTTTCGTAGCTTTCAAACAGTGCCATTATTTCCGTCCTCCTCTCTTATTCGTGACGCGGGTCGATGTACTTGGCGGCGTCGGCAAAGCGGCCGTAGCTGCCGGTGGCCTTCTTCACGGCTTCGTTGGCGTCCATGCCCTTCTTGATGTTTTCCATCATGGGGCCGGTCTTGACGAATTCGTAGCCGATGATCTGGTCCTCCTCGTCGAGAGCGAGACGGGTGACGTAGCCCTCGGTGAGCTGCAGATAGCGCGGGCCCTTCACCTTGGTGGCGTACATGGTGCCGACCTGGCTCGTGAGGCCCTTGCCGAGGTCTTCCAGACCGGCGCCGATGGGCAGGCCGCCCTCGGAGAACGCCGTCTGGCTGCGGCCGTAGACGATCTGGAGGAACAGCTCGCGCATGGCGGTGTTGATCGCGTCGCACACGAGGTCGGTGTTCAGCGCTTCGAGAATGGTCTTGCCGATCAGGATCTCGCTCGCCATGGCCGCGGAGTGGGTCATGCCGGAGCAGCCGATGGTCTCCACCAGCGCTTCCTCAATGATGCCGTCCTTGATGTTGAGCGTCAGCTTGCAGGCGCCCTGCTGCGGCGCGCACCAGCCGATGCCGTGGGTAAGGCCGCTGATGTCCTTGATTTCCTTCGCCTGCACCCACTTGCCCTCTTCGGGGATCGGCGCAGGACCGTGGTATGCGCCCTTGGCAACGGGGCACATATGCTGGACTTCCGCTGAGTAGATCATTGTGTATCCATCCTTTCCTAAAAGAGCCGCAGCCGGAGAACCGGCACCGGCCCGTTGTTAACTTTGAAACGTTTCCGTATCCAGCTTCGTATTATATCAAATTCCGGCGAAAAAGCAAGGAGTTTATACAGAATGCAAATAAAACCTGCGCCGCGGGGCATGCTGAAAATTGTATGGTTTGCCGTGGAAAAACTATGTAGAATGTGCGTTGCCATATGACGGAGGTTGTGGTATTATGCGCTTGGAAATAGAGAAATTTATAGAAAAGGATGAGGGATATATGCGCAGAACAAAGATCATTTGCACCATCGGTCCCGCCAGCTGCAGCGAAGAGGTCATGCGCGAGCTCCTGCTCGCCGGGCTGAACGTTGCCCGCATGAACTTCTCCCACGGCACCCACGAGAGCCACGCCGAGATGATCGCGCGCTTTCGCAAGGTGCGCGATGAGCTGAAGCTCCCCGCCGCCGTAATGCTCGACACCAAGGGTCCGGAGATCCGTCTCGGTCTCTTTGATGAGCCGGTCGAGGTCGTTTCCGGTCAGGCGTACACCTTCTCCACCGTGGAAACGCCCGGCACTGCCGAAAAGTGCTTCGTGAACTATGCCGAGCTGCCCGCCGATGTGAAGAGCGGCGATATGCTTCTCGTGGACGACGGCGAGCTCTCCTTCCGCGTGGAGGAGACGACCGACACCGAGATCCGCTGCACCGTTATAGACGGCGGCATGATGAAGAGCCAGAAGGGTGTGAACATCCCCGGTGCGCGGCTCAACATGCCGTTCCTCTCCGAGCGCGACAAGAGCGACCTTCTCTTCGGCATCGAGCAGAACGTCGATTACGTCGCGGCTTCGTTCACGCGCCGCGCGCAGGACATCATTGATATGCGCTCGTTCCTCAACTCCCACGGCGGTGAGGGCATCCGCATCATCGCAAAGATCGAGAACACCGAGGGCGTTGAGAAGTTTGACGAGATCCTCGCCGCTTCGGACGGTATCATGGTCGCCCGCGGCGATATGGGCGTGGAGATTCCGTTTGAACGTCTCCCCGGTATCCAGAAGCACTTCATCCGTTCCTGCTGCCAGGCGGGCAAAACCGTTATCACCGCCACGCAGATGCTCGACAGCATGGAGGAAAACCGCCGCCCGACCCGTGCGGAAATTTCCGACGTAGCGAACGCCGTCTTTGACGGCAGCAGCGCCGTGATGCTCTCCGGTGAGACTGCCGCGGGCAAGTACCCCGTGGACGCCGTGAAGACTATGGCGCGTATCGCTGAGCAGGCCGAGCAGGACGCTTTCGCCGCCGATATCTACAAGAACATCTGGCACGCGATGGATCACTCCGACAATACCAACGCCGTGAGCGCCGCCGCCTGCACGATGGCCGAGCAGACGTATGCGCAGGCGATCATCGCCGACACGAGCACCGGCAAGGCCGCGCGCCGCGTCGCCAAATACCGCCCGGCGCAGATGATCCTCGCCGCGACGCCGTCCGAGAAGGTCTACCACCAGCTCGCGCTCGTCTGGGGCGTATACCCGCTGCGCACGCAGCCGGTAGACAGCGTGGACGTCCTGTTCCACTGCGCCATTGAAAAGGCGAAGGAGCTCGGCTATCTGCACTCCGGCAACACCGTCGTTATGACCGCCGGCATCCCGCTCAACACCCACGGCAGCACCAACATGGTGAAGGTGCAGACCATCCGGTAACCGCTCTCAAACGAGACCCGCTTCGTTTACGCTTCGTTTGAAAAGGCTCCGGCAAGCCATAAGACTGAAAAAATCCTCCGATTTTCATCGGAGGATTTTTTACTCTTTATCTTTCTTTTTATCCCGCTTTACGCCGGACTGGGCGACGCTGCCGCCGTCCGAGAGGGTCTTTCCGTCGAGCAGAAGGAGCTTTTCGGCAAACACCCGCGTAAAGCCGCCCATGATGGCCGAGAGCATGATAAGATCCTCGGCGTGCTCGGTCGTGATCTCCGCGTTCTCCTCATGGTTGAGGATCGGCCCCGCCGTCAGCCGGATCTGCTGGATGAAGTACTGCGCCGCCTGCCGGTGGCGGGAGGCGTAAGCCGTATAGATATGCTCCACCTCTTCTTCCGAAAGTCCCATCGGAATGACCTTCTGGATGAGCGCGATGCTCAGCGACTGCTTGAGCGTCAGAATGATGATGAGATACGCGATATGCACGCGGTAATACCGCCGCTTCACCGGCTCCGGCATGACCTTGATGCGGACGTAGTTGTTGATCGTCGCCGCCGTAATGAACTGCTCATCCTTGAGCTCCGGCGGGAGATAGTCCAGATATTCGCGCAGCAGCACCGTGACCTGCTCCATATACAATCCCAGATTGGGGATCTCCTCCCAGCGCGGAAGCCGGAAATCGTCCAGATACTTTTCCCAGCGGCGCAGCTTGCCCGCAACGAGCGCGTTATCGTATGCCATTTTCATCACCTCGCAGACAGGATTATACCACATCCTGCTGATTTTACAAGAAGCAATTGTGTCTTTTCCCATTGACTTAATTTTGACCTTGATTTATAATAATATCAAATATTAGATACTTGGAGGGCAAACATCTTGTCTTTTGCTATCCTTACCGATACATCCGCCAATCTGCCGACGCCGCTTCTGCAGAAGCACGGCGTCACCGTTGCGCCGTTTTCCTATTCCTATGACGGTGTGGAGCACACCTGTCTTGACACCGAGTCGTTTGACGGTGCGGCGTACTACGGCGCGATGCGGAAAGGCACGGTGGTGACGACCTCGCTCGTAAACCCCGACCGGTTCATCTCCGCGGCGCGGCCGCTGCTCGCCGCCGGGGAAGACGTTCTCTTCGTCGGCATGTCGTCCGGCATCAGCGGCTCGTTCGGCTCGGCCAAGCTCGCCGCGGGCGATCTGCGCGAGGAGTTTCCCGGGCGCGATATCCAGCTCGTCGATACGCTCGGCGCCTCGCTCGGCGAGGGCATTCTTGTTCTGCGCGCCATCGAGATGCGCGAGAACGGCGCTTCGCTTTCCGAAACGGCGGCAGCGCTGCGCGATATGCGCTGGCGGATGTATCAGATCTTCACTGTGGACGATATCATGTACCTGCGCCGCACCGGACGGCTCTCCAACGCCAAGGCGATCGTCGCCTCCGTGCTGCACATCAAGCCCGTGCTCAAGGGCAACGAGGAGGGCGCGATCGTCGCCGTGGACAAGATCCGCGGCCGCCGCAAGTCCATTGACGCGCTTGTGGAGCGTTACCGCAAATATGTTGTCTCGCCCGAGACGCAGACCGTAGGCATTGCCCATGCCGACTGCGCGGAGGACGCGGAATACCTCGCCTCGGCGCTGCGTATCGTTGCGCCGCCGAAGGAGATCATGACCGTGATGTACGAGCCCGTGACCGGCTCGCACGTCGGCCCCGGCGCGCTGGCGCTGTTTTTTCTCGGGGACGAGAACGTCCGATCGAAATAATTTGCTGTATATATTTTGCTGTATATATATAAGGAGAGGATACCATGAACGACTTTGTGATCTACACCGATTCCGCATGCGACATCCCGCCGGAGCTTTTGAAGGAGTGGGGCGTGCCGTACTCCTGGCTGACCTACGTGTTCGACGGCGATGCGCGCCAGTACTCGAACTACGAGCTCCCCTTCCCCGAGTTCTACGACAAGATGCGCAAGGGCAGCGTCGCACGCACGAGCGCCGTGAACGCGGACGCCTTCGTGCAGGGCTTTGAGCCGATCCTGCAGGACGGCAAGGATATCCTCTACATCGGTTTTTCCTCGGGTCTGAGCAGCACATACCACGCCGGGTGCATCGCCGCGCAGGAGCTGCGCGAAAAGTATCCCGAGCGCGACATCCGCTGCGTTGATACGCTCGGCGCGTCCGGCGGGTTCGGTCTGCTGCTTTATATGGCCGTGCAGAAAAAGCGCGAGGGCGGCACGATCGAGGAATGCGAAAAGGTCGTGCTCGACAACCGCTTCCATCTCTGCCACTGGTTCACGGTGGACGATCTCGTCTATCTCAAGCGCGGCGGACGCATCAGCGCCGCCACCGCGTTCGTCGGCAACACGCTCGGCTTCAAGCCCGTGCTGCACATGGACGACGCTGGCCATCTCATCAACATGTTCAAGGTCCGCGGCCGCAAAGCCTCTCTCAACGCGATGGCCGACAAATACGGCGAGCTTGCTCTTGACAAAGCCGGCGGAACGGTGTTTATTTCTCACGGAGACTGCCGCGCGGACGCCGACACGCTCGCCGCGATCCTCAAGGAGCGCTACGGCGCTTCCGTCAAGGAGATCGTGGTCGTCGGCCCGGTGATCGGCGCGCACTCCGGCCCCGGCACACTCGCGCTGTTCTTCCTCGGCGAGCACCGGTAACTCATTGCAGAAAGGAACTTTTCCATGATCGATTACCGCTACGATACGCAGCTCCTCATCGAAGGCACCGGCCTGGACGAGGACGCCATCAACGACTATTTCCGCACCAACTTCCAGGGCGACTGCCTGCTCGCCGTCGGTGATGATGAGCTCATCAAGATCCACTACCACACCAACGAGCCTTGGAAGGTGCTCGAATACTGCGCCTCGCTCGGCGAAATTTTCGATATCGTAGTCGAGGACATGGACCGCCAGGCCCGCGGTCTCAACGGCTGACGCTTAAATTACCAAAATACCCCCGCTTTTCGGAACGATCCGAAGAGCGGTGGCACAGCCTGTCGAAAAAGCCTCGCAG
>DPHR01000003.1:0-376 GCA_003522945.1 Clostridiales bacterium
GCGGAGCGGCGGTATGTCGAGGCGCGGCTCGCCGCAATGGAGCCGTGCGAGGGAAATCTGCTCTTTTTTGAAGAGAGCCTTTCGCCCGCCGCGCTGCGCGCCCTTGCCGAGGGAGGAAAGACGCGCTGCACGGGCGTCTGCGCCGCGCTCTGCGCGGAGGACGGGGGATACCGGTACGTGATGGCGTCGGAAACGGTTGACCTTCGCGCCGCGGCGCGAAGCATCAACGCCGTGCTCTCCGGACGGGGCGGCGGCGCGTCGGGCATGATCCAGGGGAGCCTTCTTGCTTCCCGTGAACAAATCGAGGAATACTTTCATGGCAAAATCGGATAAGGCAAACGAAAAAACGAACGTGATGCGTCTGCTCGATCAGGCG
>DPHR01000003.1:566-854 GCA_003522945.1 Clostridiales bacterium
GTGATGCGTCTGCTCGATCAGGCGGGCATTGCGTATACGCCGCGTTATTACGACGCCTCGCTCGCCTCCGGCACGGAGGTGGCCGCCGCGCTCGGCCAGAGCGCGGAGTGCGTTTTCAAAACGCTTGTGGCGGAGGCGAATACCGGCGAACACTTCGTGTTCGTCATCCCCGCGCCGGAAACGCTCTCGCTCAAAAAGGCGGCGAAGGCGGCGGGCGTGAAGAGCATCGCCATGCTGCCGCAGAAAAAGCTGCTGCCGCTCACCGGCTATGTCCACGGCGGCTGCTCC
>DPHR01000003.1:1021-3594 GCA_003522945.1 Clostridiales bacterium
CCACGGCGGCTGCTCCCCGGTGGGGATGAAAAAACCGTTTCCCACATGGATCGACGAAACGGCGCTTTTGACGGACGCCTTTTTCTGCAGCGCCGGACGGCTCGGCGCGCAGATCGGGATCGACCCCGAAGCTCTGGCAGGCTATATCGGCGCGCAGTTCGCCGATCTCACCGAAGAATAAACAACAGAGAATAACAACATAAGGAGGCTCTTTTATGCATCCCGAAATGGAACGCATCCAGAACTGTCTCGCCGCGGTGCGGCGCCACACCGACTTTGTCCCGGAGGTCGCCGTCGTGCTCGGCTCCGGTCTCGGCGGCTTTGCCGACATGGTGAAGCAGACCGCCGTTGTGCCGTACAGCGAGATCCCCGGCTTCCCGGTGTCCACCGCGCCCGGCCACGCCGGACGGTTCGTGTTCGGCTATGTGGAGGAAACGCCCGTCGTCGTCATGCAGGGACGCGTGCACCTCTACGAAGGCTACACGCCGCACGACGTTGTGCTGCCCGTGCGCCTTATGAAGGCCATGGGCGCGAAGATCCTTTTCGTCACGAACGCCTCGGGCGGCATCCGCGGCGATCTCACCGCCGGAACGCTTATGAGCATCAGCGATCACATCAGCGCGCTCATCCCCAACCCGCTCATCGGCGCGAACATCGACGAGCTCGGCGTCCGCTTCCCGGATATGTCGAACGCCTACGATAAGGGCCTGCGCGCCATTCTGCGCGAAACGGCGAAGAAGGACGGCATCGATCTCAAGGAGGGCGTGTATATCCAGTTCACCGGCCCGAGCTACGAGTCGCCCGCCGATATCCGCGCCTCCCGCGCGATGGGCGCGGACGCCGTGGGCATGTCCACGGTCGTGGAGGTCATCGCGGCCAACCACGCCGGTATGCGCGTGTGCGGCGTTTCGTGCGTGGCAAATCTCGCCGCCGGTCTCTCCGACCGCCCGCTCGACGGCGACGAGGTCATTGAAGCGGCCAACGCCGCCGCGCCGAAGTTCAAAAAGCTCATGTGGGATTCCATTGCCGCCATGCATGCGGAGGAGAAGGCATGATCCGCTTTTATAACGGCAAGCTCCTTTCGCTCAGCGGCGGATTTGAGATCTCCGACTGGGAGGTCTGGGTCGAGGAAACGATGATCCTCTATGTCGGGCCTGCCATCGGCGCGCACCCGCCGTTTGAGCGCGAGATCGACCTCAAGGGAAACCTCCTGATGCCCGGCTTCAAGAACGCCCACGCGCACAGCGCGATGACGTTCCTGCGCTCCTACGCCGACGATCTGCCGCTGCAGAGCTGGCTTTTCGACAAGGTGTTCCCGCTGGAGGCCAAGCTCACGCCGGACGATATTTACGCTCTCACGAAGCTCGCGATTCTCGAGTATCTCAAGGGCGGCATCACGAGCGCGTTCGACATGTACTATAAGCGCGACGCTTTCGCGCAGGCGTCCATTGACTGCGGCTTCCGCATGGTGCTCTGCGGCGCGCTCGCCGCGGGGGACGACTGGACGGTCGGCGAGATGGACACGATCAAGTTCAACAATCTCCACCCGCTCATCTCCTACATCCCCGGCATCCACGCCGAGTATACGGCCAATCTCGATCTGCTCATGTTTATGAAAATGCTGCTGGACGAGTACAAAATGCCGTTTTTCACCCACAATTCGGAGACGAAGCGCGAGGTGGAGGAATGCATCGCGCGCCACGGCCTCACGCCGACGCAGCTTTTCGAGGAGAACGGCCTCTTTGAGCACGGCGGCGGCGGGTTCCACTGCGTGTGGCTCGATGAGACCGACATGGACATTTTTGCCCGCCGCGGGCTGTATGCCGTGACGTGCCCGGCCTCGAACGCGAAGCTCGCGAGCGGCATCGCGCCGGTGAGCGAATTTCTCCGCCGGAAGATCCCTCTTGCCATCGGCACGGACGGTCCGGCGAGCAACAACGCGCTCAACATGTTCCGCGAAATGTATCTCGCCGCGGTGCTGCAGAAGCTCCGGGAGGAGGACGCCGCCTCGTGCGACGCGCGCGAAATTCTCCGCGCCGCGTGCTCCACGGGCGCGCGCGCCATGCGCATCGACGCCGACTGCATCGCCCCCGGCAAGCTCGCCGATCTCGTCGTGATCGACCTGCACCAGGCAAACATGCAGCCCGAGCACAACACCGTGAAAAACCTTGTTTACAGCGGCTCGAACTCGAACGTGCTCCTCACGATGGTAAACGGCAAGATCCTCTATGAGAACGGCGTTTACCACGTCGGCGAATCGCCGGAGGACATCATCGCCCATGCCCGCGCCGCCACGGAGCGGATCATAAACAGCTGAAAACCGCATACGCAAAACCGCCGAAGGATTTTTCCTTCGGCGGTTTTCATATGGGCGGCAGTCAGACGACGCGGTTGGGCGCGTTCTTGCCGGCGAGAATGAGTGAGAGCTGGCGGAGCATGATCTCCACGGAATTGGCAAAGGCGTCTACGGTCGTGCCGGCAATGTGCGGCGTGAGCGTGACGTTGTCGAGCGTGAGCAGGGGAGAGTCCGGCGAGAGCGGCTCTTCGTCGAACACGTCGATCGCCGCGCCGCC
>DPHR01000101.1:0-623 GCA_003522945.1 Clostridiales bacterium
CTCTATTTGCGCCTGCGGGCGCAAGAGCGAGAGCAAGTACGAGAGAAAGAATCTTTTTCATGGTATCGGATAAACTCCTGTTGTTTTTGTAAAAACACCGTGCGCGTCGGCGTCTGATTATGGGGCGGCGCCGCGTTCGGAATGTTCCGATATTTCTTGAAAAAATAAAAACATAGTGTTATAGTAGGTAAAACAAAAAGCAAAAGAAGGTGCGATTTTATGATACAGGAAGCATTTCGCCCGATACTCGAAGAACTTGAAGCCGGGCGCAGCGCCGTGCTGCACCGGACGGTGGACGGCGTGGAGTATACAAGACTGTTCCGGCCGCGCGAGCGGCTCATCCTGCTCGGCGGCGGCCATATCGCGCAGCCGCTCTGCCGCATGGCGGCTATGCTGGATTTTGACGTGACCGTGGTGGACGACCGGCCGGACTTTGCCGCCGCGTCGCGCTTCCCGGAAGCGGCGCACACCGTGTGCGACGCCTTCGCCGCGGCGATCGCGGCGCTCAAACTCCGGGAGAGCGACTATGTCTGCGTCATCACGCGCGGCCACCGCTGGGACGCCGACTGCCTGCGGCAGATCTTCTCCGGCGCGATGCCGTCGTATCTCGGCATGATCGGCTC
>DPHR01000101.1:832-1388 GCA_003522945.1 Clostridiales bacterium
CTGCTCGCGCCGCCGCGTGGCGGGGCTGATGAGGCTGCTGCGGGATGAGGGGTATGACGCGGAAAAGCTCGCCGCCATCCACGCGCCCATCGGCCTTGCCATCGGCGCGGTGACGCCCGCGGAGATCGCCGTTTCCATCTGCGCGCAGCTCGTGGAGCACCGCCGCGCCCTGCCGGAGACGGAGTATCCCGGCACGCTGCTCGAGCAGACGAATTCCGATCTTTCCGCCATCCGGTATCTTGCAGAGAACGCTGAGCCGAAGGCGCTGCTGCTCGTGCTCACGTCCACGGGTTCCACGCCGGTGAAATCCGGCGCGCTCATGGCCGTCAACAAGCTCGGCACGGGCTGCGGCACGATCGGCGGCGGATGCAGCGAGGCCGCGGCGATGCAGCGCGCGCGGAAGATCATCGGCACGGGCGAGAGCTGCGTTATCGAGATCAACATGACGAACGACGTGGCCGCGGACGAGGGCATGGTCTGCGGCGGGACGATGCGCGTCCTCATCGAGGACGCTTCGGAGAACAAGACGTGAGGGCGCTCATCGCCATGAGCGGCG
>DPHR01000101.1:1530-3904 GCA_003522945.1 Clostridiales bacterium
TCGCCATGAGCGGCGGCGTTGATTCCTCTGTTGCGGCGTATCTCGCGCAGCGGGAGGGATACGAGTGCATCGGCTGCACGATGAAGCTCTATACGAACACCGACGCCGGGATATCCGAAAGACACACCTGCTGCTCGCTCGACGATGTGGAGGACGCCCGCGCCGTTGCCTACCGGCTCGGGATGCGCTACTGCGTTTTCAATTTTTCCGAGGGCTTCCGCGAGCAGGTCATGCTGCCGTTCTGCGAGGCTTACCGCCGCGCCCGCACGCCGAACCCCTGCATCGAGTGCAACCGGCGCATGAAGTTCGACGCGCTCTTCCGCCGCGCCGAGGAGCTCGGCTGCGAAAAGATCGTCACCGGCCACTATGCGCGCATCGCCCGTGCGGGGGAGAGATATATTCTCCAAAAGGCGCTCGACGAGACGAAGGACCAGAGCTATGTGCTCTATGCCATGACGCAGCGGGAGCTTGCGCACACGCTCTTCCCGCTGGGGGCCATGCGCAAGAGCGAGACGCGTGCCATCGCCGAGACGCAGGGCTTTGGCAACGCGCGCAAAACGGACAGCCAGGACATCTGCTTTGCCCCGGACGGCGACTATGCCGCCGCCATCGGGCGGCTGACGGGGGAAAAGAGCGTTCCCGGCGCATTCGTCTCGACGGACGGGCGCGTTCTCGGCGAGCATAAGGGGATCATTCACTACACGGTCGGCCAGCGCCGCGGTCTTGGCATCCCGCACGGCGAGCGGCTGTACGTCTGCCGGATCGATCCGGAGAGAAACGAGGTCGTCCTCGGCGAAGAGAAGGACCTGTACCGGAGCGAAGCGGCGGTATCGGACGTGAACTGGATCTCCGGCGAGACGCCGCGAGAGCCGGTGCGCTGCGCGGTGAAGATCCGCTACCGCGCGCGGGAGCAGGCCGCGACGGTGTATCCGGAGGAAAACGGCCGCGGCCGCATCGTATTTGACGCGCCGCAGCGCGCCGTTACGCCGGGGCAGGCGGCGGTATTCTATGACGGCGACACCGTCCTCGGCGGCGGTACGATCGAGTGAAACCGCCGAGATCCTCGCGCCGCGGGAAGAATTTCTCTTGCGCGCCGCGCCGATCTCTGGTATAAACGTGAGGACAGAAGGGAGCTGATATTATCCATGCCCGAAACGCCGAAAAACGAAAAGCCGACGCTCTCCAAGCGTGATAATCTGCTCATGGCGCTCAAATACCTGATGTGCACCGCGGGCGCGGGCATCATCCAGTTCGTGAGCTTCACGCTGCTCAACGCCGCGGCGCATTTTGACCGCCTGCCGGTCTTTTTGAAGCTGTTCCCGGGCGCGGCGGTCACGGAACTGAAGTACGGCCCCTCGTACTTCGTGGCGCTGGCGCTCTCGGTGATCTTCAACTTCACCGCGAACCGGAAATACACGTTCCGCAGCGCGAACAACGTGCCCATCGCCATGACGAAGGTGCTCGGGTACTATCTTGTGTTCACGCCGCTTTCTATCTGGTGGGGCGAGGCGCTCGCGCAGCACGGCTGGAATGAATTTGCGATCCTCGTTCCGACGATGCTCGTCAACGCCGTTACGGAATTTCTCTTCAATCGCTTCGTCGTATTCCGCGACTCGATCAACACCGCCGTAAAATCATAAGACAAGCGCCGGAAGGATTTTTGTCCTTCCGGCGCTTTGCCGTATATGAAGATCAGACAATGTGCAGCACATCCGCGAGCAGACCGAAGATGACGCCGCCGGCGTAGAGAAGCCCTGCCGTTACGAGATTATCGCGCCAGTCGCGGTTCATGCGCAGCAGCACGAGAAGCCCGACGCCCGAGCCGACAAGAAGGCCCGAGAGCATCGCGCCGCCGGACATTGCGCCTTCGAGATAGAGCGTCGTGAGCACAACGCTGGCCGCGCAGTTCGGGATGAAGCCGATGATGCCGCCGAGCAGCTCGCCGATCACGGGGCGGTTGAGCACGAACGCGCCGAGCGTTTCCGGCCCGACAGCCTCCACCAGAAGATTCAGAACGAACGTCACAACGAAGAGAAACGCGAAGATCTTGAGCGTATGGCGCAGCGCGGATCTGAAGATGCCGTCCTCGCAGTGGCAGTGCTCCTGCTCACACATCTCGTGGATGGATTTCTTCCGCTCGTAGCCGAGCTTTGAAGCCACGGTATCGACGGCCACGCCGAGAAGGATACCGGCGAGCGCCTTATAGCCAAGGAGCTTCAAAATGAGCGGGACCGGGGCGCTGCTCGAAAGGAGGATCGGCAGCATCTCGTCCGAGGTGGAGAGAAACACCGCGAGCAGCGTTCCGCGTGTGATGATGCCGCCGGCATAGAGATTGGCGGTAGCGGCGGAAAAACCGCACTGGGGATCACGCCGA
>DPHR01000102.1:0-152 GCA_003522945.1 Clostridiales bacterium
GGGCCGCCGCAGCGTGCCGGGCAGCCTCGTGTGGGTCCCCGCCTCCGCAGGGCTGCTGCTCTGCCAGTATGTTGTCACGGAGCTCATAAAATAAAAAATCGTCTCTGGAAATCCAGAGACGATTTTTTTGTATATCCGAAAACCACGCGTTA
>DPHR01000102.1:370-11643 GCA_003522945.1 Clostridiales bacterium
AAGAGCCTTTGGCGATGAGGGAGAAAAAACTCCTTTTGCTTTAGAATAAGCGTGCGGTCTGCCAACTGCACACAAAAAGTAAAAGGAAGGCATTCAGAATAAGCCTGAATGACATAAACAGTTTATCTCATACGAAGTGAAATTGCAAATATTACATAGTGTTTGCGCCGAAATGCCGAAGAAAGGCATTCTACAAAGAGAAGCGTGCAGCGATAGGAAAAATACTCCGGCAACTATGTGAATGGAAGAGTATAAAAATCATCGAAGCGGAAGCGTGCCCGGATCACATTCACCTGTTCGTGGAGATACCGCCGAAGCTGCCGATATCAGGATTTATGGGATACCTGAAGAGGAAGAGCAGCACTATGCTGTATGAGCAATTCGGGGAACTGAAGTACAAGTACCGCAACAGAGAATTCTGGTGCAGGGGGTATTATGTGGATACGGTAGGAAAGAACGAGACCCGAATTGCGGAGTATATAAAGAACTAACTGAAAGAGGACAAATTAGGTGAACAGATGACGATAGCCTCTATTGGCCCGTTTACGGGCGGCAAGTAACAATCCCTGCGCAACTGGCAGACCGTATTACACGTTTACGCGTTACGCGAGGAACAGAGGGCTTCGCCCGCATAGGAAGAACCCCCAGTTTTACTGGGGGGTTACTTTTTCATCCGTTATAGCGGTTCATCGCGCGGTCGATGCCCTGCTGCACGCAGCATTCGATGGCATCGGCGGCGCGTTCTTCGGCCTTTTCGAGCGCCGCGGCATCTTCACCGCGGGGAACGCCCATCACCCAGTCGGCCATGTCGTAATCAGGGTGCGGCGGGGAGCCGACGCCGACACGCAGCCGGGGGAAGTTTTCCGTGCCGAGATGGAGAATGATGTTTTTGAGCCCGTTGTGCCCTCCGGCGCTGCCGGAGGCGCGCATACGAAGCCGCCCCGGTACGAGCGCGACCTCATCGGAAACAACGAGAACACGCTCCAGAGGGATCTTGAAATAATCCGCAAGCGGGCGCACCGCCTCGCCGGAGAGATTCATAAACGTCTGCGGCTTTACGAGCAGCACATCGTGACCGCCGATGTTCGCGCGGGCCGTGAGCGCGCGCGAACGGAGGCGGTTGATCGAAACACCGCAGCGCTTGGCGAGTATGTCGCCGACGGCAAAGCCGACGTTGTGGCGCGTGCCGTTATATCGCGGCCCGGCGTTGCCGAGAAAGACGATCATCCATTCGGCGCCGCCGGAGGAAGAACGAAACAGCATAGGGATATCTTACTCGAACAGCGGGGAGATGGAAACTTCCTCGTAGATGCGGCGGATGGCTTCGGCGAAGAGACGGTCCACGGAGACATAGTTGATCTTCTCGAGACGCGGCTCGCCGACGGGATAGGGGATCGTGTCACAGAGCTTCAGCTCCTTGATGGGGCTTTCCTCAATGCGCTCGAGCGCCGGGCGGGAGAGAACGCCGTGCGTGGCGCAGGCATAGATCTCCTTCGCGCCGCCGACCTCGATGAGCGCTCTGGCAGCGCCGCAGAGGGAACCGGCGGTATCGACCATATCGTCGAGCAGGATGACGGTCTTGCCTTCCACGTTGCCGATGATGTTCATGACCTCGGACTTGTTGGCGACCTCGCGGCGCTTATCGACGATGGCGAGGTTCATGTTGAGCTTCATGGCAAACTGGCGGGCGCGGGCCACGCTGCCCACGTCGGGGGAGACGACCATCACGTCGGGGTTGCCCTTGCCGAACTTCTGCAGATAGTAATCGGCGAAGAGGGGAGCGCCGCGCATGTTGTCCACGGGGATATCGAAGAAGCCCTGAATCTGGTTGGCGTGCAGGTCCATGGTAAGTACGCGGTCGGCGCCGGCGGCCTCGATGATGTTCGCAACGAGCTTTGCGGAGATGGGGTCGCGGCTCTTCGCCTTGCGGTCCTGACGGGCGTAGCCGAAGTACGGGATGACAGCGGTGATACGACCGGCGCTGGCACGGTGCATCGCGTCGATCATGACGAGCAGCTCCATCAGGTTGTCGTTCACGGGCTTGCAGGTAGACTGCACGATGAACACATCCGCGCCGCGGACGGGCTCAAGGATGGAAACGGAGCATTCGCCGTCGGCGAAGCGCTTAATGTCGGCCTTGCCGAGGGGCTTGTAGAGATGGTTGCAGATGCTTTCCGCCAGAGCGGGATTGGAGTTTCCGGAGAATACCTTGACTTCTTTGCCGTGTGAAATCAAAACAAATCACCTTTCTGTCTTTAATTTTCGTGGCGTACCCGGTGCGGGCACATAATTTCATAATAAGTATACCACATTCTCCGAGGAAAGAAAGCGGAAAGTTCAACTTTTCGAGCCTTTACATTTGTGGTTTTTTTGTATATAATATCTTAGCTAATTTGATTTGGAATGCAAAGGGAATTTTTGTCATGTCAATGCTGGAATTTGAAGAGTATAAAGGCAAGCTCAACACGCTCAAGCCTGCGCTGGACGATCTGCAGGACGCGCTCCATCTGGAAGAGGCGAAGCGCGAGATCGCCGAGCTGCAGGAGGAGAGCGCGCAGGACGGTTTCTGGAACAACGTCTCCCACTCGCAGCAGGTGCAGCAGCGCATCAAGCAGCTGCAGACGAAGTGCGAAAAGTATGACAAGCTCTGCTCGTCCTGGGACGATCTTTTCACCATGTGTGAAATGGCGCTCGAAGAGGACGATGCCTCCATGCTTGAAGAGCTGAAAGCGGAGTACGATACGCTCTCGGAAAAGCTGGAAGAAATGCGTCTTTCCACGCTGCTCACCGGCGAGTACGACGCGAACAACGCCATTTTGACGTTCCACGCCGGTGCCGGCGGCACCGAGGCGCAGGACTGGACGCAGATGCTCTACCGCATGTATACCATGTGGACGGATCGCCACGGCTATAAGTATTCGCTGCTCGACTATCAGGACGGTGAAGAGGCCGGCATCAAGTCCGCCACCATCAAGATCGAGGGCGACAACGCCTACGGCTATCTCAAAAGCGAAAACGGCGTCCACCGCCTTGTGCGCATCTCGCCGTACGACGCCTCCGGCCGCCGCCACACGAGCTTTGCCGCCGTGGAGGTCATGCCCGAGATCGCCGAGGACAACAGCGAGATCGAGCTGCGCGACGACGAGATCAAAATGGACGTGTACCGCTCCTCCGGCGCGGGCGGCCAGAAGGTCAACAAGACTTCCTCCGCCGTGCGTCTGACCCACCTGCCGACGGGCATCGTCGTCTCCTCGCAGGTCGAGCGCAGCCACTTCCAGAATCTCGAAAACTGTAAGTCCATGCTCCGTGCCAAGCTCGCCGAGATCAAGGAGCGCGAGCATCTCGAAAAGATCTCGGACATCAAGGGCGTGCAGCAGAAGATCGAGTGGGGCAGCCAGATCCGCTCGTACGTGTTCATGCCGTATACGCTCGCCAAGGACACGCGCACCGGTTATGAAAACAGCAACATCCAGGCCGTTATGGACGGCGATATCGACGGCTTCATCAACGCCTATCTCGCAATGAAGGCCGGGAAATAAAAATGCCTTTCAACCGCCCGCGGCGTTAAGCTGCGGGCGGTCTATGCTTTTGGGAGGAAAATCAATGATCTGGTATCGTATCGGAGAATCTCTTATACATACGGAATCCGCACCCTGCGCGGATGTGCCGGCGCTTGTGCTGCTCACAACGGAGGAGCTGGAGAAACGCCCGGACCTTCCGGGGCTGGAAAAAGTTCTGGAACATACGCCATCGGTGCGCGGTGCGCGGACCTGCCGTGCCGAGGTGCGCCCCGACTGCCTGTCCGGTACGCTTGTGCTCCCGCGTAAGGGAAAAGACGGTGTCCGCGCCGCATACGGTCTGCTCGTTACGCGAAACCGTATCGTTCTCACGGACGATTCCGCTTCGCTTCCGCCCCTCCTGCACCGCATTGCGCAGGAAAAACGATGGACGAAGGGAACGGTCGGGCAGACGCTCTATGATTTCTTTGAACAGCTCATTGCCCGTGATCTGCATCGTTTGGAAGAGCTGGAGGAGCAGGCGGAAGCCTTGGAGGATCAGGTGCTCGCCGACGGCGTTGATTCTCTCAGCGCTGCGATGAACGCGCTGCGAAAGGAGACAATGGCGCTCTTTCGCTATTATTCGCAGCTCGACGACGTGGCGTGCGAGCTGTGCGAAAACGAGAACGGTTTCTTTTCGGAAACGGAAACGGAGCGATTTCGTCTTTTTGAGGGGCGTGTTGCCCGCCTGCGGGAGAACGCGCAGCTCCTGTGCGAATACTGCCGGCAGATCCAAAGCGCGTTTCAGGCGCAGATCGATATCCGGCAGAACCGTGTGATGCAGATTCTCACCATTGTCACGACGATCTTTCTTCCCCTCACGCTGCTCACCGGCTGGTACGGCATGAACTTTGTCAATATGCCGGAGCTGAGCTGGAAATACGGCTATCTCATGGTAGGCGTCATCAGCGCGGCGGTTTTGGTTCTCGGTCTTTGGATCTGCAAGAAAAAGAAATTCTGGTAAAGCAGAGAGCAAACCGGCGGCCGGCTTTTATCGGCTGCCGGTTTGCTATTGGAAAAATAGCACATCCATAATATAACATATGCTACACAACGGACGCCGCAAGGCGAAAATAGTATGTTGCCCGGCGTTTAATTTCCCCGAGAGGAGATCGTCCGCGCCGCGCTTGCGCTCGTCCGCGAGCAGGGGAGATACGCTCCGTGTCCGCGCCGTGCATTCTTACGCACGGCGTGCTGAACGCGCTGAGCGTGTTCGCTCCGGAACCGGACAACAAAACGCGGTGCGTCATCTTTCGGATCCTCATCGTTCTCGCGGCTGCATACGCGGCATATCTCCTGCGGCGTCTGCCGCCGTTGACAAGCGGGGAAAGCTGTGTCAGAATGAAGAAAAACACCGAGGGGGGTTAAGCCTTGAACGCTCTCGAGCTCGATACTGTATTGCTCTCACCGGACCGGACGTGTCTGGAAATTCTGGATCAGACGCTGCTGCCCGGCGAGGTGAAAACGCTGCATCTTTCGGATATGCGCGATATCTGGGAGGCGATCTATTCGCTTCGCGTGCGCGGCGCACCGGCCATCGGCGTGTGCGCGGGCTATGCGCTCGCGCTGGCCGCCTCGCAGATCGAAACGGAGGATAAGGATATCTTTTTCGCGCGTCTGCGTGAAACGAAGGAATACCTCGCCTCCGCCCGTCCGACGGCGGTGAATCTCTTCTGGGCGCTCGACCGGATGTGGCAGACGGCGGAGGCGCACGCCGGTGAGAGCATCCCGGCCATCCGCGAGATTCTTTTTGCGGAGGCGCAGCGCATCCGCGACGAGGACGTTGCCATCAGCCGCTCCATCGGCGAGCTGGGCTTTGCTCTTCTGCACCACGGGGACGGCATTCTCACGCACTGCAACGCCGGAACGCTCGCCACCGCGAAATACGGCACGGCGACCGCGCCGATGTATATTGCGCTTGAGCACGGCTGGAACGATCTTCGCGTCTACTGCGACGAAACGCGCCCGCTATTGCAGGGCGCGCGGCTCACGGCGCTCGAGATGCACGCTGCCGGATTGGATACGACGCTCCTTTGCGATAACGCTGCGTCGAGCCTGATGCAGACGGGGAAAGTTAACATAATATTTGTCGGCTGCGATCGTGTGGCACGGAACGGCGACGCCGCGAACAAGATCGGCACCTCCGCCGTGGCGATATTGGCGAAGCATTACGGCATCCCGTTTTATGTCTGCGCGCCGAGCTCCACGATCGATATGTCGCTCGCGTCCGGCGCGGAGATCCCCATTGAGCAGCGCGCCGCGGAGGAGGTCACGGAGATGTGGTACAAAAAGCGCATGGCGCCGGAGGGCGTCGGCGTGTATAACCCCGCGTTCGACGTGACCGACCATTCGCTCATCACCGGCATCATCACCGAGCGCGGCATCTGCACCGCGCCCTTTGAGGACGCCTTCCGCGCTCTCGGGTTTTAAGCGGAGGTTGCTTTTATGACGGGACCCGATCCAAACAGCATCTATCCCAACGAGAACATCCGGCAGGTCGTGTACATCAAAAACGTCATTTCCCGGCCGAATATCCTTGTCGGGGATTACACGTATTACGACGACATAGACGGCGCGGAAAAGTTTGAGGAACACGTCACGCACCATTATGATTTCCTCGGCGACATGCTCATCATCGGGAAATTCTGCGCCATTGCCCGCGGCATTGAGTTTATTATGAACGGCGCGAACCACCGCATGAACAGCGTAACGACCTACCCCTTCAACATCATGGGCGGCGGCTGGGAGAAGTTTGCCCCAAAGCTCGATGATCTGCCGCTGAAAGGCGACACGGTCGTCGGGAACGACGTGTGGATCGGGCAGAACGTAACGGTGCTGCCGGGCGTACACATCGGCGACGGTGCTATCATCGCCGCCAACTCCGTTGTGGCGAAGGACGTTCCGCCGTACTGCATCGCAGGCGGCAATCCCTGCCGGGTCATCCGCCGCCGGTTCGACGAAGAGCTCACGGCGTATCTTCTGGAGCTCCAATGGTGGGATTGGGACGCGGAAAAAATCTTCCGCAACATGGAAGCACTCTGCAGCGGCGATCTTGAGAAGATCCGGAATATAAAAGAATGAGGTAAAGCGAAGCCCCGAGCTTTTGAAAGCCCGGGGCTTGCCGCATATTATCCGGACGGGATGGGGAAAATGTCAGAAAAAGAGAAATCTGGACTCGATATATAAAATATATATGTTATAATGAGGTTATCAATTTTACCCTGAGAAATATAAATGGAGGGTCGATCTATGGTGGGTGTGTTTGTTCTTGTTGCCATTGCGGATATCGTGGTGGCGTATTTCATCGGAAATGAATTTGAGTTTATCGCAAAGGAAAAAGGGTATACGAGCAAACGGTATTTCTGGTGGACGTTCCTGTTTGGCCTTGTCGGCATCCCGATGGTCATTGCACTGCCGGATCGGCGGAAAGGCGCGGGCACGACGTCCGGCAGTGCGCCGGTGAACGACGATGAAATCCCGGAGATTTGAGGTGCGGATATGAGCGAGAGATATACGCGCCTTTTTGCGCTGGAAGAGAATCTTTATTCAGAGGGTTCCCCTGTCATAATTTCTGCGGGTGCGCTGCTTAAAGATAATCAGAGCGGAGCGATACTCGTCCAGCTGAAAGTCAAGAACATCAGCCGGCGACGCCTGAGGGCAGCTATCGTCCGCATTTTCTCCTATGATTCATTTGGCAAGCCGACAGGCACAGAGGAGAAAGAATACCTTGACTTAATGGTTGTGCGTGGAGAGGAGTTTGGTCAGAAAGTTCTGATTCCGGTGTCGAATGCGGCGGCGCGTTCGTTTACCGCGACGGTGACCTGTGTCGGTTTCACCGACGGTACGGTCTGGAATTACGCCGACGAAGAACAGTCTGTTTTGCCGAATCCGAGACTTCTTGCAAAGGAACTGAAAGATTCGGAGTTGCTGAAGCAGTATCGACTGAAATACGGAGCAAACGCGCAGGTGTTGCCAGAAGAGTATAAAGATATCTGGTATTGCACCTGCGGTGCGATCAACCATGCATGTGAGGAAGTCTGTTACCTTTGCGGACAGAAAAAGGCCGATGTTTTTCCGCTGAACATTGAGGCGCTGGAGAAAGAAAAGTGCGCGCGTCTGTACATAGAGAAGGAAAAGGCTGCAGAGGAAGAGGCGGAACGCAAGAAAGCAGCGGCAACTAGATTAAATCGTATAAAAAGAATCGCTCGGGCAGTTGCACCGATTCTCTGCGTCTGCATCGTGTTTGTAATTGTTTTGACACAGGTGATTCTTCCACAGCGGAGAAATACGGATACGAGAGATGTCGGAGGAAATGATCCCTCATGTGCGATATCGGAAGAAACTGGGAAAGAGATTGCGGACGGAGAGCAGAACAAACCGCATCAGGAGGAAAAAAACCTCGCAGAAGTGGAAGCTGGGGATATTGTTTCTTTCGGGTTGTATGAACAGGACAACGCTGAATCAAATGGAAAGGAAAAAATCAAATGGATCGTGCTGACAAAGGAAGAAAACAGACTGCTTGTTATCAGCCGTTACGCCCTGGATTGTCAACCCTATAACGCGAGATATGTTGATACCACATGGGAAGTCTGCACACTTCGTAGATGGTTGAACGAGGAATTCTTCCAGATGGCCTTCTCTGATTCGGAAAAAGAGAAGATCTCCACGGTAACAGTGGCCGCAGACCCAAATCCCGATTACAGTACAGATCCTGGCGAAGAGACAAGTGACAAAGTTTTCCTTCTCAGCATCAAAGAGGTAAATGAGTACTTTCACAGCGACGAGGATAGAATTTGTGAAGCGACAGATTATGCAGAAGAAAACGGCGGCTTGACAAGTGATGGCTATACCAAAAACGGTGAAGCCACCTGCTGGTGGTGGCTACGTTCGCCCGGTTTCTTTCAGAATAGTGCTGCTCGCGTACACTATGACGGCAGTATCTACTGTTCCGGCCGAGGTGTCGGTGATACTGGCGGTTGTGTCCGCCCTGCTATGTGGATCGATCTTGAGGCCTAAAGGCTTCCTCTGACGAGGGAGCTGTCAGCGAAGCGAGGGATCGTCTCAAACTCCGCGTAGACCGACCATCCCTCTGTTACGTCGTTATGCGCCGTAAAGCCGTCCCTTACGCAGGAACTTTATAAAACGTAAAAGCAGCAGCTCGTCGGAGCTGCTGCTTTTGCATAGTTAATGGATCACTCGCTCAGCGGCGTGATGCCGCAGCTGGTGAGGAATGTATCCGAAAGGGGAGAGCCGAACCAGTTATAGAGCCGCCGGGCGGGACTGTCCTCCGGCTCATCGCTGCGAATGACGACATAGCCCTTCGTGCCGAGCGGGTAATCGCCGGTGCGGACATTCCCCGGCGTGGCGCTGTAGCCGTTCAGCGAGAAGGCGAGCAGCGCTTCGTTGGAATAGACGTCGTTCAGATACGTCATAATGCTGTACCCGATGGCGTAGGGATCGTCGAGACAGGCGGAGACGAGCGTGCTCATCTCGTCGAGCCGCTCAAAGCCGAGCGCCTCATAATCCGGAACATCCTCGCCTTTGAATACCATCTTTTCAAAAAGCCGCTGGCTGCCGGACTGATCGTCGCGGTAAAGCACGCGGATCGCGTGATCCGCACCGCCGAGCTCGCTCCAGTTGGTGATCTCGCCGCGGAAAATGGCGCGTACCTGATCGAGCGTCAGGTCGGTGACGCCGCATGCGCTGTTCCCGATGAACACCAGTCCGTCGCCGCCGTAGAGCTTCATTTCGACCTCCAGGCCGCGCTCGGCGAGATAGGCCTTTTCTTCATCGGTGGGCGCGGCGAGCAGGGCGATGTCCGCCTTCTTATCGGCAATGTTCAGCCAGGCGCCGTGCGTCGTGGAGCAGAGCGGCTCCGCCCCGCCGTAGCCGGTGTCAAGACAGAAGAAACGGTAGATGTTCTGCACCAACGGCTTTCTCGCTGTAGAGGAGTCCATAACCGGGAAATCGCCGTCGGCAAACAGTTCGCTGTACAGACCGTTTAGATCGACAATGTACAGTTTGGCCGATTCCATATCAAGGACAATGTACGTTGTTGTGTTTGTCCAGCCGTAATCGCCGGCCTCAACACTGGCGCTGCACGAGATCAGAACCTTGCCGTCGCGGGCAGAGGCGACATAACGGGTGGTTTCGGCCTGCGGGAGATCCAGCGTCAGTCGCTCGCTGCCGCAGACAAGATTGAGCGCAAAGTTTGTCTGATAGTTTCCTTCGACGAGGTAGGTGTCGTTGTAGGCGTGTAGAATGTTGTCGTTCACAGTAAAATATCCGCTCAAAATACTGATTGCACCATTGACAGGGTCGACGCGCATCTGAACACCGCGGCTGCTGTCACTGATGAAGTAGTTATCCGAGGAGTTGTAAGACGGATAGCAGTACGGGTCCAAAATGTCTGTCCACAGCTTTTCCAAAGAAGGAAGTACATAGCCGGTGATGCGGCAGGTATCTCCGGAGTAATCACTGCCGATCAAAACATCGCCGGACACACAGACGTCGCCGAAATACTCCCCCGGGAAGATCTCCACCGGCTCTTTGCCGTCTTCGCAGAGATAGAGCTTCGATTCGCGGATACTGTAATATTCGCCGACGAAGCCGCCGGAGAACGCGTGGATGCGGTGGAATAGCTGCGTGCCGGCAGGTAGAATCTCCTCGACCTCACCGGTTCGGATATCGACACGTGCCACGCTGCCGTCGTCAAAGGAAGCGAGCACGCTGTCACCGTCCTGATCGAAGCAGTTGGTGTACTTGTCAACGAGCAGCCTGCCCTCGCCCCCGCCGGCCGGGAAAGCGTACAGACGGGAGGATTCCAGCGTCACGCAGAAGAACGGTTCGTCCGTGGACGCGGGCGTTGCGCTGAGCGGAAGCACTCCGGTTGCGTTGCCGGAGCTTGCATAAGCATCGCCGGCAGAGGCGTCGCCCCAGCTCGCATACGCGTCGCCGGAAGAGGCGTTGCCGCTGCTGGCGTTCGGCGCGCCGCAGGCGCACAGCACAAGAAGCAGCGCCAGAGACAGAAACAGGGTTGTCAGCTTTTTCATATGGTTTCTCCTTTTTTTGAAGAAGTTTACACCCTATAGACGAGGACTTCTGCCAATCGGTTCGTAAAAAAATACAGCGGAGCCTCAAAAGAGACTCCGCTGTGCTGCGTGCGCGGTCTTACACCGTTTCGGTGTGCACGGCCTTGACGGTATACCCGGCGGCCTCGATGACTTCCTTGACCTTCGCCTCGTCCGGCTTTTCGGCGGAGATGAACTCGGTCTTATTCGCGGTGTGGTCGGAAACGGGGTTCTCGGCGGCGAAGGCTTTGGAGAGCGCCTCATTGACGTGCTTTTCGCACATGTGGCACATCATGCCCTCAACGGTGACGGTGGTTTTGTACATGGTTTTTTCCTCCTTATGATCAGTTGCGGTATTCGTTTCCTGCGGCGCGGCGGTGAACTCGTCCGGGAGCGTCACCGGCTGCCTGTGCTTATCGTGTTTTGCTTCGTGCAGACGGAAGAGATTGAGCCGCAGCGCGTTCGTCACGACGCAGAAGCTCGAAAGACTCATCGCGAGCGCCCCGAACATCGGCTGAAGCGTCCAGCCGAAGATCGGGATCCATACGCCCGCGGCGAGCGGGATGCCGATGATATTATAGATGAACGCCCAGAAAAGATTCTCACGAATGTTGCGCAGCGCCGCGCGGCTGAGCCGGATGGCGGC
>DPHR01000034.1 GCA_003522945.1 Clostridiales bacterium
AGGTGCGCCCCGGCGCTGCCGCGCGCGGGACGATCCTTATAAACGCGGCCACGGCGCTCGCCGCCTTCGGCGAGGCACAGCGCGCTCTGCCGCTCTTCCGGGAGGCGGAGAGCCTGTATGCCGTTTCGCTCGGCGCAGATCATCCGCGCCTTGCGGCGCTTTATAACAACATGGCCGCGGCGCTCGATGCGCTGCATCGCCCGGACGAGGCGGAGCGGTACATGCTCCGCGCGCTGGAAAACCAGAAAAAGCACCCCGGCGATCTCGATCTCGCGGTGACGTATGTGAATCTTGCGCAGCATTATGCCGCGCAGGATGAGAACGATGCGCGCATCGCCGCGTGTCTCGATAAGGCGATGGAGCGCATGGACAGCCCGGACGCCGTCTGGGAATACTACTACGCGCACACGGCGCGGAAGATCGCCCCGGCGCTCGAAGCGCTTGGGCGCGCGGACGCGGCGCGCGATCTCCGGGAAAGGGCGGATATCATCTATGAAGGGACTTGAGCTCTCCCGCGCCTTCTGGGAGGACGCCGTGCGCCCGGCGATCCGGGAAACCTGCCCTGTGCTGCTGCCGCGGCTTGCTGCGGGGCTCTGCGGCGGTGGTTCCGACTGCTTAGGGTACGACGACGAGCTCTCCCACGACCACGGCTACGCCGCGGGGTGTATGCTCTTTCTCGCGCCGGAGGACGCCGAAACGCACGGCTTCCTTCTCTCCGCGCTCTACGACCGCCTGCCGCGGGAGTTTCTGGGCGTGAAGACCGAGCACCGCAGCCGTCAGGGAAACGGGCGATACGGCGTTAAGACGACCGAGCAGTTCCTTCTGGAACAGACGGGCCTTTTCCATACGCCGGAAACGTGGCGCGAGTGGATGGCGATCCCGTCCTATGCTCTCGCCGCCGCGTGCGCCGGGGAGATATTCTACGATGGCTCCGGCGACATGACGGGCATCCGCGAAACGCTGCGCACCGGCATGCCGGAGGACGTGCGAGTCAAAAAGATCGCGGGACACGCCGTGCTCATGGCGCAGTCCGGGCAGTACAACGTCTCCCGCTGCCGCCGCCACGGGGAAGAGAGCGCGGCGCGGCTCGCGTGCTGCGAGTTTGTAAACCATACGCTCGCCATGCTTTTCCTGCTGAATGAGCGGCATATGCCGTTTTATAAATGGGCGTTTCGCGCCGCGAAAGAGCTGCTGAAGCTCTCGGAACTCATCCCGACGCTTGAAGCGCTGCTGCGTGAGCCGGACGAGGACACGATCGAGCGCGTGAGCGCCGTGGTGATCGAAGAGCTGCGCGCGCAGGGCCTGACGGACGGCGGCTGGGATTTCCTCGAGCCCCACGCTTACGCCGTCATGCGGCGCATCCGAAACCCGGAGATCGCCGCGCTGCATATCATGGAGGTCTGACATGGAAGAATACCGCGCACCGGCGGAGCTGCTGAACGAAAAGGGAAAGCTTGCCCGTCCCGGCTGGTCGGCACAGGACGATTTTATCTATAACAAGGAAGCCGCCGGCGGCGGTCTCTCGGAATGGGAACGCTATTTTGTCACCGGGGCGTCCTTCGCGCTGGAGATCAGCTACGGGCATACGCGCTCCGGCGGCATTGCCGAGGTGCGCCTCACCGATCTCGAAACGGACGAGCGGTATGCCTCCGGCACCGTGCAGGCGTTTCCGGGCGATGCGTTCGATCTGGATTTCTCCTGCGGCGAGGAACACACCGTCAAGTTTGAAAACGACGATCTGTATCTCCTGCTCACGCATTACGGCGGCGTGCGCCGCATTCAGTTCCGCTCGGAGCGGTTCGAGGGCGATCTCTCCTGCGCGAACGACGGCGACGGCATTTATACCGCCGAGGCGCTTGCCGGAAAGCAGTTTTATTACCGGGGCTTCCGGTGCTTCCCCGGTCTTTCCGGGTATCTCCGGATGCACAACCGCGATCTGCCGCTCGACGCGCAGACGTTTCTCTTCTCCGAGAGCGTGCGCGCCGTGATGCCGCGCGGCGATGTGTATCTCCGCGCGTTCGGCAGCGCGTGCGTCGACGGGCATGTGATTTCCCTTGTCCTCTCCGATGGCGCGGACAGCGCGGACGAAAACGCGCTCTTTTATGACGGTACGCTCTGCAAACTCGGGCGCGTATACATGAAGCGCAGCGCGTCCGACCCGCTGCGGCCGTGGTACGTTTCCGACAGCACCCGGCGGCTGCATCTGGAATTTGCGGTGCGGCGCGAATACCGCGTCCGGCGGCGCGCGATGCTGCTGCACTCCGAGACGCGGCAGTATTTCGGAACGCTCTCCGGCACGGTCGAGCTGCCGGACGGGGAGACCGTCCGGATCGAAAATATGCGCATTTTCTGCGAGGAAAAGCTGCGGTGAGCGGCGGAAAGGGCATAGACATGGAAAAAACTTTCTGGTATAAAGACGCGGTCATCTACCAGATCTGGCCGCGCAGCTTCAAGGACGCCGACGGCGACGGCGTGGGCGATCTGATGGGCGTGTACGAAAAGCTGGACTATCTTAAGAGCCTGCACGTGGACGCCATCTGGTTTTCGCCGCTCTACCCCTCGCCGAACGCCGACTTTGGCTACGACGTGGCGGACTATATGGACATCTCCGCCGAATACGGCGGCATGGCGGCGTTCAAAAAGGTACTCGACGGCGCGCACGAGCGCGGCGTCAGGGTCATCATGGACCTTGTTGTAAACCACACGAGCGACGAGCACCCGTGGTTCCAGGCGAGCCGCCGCGGGGAAGAGCCGTATAAGGATTATTACATCTGGCGCAAGCCGAAAAAGGACGGCACGCTCCCCAACAACTGGGACAGCATGTTCGAGGGCAAGGCGTGGCAGTACGACGAGGTGCGCAAGGCGTACTATCTCCATATTTTTGCCATCAAGCAGCCCGACCTGAATATGGATAACCCCCGCGTCCGTGCCGAGGTGAAGAAAATTCTCCGTTTCTGGCTGGACATGGGCGTGGACGGCTTCCGCGAGGACGTTATCACCTACATCTCCAAGCCCAAGGGACTGCCGGACGCGCCGTTTTATATGCCCATGGCGCGCGGCATTTTCCAGTATAACAACGGCCCGCACCTGCACGAATATCTCAACGAGTTCCGCACCGTGCTCGACGATTACGACTGCGTGACCATCGGCGAGGCCCCGCTCATCACGACGAAGCGCGCGCTCGACTTCATCGGCGGCAAGCACCCCGAGCTTGACATGATGATCCCGTTCCAGTGCATGGAGGGCGACTGCTTCCTGCAGGACTATTCCCATCACCCGTTCTGCCTCGTAAAGCTCAAGACCATCTGGCAGCACTGGCAGAAGGCGCTGCACGGGAAGGGCTGGAATCTTCTGTATATTGAAAACCACGACCATCCCCGCGTCATCAGCCGCTACGGCAGCGAAAAGTACAACACCGAGAGCGGAAAGGCGCTCGCGGCGTCGTATCTCTTCCAGGAGGGCACGCCCATCGTCTATCAGGGACAGGAGATCGGCATGACGAACATCTATCCCGAGACGATCGACGGCTACGAGGACGTACAGACCATCAACCAGTACCACCACTTCGCCACGCACAAATCCGAAAAGAAGCGCATGCAGCGCATCTACTGGGGCTCGCGCGACAGCGCGCGCACGCCTGTGCAGTGGAGCGACGCGCCGAACGCCGGGTTTACGACCGGCACGCCGTGGTTTGCGGTCAACGAGAACTACCCGAAGATCAATGTTGCCGCGCAGGAGGATGACCCCGACTCGCTGCTGAACTTCTACCGCGAGGCGCTCCGTCTCCGGCACGAGCTACCGGTCGTGCGCTACGGCACGTTCCGCCAGTACTATCCGCTCAGCAACAAGCTCTTTGTGTACGAACGCCGGGCCAAGCGTGAACGGCTTCTCGTCATCTGTTCGTACTCGGTGAATCCCGTGAAGTTCAAGGCACCCCGCGGGTACGATCTGCGGAAGGGCCGGCTCCTTTTGAAAAGCCACACGGATTATATCGAGAATAACGGCTTCGTCACACAGCCGTATGAGACCCGCGTATATCTCTTCCGTGACGAAGAAAAGAAGGAATAAAGAAAAGAGCGGCTCTGCCGCATACGAAAAACCGTCCGCCGATGCCTGAAAAGCACCGGCGGACGGTTTTTATGCAGCTCTGTGGAAGATCAGAAACACCGAACGCGGCTCTGCCGTATAGCCGAGCGAGAGAAGCTTCTCTGCCATTTCGGTATCTTCCTGATAGATGAAGACCCAGACGGGCGGATCGGTCGCCAGCATTTCGTCGATCTCGGGCGCGATCTGCGGATCGGAATCCTCCATCCATCGCTGGATGGCAAAGTACCGGAAGCAGGGGATGATATCGGCATAGAGATAGTCCTGCGCGAGCACATCGTAACCCCACACGCTGTCGCGGTCGGAGGAAATGGCCTCGGAGAGCGCCGCGCCGCGCGCCGGGAACTTGTCAAGCTGATGCATACAGGTGAAATAGACCACCTTGCCGCACTGCCGGACGACCTGCGGGGCGAAGGGAATGACGCACAGCAGCAGCGCCGCGGCGAGAAGACTGCGGGCTTTGCGCCGGTTCTCCGGCGCGGTACGTTGTACCCAGTCGATACCGACGGCGAGAATGACAACGACCGCAGGCGCGAGATTGAGAAAATAATGACGGTAGGTGAAGCCGAACGCCATCGTGACCGCGCCGACGGCGGCATAGCAGCCGATGAGCGTATACGTCCGCCCATCGACCGTGCCGCAGCGCGTGAGCGGCCGGTAAGCGGCGAAAAAGCACGGAACGAAAAGAACGCTTCCGATGATGGAGAGCCAGCCGACGGCGTCTCTTGCGGTCGCTCCGCCGGTGGCGTAGAAGAAGTTGTGCGTGATGCTCGCGTAAATGAACAGATCAAACGCGCCCACCCGCAGAAAATACAGACAGAACGGAACAACAACGAGCGCCGTGCCGAACAGAACGATCGCCGCATGAAGGAAAAGCTGCCCGACCTTCTTTTCCCGGCAGAACAGGATGATGTATGCGAGGATCAGCCCACCGACCGGCGCGGCATTCGTGACGCGGAACATCAACAGCACGCCGAAGCATACGCCGTATACGAAACTGTACCATTTGGGATGCTCGCTCACGCTCGCGCCGCTTTTGAGAAACCGCAGCGAGAGATACATCGGCAGCAGCAAGAAGAGCTGCGACCATTCCTCCGTCATGTTCCCGTCCTGCACGGTGCCGACATAGACGAAAAGATACGCCGCGACCACGGCGAGCGAAGCGCCGCTGCGCAGCCAGAACCGAGCAAGCCGGTATACGATCAGGCACGCCGCCGTCAGATTGACGATCTGCATGAGGAAAATGCCGTATCGGTCGCCGGTGAGCAGATAGCCAAGGGCGTTCACATAGAAGATCATCGGACCTTTCTGATCATACAGATCCAGATAGGGGATCTTCCCCTGTGTAACGCCTTTTCCCATCAGGAGGAAAAATGCGCTGTCATTGCCGTAATAGGGGCTGATCGGCGTGGTGTATACGGAGAAAACCGTTATCACGGCAGCCGAGAGGGCGAGAAGGACAAGCGCCCGGCGCCAGAGCGCGCCGTCCATCCAGTCCGAAAATCGCAGATAGAGGTTTTTCTTTTCCGTTTTGATTTCGTTCATTCCAGTGCTGCCCTCCAAAGCCGTATTATGCATCAAACCGCAGCGCGGCATTGATCTCCCGGAGCGTCTCCTCCGGAATTTTCAGCACCTCGCGGTCGTAGGTCATGAGACCGTTGAGCTCTTCCTCCACGTCGGTGATCTGCGTATATACCGCCGCGGTCAGCCCTTCCTTTCGGATGTGCGGCAGCACCTGCCCGAGCATGAGCTTTTCGTAGTCGTGCGCGAGCGCCGCGCTGTCGCGGCAGATGCGGTAGCCGAACACCTTGTCCGTCCAGCGATGGCCGTCCACGGCGAGAATGTATCCGCCGTACTCCGTGAGCGCAAGCGCGCGCCCATCGTTTTTGAGCTTCACGGGACGGAAATAGATGTGGCGGCTCTTCATTTCCTCATAGCCCTGATCCTGCCAGCCGCTCGCGTGGTCGATAAAGCGCGTGGGATCGAGCTTTTTGAGCTCGTTTGCCATGTCCAGCGCGTCAAACTGACCCCAGCCCTCGTTGAACACCGTCCAGAGCGCGATGCACGGGCAGTTATAAAGAAGCCGCACCGTGTCCGCCATCTCACGCCGGAAGCGCGCGCGGGAGAGCACCCCGCTCCGGCCGTAGGGCTTCGCGTCCTGATCCGGAAGATCGACCTTGCCGAGCGTCGGCAGAGCGGAAACATGGAGAAAGCTGTACGGCTGCCCGCCGGACACCATGTCCTGCCATACGATCATGCCGAGCCGGTCGCAGTGATAGTACCAGCGCAGCGGCTCGATCTTTATGTGCTTGCGCAGCATGTTGAAGCCGCAGCGCTTCGTGGTCTCAATGTCGTTTACCATCGCCTCGTCCGAGGGCGGCGTGAGAAGCCCGTCGGGGTAGTATCCCTGATCGAGCAGACCGTTGTGGAAGAGGGGGACGTTGTTTAATCCGAACACCTTGTGGCCGCCCAACTCCACATACGAGAATTTGCGCATGGCAAAATAGCTCTCCACGCGATCCTCGCCGCAGGAGATGTCCAGCGTGTAGAGATAGGGATCGTCCGGCGTCCAGGCGCGGAAGCCGGGGAGCGGAACGACGCACACGCCGCCCTTTGCCCAGCTCCCGGCGACAAAGCTGCCGTCCGCAGCGCGCACGTCGCACGTGATGGCGGCGCTGCTCTCGAGCGCGGTCTCCAGCTCGATGCGCACGCGCGCCTCGTCAAACTCCGGCGTGATGCGAAGGCTCTTTACATAGGCCTCCGGCACGCTCTCGAGCCAGACCGTCTGCCAGATGCCGCTCTGCGCGGTGTACCACATGCCGCCGCGCTTATAGCGCTGCTTGCCGTAGGCAAACGTGGGATCGTCGGCATTATCGCGCACCGTTACGCGTAGAATGTTCTCCCCCTCGCGCAGAAGACTCGTGATGTCTGCGGAAAACGGCCAGTAGCCGCCGGAGTGCTTCGCGGCGGAAACGCCGTTTACGAACACCTCCGCGATCTGGTCCACCGCACCGAAATGCAGCAGCACGCGCGATTTTTGAAATCCCTCCGGCAGTGTGAAGCCGCGGCGGTAATGGAGGTATTCGTCCTTTGCCGGGCCGCGCGCAGCGCCGGAGAGCGGCGCTTCCGGCGAGAACGGCACGACGATCTCGCCGTCCCAGACCCCCGGCTCGTCACCGGACGGCGTGACGGCATAGTCCCATACGCCGTTGAGATTATAAAAGCTCTCCCGCCGCAGCTGCGGGCGGGGATATTCCGGTAAGGGGCAGCTGCGGTCGAGCGCCGCGCCCCACTTTGTCAGCATCGTCATTCACGGATCTCCTTGAGCTTCTGCGCGCGCAGACGCTTGGCGTCCCGCCGGACGGCGGAGGCGGGCAGGAAAATGAACACCGCGGCGACCGCCGCGCCGAGGAACAGCTCATACGGGTAGAGATAGCTCCCCGCGTAGCTCGGGTATTTGGCGAGGATCTCCGCCGTCGGCTCGAGCGCGACGGCGCGGATGATGACAGGATCGAGAATGCTTGCGAGCACCATGGGCAGAACGATGTAGATGACCATCTTGACGCTCTGCACCGCACCGGCGCGGCCCTCGGGCGTATAGTCGCGCGCCGAGGCCGTGAAGAGACCGGCCATCATAAGATTGCCCGCCATGATGAGCGTCCCGCCGACGCAGAGAAGCGGCATGGCGTGTCCGACAAACTTGATGAGATAGGCGATAATGCCGCCGAGCACCTGCATGAGCGCGACGGGGTAATAGAATCTTTCCTTGCCGAACCGGTCCATGACTTTTCCGGCGGCGACGGACAGCACCGCCGAGGCGAGCACGACGACGGCGATGGGCACGATGTAATTTTCGATCCCGAGCGTGATCTCCACGAGCGAGATCATGTACGGCTGCCACATCTGCATGGCGAGACCCGAAAACATCATACCGAAAAAGCAGACGTAGATCATTTTGTTTGCGCGGATATTCTCCGGCCGGAACGCGAAAACGACCTCGCGCAGATAGCTCTCGCCCTTCGTCGGGCGGAGGTTCGGACTGTCCTTAAAGAGCCAGAGCCCCAGAATGCCGGCAACGGATGTGACCGCGCCGAGCACGAGATAAAATCCCGTCCAGTTGCCGTTCACGGTCATGGAGTCAAACCCCGCGAAGATCACAACGAGCGCGAGGATCGGCATGATGCTCAAAACGATATCGACAGTACCGCGGTTGGTGACGTCCGTCACATCCGTGACCCAGGCGGAAAACGCCGCGTCGTTCGCCGCCGAGCCGATGGCGGACATGATGCAGTCCATGATGACGAACACCGTCACCGCAAGACCGACCGGCAGGGCAACCTGCCCGTTGCCGAAGAGCGCGAACGCGGCGGTCGTCGCGCCCCAGAGAATGTACCCCCAGCAGACGAACGAGCGGCGGCGTCCCACACGGTCGGACCACGCGGCGCTGAAGAACGTGGCGAGCGCCGCGGCAATGGCGCTTGCGGAGACCGTAGCGCTCGTTGCCCAGCCCGCGGCGGTGATGTTTTTCTGGATGTATGTGGAGAAATAGACGTTCTCCACCATCCACGCGATTTGGCCGACAAAGCCGAAGATTAGAAGACAGGCCCATACTCTGCCGCCGAGCGTTGTGCTTTTGCGCCCGGCGCTGACGGTGTTATCCATGCGGTGTCCCTCTCTTTCGCAAAATGAGAATGGCGGCTCCCGCCGCGGCGGTGAAGAGCGCGATGAACTGCGATGTCGAAAGCGTTCCGACCGCGCCGCGCGGATCGGCGCGCAGAAACTCGATCAGAAACCGGCCGATGCTGTACAAAAGAAGATACGCTCCGGCGAGCAGCCCGTCGCCGCGGCGCTTTTTTTCCAGAAGCAGCAGCGCTCCGGCAAGCAGGAAATCGCCCGCTGCCGAAAAGAGCTGCACCGGCCAGAGCGGGATCCCCGCCGGAGCCATGCTGCCCGCCGGGAAAGTGACGCCGAGAAAGCTCTCCGTCGGTTTGCCGAAGCAGCACCCGGCGAGAAAGCACCCGATGCGCCCGAAGCCCTGCGCGAGCGCCACACAGGGGATAAAGCAGTCCACCCAGCGCAGAAAGGGGAGAGAGTGCTTCCGGCAGTAGAGATACGCAGCGCCGAGACCGCACACAATGCCGCCGTAGACGACAAAGCCCTCCGAGCCGAGCGCGCCGAGCGGGTCGGCGCGAAATTCGCTCCAATGCGCAAACACGAAAAAGAGCTTCGCTCCGGCAAAGCCGGCAGCGAGAATGAGCAAAATCAGGGTGTTGACGGATTGCACGTCAAACTTCCGCTCCTCGGCGCGCCGCCAGATGAGCAGCAGCGCCGCGGCGATGCCGATGCCGATGCAGAGCCCGTAGCCGTGCACCGTGAGACCGCCGATCGAAAAAAGGTCGTTGTACATGGTTATTCCTCTTCCGGGATGCGGTACGCGCCGCACCCTCTTATGCGCAGCTCGAAGCACGCACCCTCGCCGTAATAGCCGTCCATCGCGGCGCGGAAACCTTCATAGCCGGATATCGGGACAAGACACTGGATGCACCCGGCAAACCCGCCGCCGTGGATGCGCCAGGCGCCCTTGCCATCCAGCAGCGCGGCGGCGCGGTCGAGCGCCGCGGCCATTTCCGTCCGCTCCGGGTGCAGCGCGGGGACAACATTGCGCAGCAGCGTGCGGGACGATGCGCCCGAGGCGTTCATATTCCGGATATACTCCGGCATATCGCCCTCCAGCAGCGCCGCGGCCATGCGCTCTACGCGCGCGTCCTCGGCAAAAAAGTGCTCGGCGCGGTCTGCGGCGACAGGGGATATATCGCGTGCGAGCCGCTCGCGCATCTCCGGCGCGGCGAACGCCGCAGGATTCACCTGCCGCAGAACGTCCTTCCCGAACGCTCTGGCAACGGCGGTCATGTCGCGCGGGATGGCGGCATAGTCCGGCGTGAGATCGTCGTGGCGCGAGTGCGTGTTCACGGCGCAGAGAACATACCCGTGTGCACGGAAATCAAACGCAATGCGCGTAACGCCCGGACGGTCGCCGCCGGCAAAATCGATCTTCGTGATGCCGCCGAATGCGCTCGCGGCCTGATCCATCAGTCCGCTCGGCTTGCCGAAATAGTTTCGCTCGGCGCTCTGACCGATGCGCGCGAGCGTGAGCGCGTCCACGCGTCCTCCGTTATACAGCGCGGAGAAGATCGCGCCGGTGAGGATCTCAAACGCCGCCGAGGACGAAAGCCCG
>DPHR01000038.1:0-739 GCA_003522945.1 Clostridiales bacterium
CGCGACGCCGCGCTGCGCGCGCGGATGGGCGCCGCGGCAAACGAGAGTGCCGAGAAATACGCTCTTGACCGCGTTTTACCCGAGGTTCTGCCCCATTTTACCCGGCACTGAAGCGTGCCCCACACAGCAGTCTGTCAAAAATCCGTCCGCAGAGCTTCGCTCGGCGGACGGATTTTTGTTTATTCTTCCTTTTCCTTCTGCGCGCTTTTGCGCCGGAGGGGATTGGCCGGGAGCTTCAGACGGCTGAGGCTCCAGTTCCGCTCGGCGGCATAGCCCTTGGCCATGGCTTCGAGCGTCTCGTTGACCATTTTGTGCAAGCTCGGCTCCTGATGTACGGCGCGGGCAAAGCGCAGCGTTTCGCGCAGCATCCGCGCGGAAAGATCGCTGAGCGTTACGGCGCCGGTGGCCGTGAGCGTGCCGAAAAACTCCTCGATGAATTCCTGCCGCTCGGCCATGCTCATGCCGACGAGAACTTCCTCCATCGCGCGGTCGAACGCCCGCGCCGACGGCGACAGGTTTTCGCAGCGGACAAAGCTCGTGGGCGTCGTCTCCCACGTGAAGCCGTCGTGCGCGCCGAGCAATGCGGCGGTGCTTTTCACGACCGTGTAGTCGCAGTCATTCCAGAGGAGCGTGCCGACCATGGCGTTCTGGGAGAGGATCGTTTTGATGCGCGGCTTGATGCGCCGGTAGCCCTCGGTCTGTAAAATTTTCTCCTGAAAGCCGGGGCCGTCGTTATTGT
>DPHR01000038.1:877-8102 GCA_003522945.1 Clostridiales bacterium
GAAAGCCGGGGCCGTCGTTATTGTAGATGTTCCCGATGCGCTCCTGCACGCTCTCGGGCACCATGGCGGCAGCGTACATGGCGAGATTGCCGCCCTTGGAATGGCCGCCGACGGCGATTTTTCCCGGATAGACCGAGGCCGCCCATGTGAGATACTCGACCGCATCGCGCTGCGCGGGGATCTCGTCCATGACGGTGAGCAGACAGTCCTCCTTCCAGCCGACGATCGTATCGTCCGTGCCGCGGAAGGTCACATAGTGCTGTCCGCCCGGCAGACGCAGCGTGAGCGCGGAGAACTGCTCGGTCTTTTTCTCATCGTACACCTGGCGGAAGCCGGTGAGCATCACCTCGCGGAAGCGCACCGTTTCCGGCAGGCGCTTGACCATCGGGGCAATATACGGTGAGCTGAGCGCGCCGAGCTTTTCCGCGCCGCCCGCGGCAAAATATGCCTCCACCGCCTGCGGCAGCGGGACATACAGCTCGTTTTCCGGCACGATGCCGGTAAAATCGAGCGTGCCGATCTTGCAGTGGATATAGTTATCCACCTCGTTCGGCGGCGACACCGAAAACGGCACATCGCCGCGCCAGGTAAGGTAATCGAGAATGTTCGGCATAGTGAAACCCTCTTTACAATCCAAACAGTATTCTTACGCAGGGAATCTTCCGGATGACCATACATGTTATAACACCGAGCGCGAAATCCGCCGCGGCGATGAGCGGGAGCAGCGCCAGCGGCATGCCGCCGAAGAGCTTTCCCGCCGCAGCGAACAGCACAACCTTATAAAACGGGTCGAGCAGCATGATCTGGTAGGACATTTTTCCGGTCTGCGCCAGCGCCCGGCAATTTTCCGGAAGGGCGTTTGCCAGCGCCAGCAGCAGCGCCATCAGCGCGTAGGACGTGACAAGCAGCCGCAGATACGCATCGATCTTCAGCTGCAACGCAAAGCAGAGCGCGCTCGCCGCCGTGATCGCGGCGGCAAGGCACAGCGCAGGGATACGGCGCCGGTCGAAAAATTCTTTCAGCTTTGGATAATAATACCGCAGCACCATGCCGGACAGGAAGAACGGGAGGTGCTTTACGGTCCGGCTGATCTGGAAGACCTCCGTCAGCAGAGAAAGCTCTTTTATGGAGCAGACGGCAGAGAACGCAGCGGCAGCGATCATGCCGATGATCGCTTTTCGCGGAGCAGTCTTTTCATCCTTTTCCCAGAAAAGCGGCGCGATCAGAAGCATGAGGAAGATCGCGTAGGCAAACCAGTAGGCGCGGCCGATGACGAACGCATCGTAAAGCTGGCCGCCGATCGTGTCCGCGTGCGCGAAGTGCCGGACGATCACGGTGCTGAAAAATACCTTCAAAAACGCGAAAAACCAGAACGGGACGAGGACACGGAGCACCTTTTTCTTGTAGTACGGGCGCAGCGGCTGCCGGTGGCACAAAAAGCCGGAGATCGTGAAAAAGAGCGGCACATGCACATGATAGATCAGGTCCTCTGCGATCCCGGCGAAGAGCGGCAGAGGCTGCCAGGCGGTGTAATAGGAAAGGCAGTGGCCCAGCACGACAAGGAACGCCGCAAACGCTTTCAGATAGTCCAGATTGGCACTTGTCCGTTTATCCAGGTGCATGGCGCTCCTACCCTCCTCCGTTATCGACTCGATTCGTACCTGTAAACATATCACAGTTTTCGCCGTCTGGTCAAGAGGGCAGCAGCCGGTATCTCTCGCGGCTGCCGATCAGTCCACCCGTGTATAGATCATGTCTCCAATCGGATTGTTGTCTGTGGCCATAATAATAAGACTATTCTCCGTTATCTTTACGGGGAACACGTTTTCTTTGCCATCATGATACAGCGTCACCGTTTCTCCGTCATAGGAATAGGTTCCATTTCCTCCCTGCACGCTCAGTTTTAATCCGATCGGATTCTGCGCATAGTTTTCATACGTTCCGTCCTCTTTAAAAGAATAGACTAAGGTAATGCCAACAATGCTCGATTTCCATGTTCCGACGATAGCAAGGAGTTTCAGTTTCTCCAGTCTTTCCTCCGCTTCTCTCAGAATATCCGAATTGGACACCATGCCTTTTTCTTCTTCCGAGAGCGCTTCGTACTTTTCACGGACGTTCTGGATCTGCTCCTTTTTCTCCTCTGTCACCTCGCCAATGTCTGCGATCTCCTGCTCGACTGCGTTGATCTCCGCCAGACGCCTCAGTTCTTCCAATCTTTTTTCGGCCTCCTGCAGCGTTTCGTAGTTGGAGACGCTCTCCCTTTCCTCCTCCGGCAGCGCTTCATACTGCGCGCGGGCATCGCCAATCGCCGCTTCCGTTTCTTCGGTAACTTCGCCAATGGAAGCTATGCTCTTCTCAACCGCTCTTACTTCTTTGCTCTTCCCGCAGCCCGCAAGAAGGGAAACTGCCAGAAGAAGCGCTAAAGCACTGCTGATCCTCTTTTTCATTTGTGTTTCTCCTTTCACTTAGTCTTTTCAATATACCCTGATTTTCGGGTATATTCAACCCTTTTTTCTAAATTATAATTTGTGTAGGGAGTTGTTTTTTGCAGGAGGAAATGCGGTTGATCACCTTTGACCCCTTATGGGAAACAATGAAAAAGAAGGGCGTGACGACTTACACGCTGATAACCAAATATTCCTTCAGCAAGGGGACGCTGGATGCCATGAAGCACAACCGGAGCATTACTCTTACCACGCTCAACGACATTTGTTCCATTCTTGATTGCACCGTAGAAGAAGTCATTTTATATATTCCGGATAAAAATAGCGGGTTTTGATTTTCACAAATCAATACCCGCTATTTGCATTATAAGCGTCGGCTAAAAAGGAAGCCCAAATCAGACAGGAAAAGAGCCGGGACGAATCCCGGCTCTTTTTTGCAGTTGAAAATTATTCGTACAGCGCCTTGAGCTTGAGCAGGTGCTCGTAGCGGGCCTTGGCGTTCTCTTCATTCTTCTCGAAGAGCTCGGTGGCGCGCTCGGGGAAAGCGGTGGCGAGACGCGCGTAGCGGGCCTCGTTCTTCAGGAAGTCCTGATAGCCGCCCTTGGGCTCCTTGCTGTCGAGCGAGAAGGGCTTCTCCGCCGCCGGGTTGTACCGGAAGAGGTTCCAGTAACCGCAGTCAACGGCCTTCTTCATCTCAAGCTGGCAGTTGGCCATGCCGCCCTTGATGGAGTGCATCTCGCAGGGGGAGTAGCCGATGATGAGGGACGGGCCGTGCCATGCTTCGGCTTCCTTGATGGCCTTGAGCGTCTGTGCCATGTTCGCGCCCATAGCGACCTGAGCGACGTAGACGTAGCCGTAGGTCATGGCGATCTCGGCGAGAGACTTGCTCTTGATCTCCTTGCCGGCCGCCGCGAACTGCGCGACCTGGCCGATGTTGGAGGCCTTGGAAGCCTGTCCGCCGGTGTTGGAGTACACCTCGGTGTTGAACACGAACACGTTGACATCTTCGCCGGAGGCCAGGACGTGGTCCAGACCGCCGAAGCCGATGTCGAACGCCCAGCCGTCGCCGCCGAAGATCCAGATGGACTTCTTGGCGAGGTAGTTCTTGCCCTCGAGGACCTTGCGGGCGAGCTTGCAGGCGTCGCACTCGCAGGTAGGCACGCTCGGGTTGGCGTTGATGGCGGCGATGAGCTTCTCAGCCGCAGCGGAGTTCTTCTCGCCGTCGTTGACGGTGTCGAGGAATTCCTTACCGGCAGCGGCGATGTCCTCATCGACGTAAGGCACGGCGATCAGTTCCTTGACGGCCTCGATGTACTTCTCGCGAAGCACCTTCTGGCCAAGGTACATGCCGTAGCCGTTCTCGGCGTTGTCCTCAAAGAGGGAGTTCGCCCAGGCAACGCCCTTGCCGTTCTTATCCATGCAGTACGGAGAAGTGGCAGCCGGTCCGCCCCAGATGGAGGAGCAGCCCGTGGCGTTGGAGACGTACATACGGTTGCCGAAGAGCTGGGTGACGAGGCGGGCGTAGCTCGTCTCGGCGCAGCCGGCGCAGGAGCCGGAGAACTCCAGATACGGCTTGAGGTACTGGGACTTGATGACGTTGTCGGTGCCGGCGACGTCGGACTTGACGGTGACTTCCTTGACCATGTAGTCAAAGACCTTCTGCTCGCCGAGCTGGCTCTCCTGGCCGACCATCTTGAGGGACTTGGTCGGGCAGACGCTCACGCACACGGAGCAGCCCATGCAGTCGAGCGGGCTGACGGCCAGGGCGTACTTGTACTTGCCCTTGGACATCTTGTGATCGACCATCTTGGTGCCTTCGGGAGCCGCGGCGGCTTCCTCGGCGTTGAGAGTGTAGGGACGGATGGTGGCGTGCGGGCAGACGTAAGCGCACTGGTTGCACTGCGCGCAGGTCTCGGCAGTCCACTCGGGAACGGTGACGGAAACGCCGCGCTTCTCGTACGCAGCGGCGCCCTGCTGGAAGGTGCCGTCGGCGTAATCGACGAAAGCGGAGACCGGCAGAGAGTCGCCGTTCATGCGGCCCACGGGCTCCATGATGTTGCGGACCATCGCAACGGTCTTTTCGGGGCCTTCGAGATGCTCAACGTGAGCTTCCTCGGTGGCGTTCGCCCAGTCGGCCGGAACATCGATCTTCACGAGCGCGCCGGCGCCGGCGTCGATGGCGTCCCAGTTCTTCTGGACAACGTCCATGCCCTTCTTCATGTAGGAGTGCTCGGCGGCATCCTTCATGTACTTGACGGCCTCATCCTTGGGCAGCACGTTCGCCAGAGCGAAGAACGCGGCCTGCAGGATGGTGTTGGTGCGCTTGCCCATGCCGACCTTGACGGCGAGGTCAATGGCGTTGATGGTGTAAAGCTGCACGTTGTTCTTGGCGATGTAGCGCTTCGCGTCGGCGTGGAGGTGCTTGTTGAGCTCCTCGAAATCCCACTGGCAGTTGATGAGGAAGATGCCGCCGGGCTTCACGTCCTGCACCATCGGGAAGTTCTTCACGATGTAGGACGGGTTGTGGCACGCGACGAAGTCGGCCTTATTAATGTAGTACGGGCTCTTGATGGGCTTGTCGCCGAAGCGCAGATGGCTGACGGTGACGCCGCCGGTCTTCTTGGAGTCGTACTGGAAGTAAGACTGGATATACTTATCGGTGTGGTCGCCGATGATCTTGGTGGAGTTCTTGTTCGCGCCGACGGTACCGTCGCCGCCGAGACCCCAGAACTTGCACTCGATGGTGCCTTCCGCGGCGGTGTTGGGGGTCTCCTCACGGGACTTCTCGGTGAGGGAGAGGTGGGTAACGTCGTCCACGATGCCGACGGTGAACTGGCTCTTCGGCTCGTCCTTCTTGAGCTCGTCGTAAACGGCGAACACGGACGCGGGAGGCGTGTCCTTGGAGGAGAGACCGTAGCGGCCGCCGATGATCTTGGCCTGACGGCCGGAGGTGGCGAACGCGGTCACGACGTCCATGAACAGAGGCTCGCCCTGCGCGCCGGGCTCCTTGGTGCGGTCAAGGACGGCGATCTTCTTGGCGGTCTCGGGGATGGCGGCGACGAGCTTGTCGGCGCGGAACGGGCGGAACAGGCGGACCTTGACAAGGCCGACCTTCTCGCCGTGGGCGGTCAGGTAGTCGATGACTTCCTCGGCCACGTCGCAGATGGAGCCCATCGCAACGATGACGCGGTCGGCATCGGGAGCGCCGTAGTAGTTGAAGAGCTGGTAGTCGGTGCCCAGCTTGGCATTGATCTTGTCCATGTACTTCTCCACCACGGCGGGCAGAGCGGTGTAGTACTGGTTGCAAGCCTCGCGGTGCTGGAAGAAGATGTCGCCGTTCTCGTGGCTGCCGCGCATGTGGGGATGCTCGGGGTTCAGGGCGTGGCGGCGGAACTCGGCCACGGCGTCCATGTCGCACATGTCCTTGAGATCCTCATAGTCCCACACGGCGATCTTCTGGATCTCGTGGGAGGTGCGGAAGCCGTCGAAGAAGTTGATGAACGGGACGCGGCCCTGGATGGCGGACAGGTGCGCCACCGGGGAGAGGTCCATGATCTCCTGAATGTTGGTCTCCGCCAGCATGGCGAAGCCGGTCTGACGGCAGGCGTACACGTCGCCGTGGTCGCCGAAAATGCTCAGCGCGTGGGACGCGACCGCACGGGCGGAAACGTGGAACACGCAGGGCAGAAGCTCGCCGGCGATCTTGTACATGTTGGGGATCATCAGCAGCAGGCCCTGAGAGGCGGTGTAGGTGGTGGTCAGCGCACCGGCGTTGAGAGAGCCGTGCACGCTGCCGGCGGCGCCGGCTTCGGACTCAAGCTCCGCAACCTTGACGGTGGTGCCGAACACATTCTTCCGACCCTCGGCAGACCACTGATCCACGTAGTCCGCCATGGGGCTGGACGGTGTGATGGGGTAGATTGCCGCGACTTCGGTAAATGCATAGGACACGTGGGCGGCAGCGGTATTGCCGTCCATGGACTTAAGCTTTCTTACCATTCGATTCATCTCCTATAATTTTTTGCTCCTGTTCCGGAAATACAACAGGGCTTTCCGAAACGTCTTTGCGAACAGAGTCATTTTACCACGCCGGCCCGCCGATGTAAAGAGTCTGCGAAGGGGTTTTTTCTCTCAATTTTGCCTGAATCGCACAGGATTTCCCCCGATTTTTGGTATGTTTTTCACGTTCTCGGCGACAAGAAAGTCCTTGTACTTTTCGACAATCTGTTTTATAATTATAAATCAATTTGTGGAAAGGAAGACTTGCCATGGTAAAACTTGACAACGAAAGAGGCTCCATCTGCATCAGCTCCGAAGTGTTCACTTGGCTGGCAGGGGATGCGGCGACGCGCTGCTTCGGCGTCAAAGGCATGGCCGGACGCGCCAAGGAAAGCGGTCTGGTCCAGCTCCTCCGTCGGGAGTCTATGACCAAGGGCGTCTCCGTCACGCCCAACGACGACGGAAGCATTACGATCGAACTCCACATCGTGGTCGATCACGGTGTGAACATTGCCGCGCTCTGCAGCAGCATTATGAACGAAGTCAGCTACAAGGTCTCCTCCGCTACGGACGTTTCCGTCCGTCAGGTGGACGTCTATGTAGATTCCATGACGATGGACTGATTAGCCAAGGAGGAAGCCCCGCAGTGAGAAATACAATCAGCGGTCAGGTATTCGCGGAAATGATCTTCTGCGCCTCGGCCGCGCTGGATGAGAATCGCCAGCAACTCAACGAGCTTAACGTTTTCCCCGTGCCGGACGGCGACACCGGCACGAATATGT
>DPHR01000011.1:0-163 GCA_003522945.1 Clostridiales bacterium
GATCGGCGGAACGCTGCCGCTGCTGCACGCCGGCCACCGCGTCGGCGCGGGCGACACGATCGTGATGGAGGCGTGCGAATATTACAATTCCTTCCACGCGTTTTCACCCACCGTGGCGGTCATCCTGAACATCGAGGCGGACCATCTCGATTTCTTCAAGGAT
>DPHR01000011.1:357-802 GCA_003522945.1 Clostridiales bacterium
CCATCTCGATTTCTTCAAGGATCTCGAGGATGTGAAAGCGTCGTTCCGGAAGTTCGCCTCGCTCGTGCCGGAAAACGGATACATCATTGCGAACGACGAGGACAAAAATACCATGGACGCTCTCGCGCCGCTTGGCCGAGATATCTTCACGTTCGGCCTGAACAAGGGGGCGGATGTTTACGCCGCCAATATCGTGCAGCACGGCGCGGAGACGGAGTTTGACGTCATTTACTGCGAAGAGGTGTTCACGCACGTGAGCCTCCGCGTCCCCGGTATCCACAATGTGAAGAATGCGCTCGCGGCTTCCGCGGCGGCGATCTGTCTCGGGTGCAGCCCTGCGGCCATCCGCTACGGTCTCGCCGGGTTCTCCGGCGCGAACCGCCGGTTTGAGTTCAAGGGCAAGTACAACGGTGCGGATGTTTACGACGATTACGCCCATCATCCC
>DPHR01000011.1:966-2033 GCA_003522945.1 Clostridiales bacterium
CGACGATTACGCCCATCATCCCGGTGAGCTCAAGGCGCTGCTTGACGCGATCGAAACGCTCGGCTACAAGCGAACGATCGTTGTGTTTCAGCCGCATACATACTCCCGCACGCAGGCGCTCTTCAGCGATTTTGTTGAACAGCTCCGCCGCCCGGACGTGTGCTATCTCGCGGAGATCTATGCCGCGCGCGAAAAGAACACCATCGGCATCTCGTCCGCGGACATCGCGCGCGAGCTTCCGAACGGCATCTTCTTTGCGGATAACGCAGAGCTAGAAAAGACGCTGCGCGCAACGGCCAGCCCCGGCGACATTATCCTTACCGTCGGTGCGGGCGATGTGTACAAGATCGGCGAACGCCTCGTCGCCGAGGGAAAGGATAAGGTATGACGCGAGGAGAAATGAAGCTGCGCGCCCGCAGCCTGATCCTTACAAATCCGCCGCGTCCGCATCCCTGCCTCGTGACGCTGGCGCTGCTGGCATTCATCTGGATCGTCAACTATCTGGCGCAGAAGATCGGCGGTCAGCCGATCCTCATCGATCTCAACGCAGTCCAGAAGCTCGATTACCAGAACATGATCCGTATCGACTTCGCTAACGCGGAGTTCGTCCCGACGGCGATTCTGATCCTCTTTCAGCTCGTCGATATTGTCCTCTCTTACGGCTATATCGCCTATCAGCTCCGTGTTGTGCGCGGAGAGGCATCCGGCTTCGGCAATCTGCTCGACGGTTTCGCCATCACCGGGCGCGCCATCGCGCTCACGCTGCTGATCGATGCGCTCGTTATGGTCGCATCCGCGGCGCTCCTTGTCCCCGGCCTCATCCTGTCGTATGCCTATGCCATGGCGTCGTATCTGCAGGTCGATCATCCCGACTGGTCGCCGGTACGCTGCATGCGGGAGAGCCGTCTCATGATGCGCGGGCATAAATGGGAGCTTTTCGTGCTGCAGCTGAGCTTCCTCGGCTGGCAGATCCTTGCGACGATCCCCGGTGTGTCGATCTTTGTGAAGCCCTATGTGGCGTTCACCGAGACCGTGTTTTATGAAAACCTCCGCGCCCCGGCTGCTCA
>DPHR01000011.1:2228-11711 GCA_003522945.1 Clostridiales bacterium
GGCTGCTCCGCAGCCGCCGCAGGAATTCTGAAAGAATAACGCAGAAAACCGGCTGGCGGTCACCAGCCGGCTTTCTCGTAAAAAGGAGAATGGATATGAAGAAGATCGCTGTCATCACAGGCGCTTCGAGCGGCATGGGCCGCCGCTTTGCGGAAACGGTGCAGGAATTCGGAACGTATGACGAGATCTGGGCGATCGCCCGGCGGGCCGACCGGCTCGAGGAGCTCAAAAATCATACGGCCTTCCCGGTGCGTACCATCTCACTCGATCTTTCCGACCCAGCGTCGTATGAGACGTATGCCGCCCTCCTGCGCGAGGAGCAGCCGGAGGTCGGCCTTCTCATCAACGCCAGCGGCTTCGGCAAATTCCGCGCCGTGATGGATACGCCGCTCGAGGTCAATCTCAATATGGTCGATCTCAACTGCAAGGCGGTCATGGCGCTCTGCCAGCTCACGGTGCCGTATATGCCGTCCGGCAGCCAGATCATCAATATTGCATCTGTTGCGGCGTTTCAGCCTATCCCGTATATCAACGTTTACGGCGCGACAAAGGCTCTTGTTCTGCACTACAGCCGTGCGCTCAACCGCGAACTGAAAAAGCAGGGGGTGCATGTTATGGCGGTATGCCCGTTCTGGACAAAGACCGAATTCTTTGACCGCGCCGTGGCGTCGGACGAAAAGCCGGTCGTCAAGAAATACATTGCCATGTACAAGCCCGAGGAGATCGTTGCGCAGGCCTGGAAGGACGCGAAGAAGGGCAAAGACATGAGCAAATGCGGCTTCAAGGCGCGCATGCAGGCGCTCGGCGTGAAGATCCTGCCGCACAGCATGGTAATGGACACCTGGCTCCGCCAGCAGGAACTGGATTAAAGAAAATCAAAAACCGGGGCTGCACGGCATTATCGGCTGTGCGGCCCCGGTTTTTTTGTTTCAGTTATTTTCGCTTCTGCGGCGGCGATGCCCGCGCCCGCGGCGGCGGCTCTGCGTCGCCTTGTCGCGGTAGAATTTCTCCATCTCGTCGTCGGCGCGGTAGACGATGCGGTTCACCGACCAGCTGTCGTTCTCCGTTTTGCGGAACTTGAGCCGGACGAGGAATTTGCGGTGCTCCTCGCATGTGCCGATCGTCATATACCGTCTATCGCCCTGATTGACCCAGCGTGTCAGCTCCAGCGGCTCGCCGCAGTCGGGACAGACGGCGCTCGTGACCTCTTCGTCGAGAAACGCCTCGGAGCGGGAATTATACCCGGTGAAGGCACGGTGCTCGAGCGCGTCCGGTTCATCGGTGTGGTGCTTATCCTCCGGAAGCCGAGTGGCGAGAAGGGAAGTGGCGTTGTCGTACTGCTCCAGTCCCTCGGCAAAGTCGAGCTTGGAGCAGACGAGCGCCGTGTTGTAGGCGTCGCCGAGCGCGTCGTGCGCCACACGGGTCTGCTCAATGGCGAAGTGCTCCATCGCCGTGGCGAGGGATTTCTGGTTTTTGTCGCCGCCGGTCTGGATGTTGTAAATGAGCTGGAGATTGATCCAGTCTGCGATCCAGTCCCAGTCGAGATCGTGGATGATGATGTTCTGCTCCATGATCCGCCGGTCATCGTAGCCCCAGGTGACGAACACCGGATCCTCGCCGCACCATTCGCGGAAATGCTCAAATACCGTGGGGAACGTGTCGCCGTGGCTGAGGCGCTCCTTGTCAATGCCGGTAAGCTTTTTGACTTTGTAATGCATGCTGCGGAAGTATATGGGCCGCACGTCGGACTGAAATTCCTCCGCGGGGCAGAAATCATCGTCGAGCTTCACCGCGCCGATCTGGATGATCTCGCCGCTCAGATGGATGGGGAGACGGTTGAATACGGACGCGTTGGAGCTCATAGCCTGGTTCCATTCCAGGTCAAGGACAATATAGGACATTCGGATTACCGACCTTTCTTATAACCAAATCATTATACCAATGCATCGGGGAAATAACAATCCCTTTTTTCCGGAAAATCACAGCTGCGGCGGACGATTTTCGCAGAACACACTTTTTGCAGACCAAAAAGCAAATATTGTGTTTCCATTCTCCCGCAGGTGATGTATAATGAAGAGAAATGCAAACATGGGAGGCATGACTCTTGTACATAGCTGTTATCTGCGGCGGATTGAGCGCCGAGCGCGATGTTTCCATCAGCTCCGGCACGGGCGCGGCACGCGCGCTGCGTGCGCGCGGACACAAGGTCGCGCTGGTTGATCTTTTTCTCGGAAACCCCTCGGCGGTGAAGGATCCCCGCAGCGTCTTTACGTCCGACGCCGGAGACTCCGTTTACTCCGTGCGGGAGACCGAGCCCGATCTTGACAAGATCCGCGCCCAGCGCGGCGGCAAAGGGCTGATCGGCCCCGGCGTGATCGAGATCTGCCGCGCCGCGGATATCGCGTTCCTCGCGCTGCACGGCGCGGAGGGCGAAAACGGGAAGCTGCAGGCGTGTCTGGATCTTTACGGTGTGCCATATACCGGCAGCGGCTATCTCGGCAGCGCGCTCGCCATGGATAAGGAATTGAGCAAGATCCTTTTCCGCAGCAGCGGCATCCCTACGCCTCCGGGCGTCACGCTCCGCCGCGGCGACGCGGTGCCGGAGAGCATCGGCTTTCCGTGCGTCGTGAAGCCCTGCTCCGGCGGCTCCTCCGTCGGCACGAGCATTGTCACCGAGCCGGAAAAGCTCCCCGGAGCGCTCGAAGAGGCATTTTCCTGTGATGAGGCGGTGCTTGTGGAGAAGTATATCCGCGCCCGCGAGCTGACGGTCGGCGTGATGGACGGCCGCGCCATGGCGGTCATTGAGATCATTCCCAAGACCGGGTTCTATGATTATAAGAACAAGTACCAGGCGGGCCTTACCGAGGAGATCTGCCCCGCGCCGATCAGCGCGGAGGACACCGAGCGCGTGCAGCGCCTTGCCGAGCGCGTATACGAAGCGCTCCATCTCGATGCCTATGGCCGTGTCGATTTCCTGATGGATAAAGCGGACGGTGAGCTCTACTGTCTGGAAGCCAATACGCTCCCCGGCATGACGCCAACAAGCCTCATCCCGCAGATGGCGGCGGCCGAGGGCATGGATTACGGCGAGCTGTGCGAGAAAATTATCGAAGTATCTTTGAAGAAGTATAAGAAATGAACGGAATGACGATCGGCGAAATGCTCCGCGCCTGCCGCGGTGAATGGCAGGGAACCGAAGAGACCCTCACGAAAGCGCCCTCGTCCATCGTGACCGACAGCCGGCAGGCGGGGGAGGGAAGCCTCTTTCTCGCGCTGCGCGGCGAGAAAACGGACGGACATAAATACATCCCCGACGTGCTGCAGAAGGGCGCGCTTGCGGTGCTGTGCGAGGAGCGCGGCGCGGCGGGCGAGCCGCGCATCGTTGTGCCGGATACGCTCGCAGCCATGCAGCAGATCGCCGCGGCAAGCCGGAAGCGCTGGGACATTCCGTTTATCGGCGTCACCGGCAGCGTCGGCAAGACGACGGCCAAGGAAATGCTCGCCGCCGCGCTCTCCGGAAAATACGAAGTATTCAAAACGCCGGGAAGCATGAACGGGCAGATCGGCATTCCCGTTTCACTCATCGGCCTGCACGGAGAGTATGACGTTGCCGTGATCGAAATGGGCGTTTCCCTCTTCGGGGAGATGACGCGCCTTACGAACATGGTGCATCCCGATATGGCGGTGTTTACGAACATCGGCGACGCGCATCTGGAGGCACTCGGCGACCGTCCCGGTATCCTGCGGGCCAAGTCTGAGATATTGCAGGGCATGAGGCCCAATGCCGTCATCTTCGCCAACGGCGACGACGCGCTCCTTTCCGCAGCGGACTTCGGACGGAAGACCGTCCTCTTCGGTCTCGGTGAAAACTGTGCTGTCCGCGCTGCGGATGTTCAGCACTGCGGCGAGAGCCTTTCCTGCTGCATTCTTGCAGGGGAGCGCAGCTTTCCCGTGACTGTCCCGGCCTACGGCACATATATGATCTACTCCGTGCTCGCTGCGGCGGCGGTATCGCTTGAGCTCGGCCTTTCGGACGCGGAGATCGCGCGCGGGCTCGCCCGGTATGAAACGGTGGGCCGCCGCTCTCGTGTCGTAAAAACCGGGTACTGCACGCTTGTGGACGATTGCTATAACGCCAACCCGACGTCCGACCGCGCGGCGATCGACTCGCTTGCCTCGCTTTCCGGACGGCACGTATGCATTCTCGGCGATATGCTGGAAATGGGCGGAAACGCCCCGGAGCTTCACCGTTCGGTCGGTGAATACGCCGCGGCGCACGGCGTTGATCTTGTGATCACGCAGGGGGAGCTGGCAAAGTACATTGCCGAAGGCGCGGGGACGGCCGGCGCGCATTACTCCGACCGCGCATCGCTTCTCGCCGCGCTCCCGGCGCTGCTGCATGAGGGCGACGTGGTACTCGTCAAAGCCTCCCACGGCGCACATTTCGAGGAAATATCGGAAGCCGTCAAGCAGCTTTCTTGAAAGGCTCAAAAATCCTGTGCTCCGGCACAGGATTTTTTGTAACGAAACGGGAAAAACGCGCACTTATATACGACGAAACGGAAAGGAGAGCGGTACGGATGCAGAGCATGGAAGAGATCTACCGGCAGCACGCGCAGACGGTGTACCGCTATCTTCTTGCTAAGACGCGCAGCGCCGATCTTGCGGAGGAGCTGACGCAGGAGACGTTCTATCAGGCTGTGCGCACCGCCGGACAGTACCGCGGCGAAGGAAAGCTCACCACATGGCTCTGCGGCATTGCGAAGAACGTCCTGCGCACCTATCAGCGCCGTCATCCGGTTGAGGAAGAGCTGGATGAAACGGCGGCTGCTCCGGACACGCTGGATGAAGCGTTTCTCGCGCGCGAATCGCAGCTGGAGCTGCTGCGGAAAATGCAGACGCTCGGGAGTGACGCGCGCGAGGTGATGTACCTTCGCATATTCGGCGCGTTGTCGTTCCGGGATATCGGCGAAATACTCTCGCGCACGGAGAACTGGGCACGCGTCACATACTACCGCGGCAGGGAAGCACTGCGAAAGGAGCTGGAAAAAGACGATGAAAAATGATCTCAGCTGCGAGGTCGTCCGCGACCTTCTGCCCTCGTACCTTGACGGCGTGGCGAGCGGCGAGACGAAGGCCGCTGTGGAGCGGCATATGGAAGAATGTCCGGACTGCCGCGAAGCGCTGCGCCGGATGAAGGAACCGGAGGTCGCCGTGCCGCCGGAGGAAAAGGAGATCGACTATCTCAAAAAGGTGCGCCGACGCAGCTCCCGCAAAGTGGCCGTAATTCTGGCGATCGTCGTGCTTCTCTCGATGGCAGCGATGTTCCGGCTGTTTTATATCGGCTTTCCTGTGGACTCGCGCGCGATCGCCGCGGTCGTCACCGTAAGGGACGGTACGGTGCGTCTCACCGGCACGCTTACCGACAGCGGCCAGAGCGTGTGCCGGGCGAACATCACGCAGAACGAGGACGGCGGCGTGGAGGTGCAGATGTATGCTGCGCTCCCGCTCTTCGCGCATAGCGGAGACTTTACCTGGGAATACCCCGCGGCGAAGGATGTCACCAGCGTCTCGGTCAACGGCCTTGTTCTCTGGGAAAACGGCGAAGCAATCGACTCGCTCACGGCGAGGCTCTACGAGGCGAAGAACCCCTATGTCGGCGATATGAGCGCGAACGCCAATATTGCCTCGCTCCTCCGCGTCGGAAATTGCGTCGGCAGCTTTACGAATGAATTGCAGACGGACGCAGAGCCCTACGGCTGGACGCTTGTTCTGGACGATCCAGTCGCGGCGGAGAACGAGAAGAGCATAAAAGATGAGATGCGCCGCTGCTCCTGTGTGCTGCTCGCGGAGATCGAAAATCTCGGCACCGTTTCATGGAAGTATGAGACCGAAGCAGGAGAGAAGACCTTCACCGTCACCGCCACGGACGCATCAAAGCTGGCGGGACAGGATATCAAGACCTGCGCCGCCACCGCCTCGGAATTGCAGAATCTCTTGAATGAACTCGGATTTTAACACAAAAGCGCCCGTGCCGAAGCACGGGCGCTTTTGCGATATTGGATCAATCTTTTTCAAATACGACAACGCCGCATTCGTAGGGATGGTCGTAGTATACGGCATCGCGTCCTTGCTGCCTGTGGAGCAGCATTTTGAGTATAATGGCAAAATCCCCGCCGCCGCCGAAGATCATGGCTATTGCCAGAATGAAGACCCAGAAAATCCCGGTCAGAGCCGCGGCGGCCGTCAGGCCGATACCAAGCACGAGCGTCGGCATGGCCGCGCCGAGAATATACTGCCCGCGCTTCATCGGCTGCGCACAGGTGCAGTAAGGCGTAAGCGCTTTCCAGATCACGCCGAAGCGAATGGCTCTCCAGTGACTTTCGGCAAAAAGACCCCATGTAAGTCCATGGATGCCTTCGTGAACTGCGGTAAGAAGAAGCATTACAAGAAGGAATAAGAGAAAATCGAAAGGCGACATCGATTCGGCCATCGAGAGGAATGAAACGCGGGAAAGAACAACGGCTCCGGAGAGTACGGCAAACGGCAGCATGACGATAAGCGCCAAAAGGTTCGCCTTTACTACGCCGATGGTGAGATCGGTCTTTCGGTATCCCTGCCGTTCCATTTCTTCACAGATGAGCGCAAACTGTTCCTTGCGTTTCTGCTCGGCGGGGGTGAGCTTTCTCTCATTTTTCGCCATTGTATCTTGCTCCGATCCACAGATTTTCATCATTGTACCACAGCAGACGGGCGCTTGCAAGAAAGTATAAAACTCCGGCATGACCCTGCGGATCATGCCGGAGCGTATCGCTATATGCTTAGATCAGGTGGAAGGCAAGGATCAGGCCGGAGAACACGATGGAAACCGTGGAGCACAGCTTGATCAGAATGTTCAGGGACGGGCCGGAAGTATCCTTGAACGGATCGCCGACGGTGTCGCCGACAACGGCAGCCTTGTGCTGCTCGCTGCCCTTGCCGCCGTGGTGGCCGCCCTCGATATACTTCTTCGCGTTGTCCCAGGCGCCGCCGGCGTTGGACATGAACACGGCCATCGCAAAGCCGGTGACGGACACACCGCCGAGCAGACCGACAACGCCGGTGGGCCCGAGGATGAGGCCGGTGACCAGAGGAACGACGATGGCGAGCAGAGCCGGAGCGACCATCTCGTGAAGAGCGCCCTGCGTGCAGAGCGAGACGCACTGCGCGTAGTCCGGATCAGCCTTGTATTCCATGATGCCGGGGATCTCCTTGAACTGACGGCGGACTTCCACAACGATGGACTGCGCCGCGCGCTGCACAGCGCTCATGGTGAACGCGGAGAACACGAACGTGAGCATCGCGCCGATGAAGAGACCGACCAGAACGGTGGGGCTCGTGAGCGTGAAGTTCAAAATCTCTTCCGTGTTGTCCTGCACGATGTTGACGTAGGAGACGAGCAGCGCAAGAGCGGTCAGAGAAGCAGAGCCGATCGCAAAGCCCTTGCCGGTAGCGGCCGTGGTGTTGCCCAGAGAGTCGAGAGCGTCGGTGCGCTCGCGGACTTCCTCGGGGAGACCGGCCATCTCGGCGATGCCGCCGGCGTTGTCGGCCACGGGGCCGTAAGCGTCGGTCGCGAGAGTGATGCCGAGCGTGGAGAGCATGCCGACGCCGGCGATGCCGATGCCGTACAGACCCTTGTTGAAGGCCTCGGTGAAGTGACCGGCGCCGTCAACGATCGTCTTGGAGCCGCCCGCGGCAAAGTAGCTGATGAGAACGGCGGCAGCAACGATCAGAATGGAGGTCAGCGTGGACTTGAGACCGAGGGAGATGCCGCCGATGATGATCGTGGCAGAGCCGGTCTCGGAAGCCGCGGCGAGCTCCTGGGTGGGCTTGTAGGTGTCGGAGGTGTAATACTCGGTGAAGTAGCCGATGGCGCAGCCGCCGATCAGACCGCAGAGGATGGCGACGTAAACGCCCCAGCCGTCGTTTGGGAGAAGGAGAAGGCAGAGGGGAGCGGCGAGCACGGCGGCGAGAATGGCCGCGGTGTAGGTGCCGGTACGGAGACTCTTGAGCAGGGCCTGCTGGGAAGCATTTTCCTTCGTCTTGACGAGGAAGGAGCCGATGATGGAGCAGATGATGCCGACAACGGCGAGAGCCATGGGCAGCAGCATACCGGCGAAGCCGTAGCCGCCGACGGCGCTCAGCGCGAAGGTGGCGAGAATGGAGCCGACGTAGGACTCGTACAGGTCAGCGCCCATACCGGCAACGTCGCCGACGTTGTCGCCGACGTTATCGGCGATGGTGGCGGGGTTGCGCGGGTCGTCCTCGGGGATACCGGCTTCGACCTTGCCGACAAGGTCAGCACCGACGTCCGCGGCCTTGGTGTAGATACCGCCGCCGACGCGGGCGAAGAGCGCCATGAAGGAAGCGCCCATGCCGTTCATGACCATGATGTTGCCGAGCTGCACGGGATCATCAATGCCGAAGGCATAGCGGAGCAGGAAAAACCAGATGGTGATATCCAGCATGCCGAGACCGACGACGGTGAAGCCCATAACGGAACCGGAGGAGAACGCCACGCGGAGACCCTTGTTCAGGCTCTCGGAGGCGGCCTGCGCGGTACGCGCGTTGGAGCTCGTGGCGATCTTCATGCCGACGAGACCGGCGAGCATCGACCAGATGCCGCCCGTGATGAACGCGAACGGGGTAAACTTGGAGAGCATTTTGCCGCCGGAGGCAAAAGCGATCACCAGCAGAACCACGAACACGATGGCGAAGACCTTGAGAACGGTGGTGTACTGACGCTTCAGATAAGCGTTGGCACCCTCACGAATGGAAGCGGCGAGCTTCTGCATCTTTTCGGTGCCTTCGGAATAGCCCATGACTTTCTTTGCCTGAAGAACAGCAAAGAGACCGGCAACGACAGCACCGACGAAGCCGATCCAAAACAGATTGTCCAATTACTTCACTCCTCAAATTATTTTTTGCTTGGGGTATCAGGGCAGAGGTAAATTTTACAGGAAAAAACATTTTTTTTCAATACCGTTTTTTATGAAAAACAAGTCTTAACAAAAAATTGACCCGCAAACCAATTGCGGGCCATTCGGAAACGTTTCACTTGTTTAAAATGTATATTGATATATTCAACACGCCGGCGAAAACCAGCCACAGGAGATACGGAATGTTCAGTTTTCCGGCGGCGGGACGGATATTTCCGAACCGGAACGCCATTACCGCAGCGAGAACGAGCAGCAGAAGGAGCCAGAAAAAGGCGGCCGGAGGCCCCAGGCAAAGAAGATGGACCACCAGAAGTTAACGAAGAGCTGTGCCCAGTACGTGAAAAGCGTGTCGCGCGGCGTCGGATGCTTATGCCGAAAAGACCTTTTCCAGATGCTTCTGCTCAAAACGCGTCAGCGCGCGGAAATCCACAAACGGATGATATGCCGCCTCCAGTTCGTCGTGCAGCTCCTTCGCCCGCCGCAGCGCAGAACACGCCTCCGCCGC
>DPHR01000009.1 GCA_003522945.1 Clostridiales bacterium
CCGGGCTGCGCGGATGCGGCGGCATACGCACCGTATGCAGCGCCTCCCGCGACGACGACCGTCAGCGCCAGCGCCAAAACAACGCCGAGCGCACCGGTCGTTTTTCTTTTTCCGTCTGCGGCCATAGCTTTCTCCTTTGAACCTATATTTTTTTATATTATACCCAAGAAATAACAGCCGTGCAAGCGCTATTTAAGTTAACAATAAAATATTATGGTAAACAGAAAACAAGGCAGTGAAGAGGATAGAAGAAACAGCCGGCCCCGGCAAGGACGCGGGGTAAGCCGGGCATTTCGCTTTCTTTCCGGGAAGCGATCCGGTCAGTCATCACAGGCTTCAGGCAAAGCAAAAGAGCTTGCCGATTGCAATTTGCAGACGGCAAGCTCTTTTAACCGTTTGAACGGTTTCGGTCATATTTTTACGCTTGGAGGCGCTTCCTCTTCAGGTCTTCTTTTCAAAGGCGTACCCGCAGCGCGGACAGGTGATGCGGATCTTTCCCTTGCCGCGCGGGACGCGCACGACCTCCCTGCAGCTCGGGCAGCGGAAGAAAGCATACTCCTTTCTCTGGCGGAAGCAGCTTTTGAGCAGCCGGAACGAGCCGAAAAAGCGGTTCCGGTACGAAAGATACTTCCGGTTTTCCTCGCTCCGGGCTGCGACCTTCCGCGAGAAAATGCGCACATAGCACCAGATGAGCAGCGCGAGCGCCGCCGCGGAGAATACGGCGGAGAAGAAAGCGCTCTTCCCGCGCACGGCGACGGAGACGAGAATGCATATACATCCGCATACGGAAAGAAACCGGCCGAGCGCATCTGCGCCGTACCGGCCGGCCATGAAGGCGGTAAAATTTCGGTTGGGGGAACCACGCTGCATAAAAAAGACCTCCGGGGAAAAAGGGCATTCCAACGCCCGCTTCTTTCATAGACTTTAATACGAAATCGTAAATAAGTCGTGAACTTTCCGCCGAATTAACAAAAAATTCATTTTTTGCCATGAACCGCTCGACGAAATATTGACAAAAATCGCCGCGGGCGGTATAATTTCATCAAAATTTTTATGCATTCAGGGAAGCGAGGAAAAACAATGCGTCCGGACGGAATCCTTGTAAAAAATGAAGACCCCATGTACTATCTCATCCCGTATTTTCTCACAAAGCGGTATGATGCCATGAACATGATCACGCTGGACATTCCGGAAATGCCCATGCGCGCCTATATGAACGAAAAGCGGAAAGAGGGAAAGCAGATCAGCCATCTCGCGCTGGTGCTCACGGCGTATCTCCACACGCTGGAAAAGTACCCCGCGCTCAACCGCTTCATCAAAGGACATAACATTTACCAGCACAAGGACATCAAGGTGTCCATGGTCGTTCTCAAGCCGGACGGCAGCGATACGATGTCAAAGATTGATCTCGTGCCTACGGATGACGTGTTCGACGTGCAGGCGAAGATCACCGGCTATATCGACCAGAACCGACAGGTCGGCGAGGCCAACTCCTTTGATACGGCGATGAAGATCCTCACGACGAAGCTGCGCTGGCTCCTGCCGCCGATCATCGGCTTGATCCGGTTTCTGGATAACCACGGCCTTCTGCCACAGTCGCTCATCGATCTGACGCCGTTCCACGCGAGCCTTCTCATCTCAAATCTCGCAAGCATCCGCACGAACCACATCTACCACCATGTGTATGAGTTCGGCACGACGAGCATTGCCATCACCATGGGCAACATGCGCGAGGTGCCGCGCCGCACCAAGGACGGCATCGTCTTTGACCGGTGCATGCCGCTCGGCGTCGTGATGGACGAGCGCATCGCCAGCGGCCACTATATGGCGCAGGCGTTTGCGCAGATCAAAAAATACCTTGCCGACCCGCGCCTGATGGAGCGTGAAAGCCTTGACGCCGAGAAAGCGGCGGAGCAGAGCGCGGAAGCGGCGGAAAAAGCGGAATAATCCATGCCTTCAGACGGTCTCCCCACGGCCTTGCCGCAGGGAGGCCGTTTTGACTTGGGAAAGACCCGGCAGGTTTTGACAGATACAGCGCAGTGTGATATTCTAAAAAGAAACGGAATTCTTCTTTCGGAGGCGCAAATATATGCTTCACGATTTTAAACCGTCGGACGACGGACTCGATAAAGCCCAGCGAAAGGCGGAGATCGACCGGCTCCGCGAAAAACTCGCGGCGCAGCAGCAGAGCGTCATGGCGGCAAAGCTGCCGGTGGTCGTTCTCGTGGAGGGCTGGGACTGCGCGGGAAAGGGCCATCTTATCAACGAGCTCATCAGCGAGATGGACCCGCGGTTTTACCGCGTGGCGGTCTATAAGCGCGTGCCGGAAAACGAGGAGCGCTATCCGTTCCTCCGGAAGTTCTTCGAGCCGCTGCCGGAAAACGGTAAATTCCTGTTCATGGACACCGGCTGGATGGAGGACTGCGTCTATAAATACCTGCGCCGGGAGATCACCGCGGAGGAATACGAGCGCCGCGTGGATGCGTGCAATATCTTTGAGCGGCAGCTGCGCGACAACGGATATATCGTTGTGAAGCTCTTTCTGCATATTTCGCGCGAGGAACAGCTCTCGCGCATCGCGGAGCTGCGCGAGAATATCGATACCGAGTGGCGCGTAACGGGCGACGATCTCTGGCAGCACAAGGAGTACAAGGCCTTCCGCCGTGCCTATGGTGAGTTTATGGAGAAAACGTCTGTTTGCGGCGAATGGCACGTTCTCGACGCCGGGAACCGGAAAAAGCGCCTGCTCGCGGGCTTTCGCGCCATCACGGAGGCGATCGACAACGGTCTGGAAAATGGCCGCTGTATCGGCAAGGCGGGGAAGAACGATTTCCCGCTGCTCGGCACACCATCGCTCCGCGACGCCGATCTCACAAAGAGCGTTGCCCCGGAGGAATACAAGGCCGAGCTCAAGCGCCTGCAGGAAAAGCTCGCGGCGCTCCATAATAAGATCTACCGCAAGCGCATCCCCGTCGTCATCTGCTATGAGGGCTGGGACGCCGCAGGAAAGGGCGGCAACATCCGCCGTCTGGCGTATCCGCTCGACCCGCGCGGGTTTGACGTGATCCCCATTGCAAGCCCCACGCCGGGCGAGCTTGCGAGGCATTATCTCTGGCGGTTCTGGACGCGCCTGCCGCGCAGCGGCCATGTGACGATCTTTGACCGCAGCTGGTACGGCCGCGTCATGGTCGAGCGCATCGAGGGCTACTGCGGCGAGGACGACTGGAAGCGCGCCTACGGCGAGATCAACGAGTTTGAAAAAGAGCTCGCCGATTACGGCACGATCGTTCTCAAGTTTTGGATCCACATCGATCCGGAAACGCAGCTCGAACGCTTTGAGCTGCGGCAGAATACGCCGGAAAAGCAGTGGAAGATCACCGACGAGGACTGGCGCAACCGCGAAAAGTGGCCGCTGTATGAAACGGCGGTCGAGGAAATGCTGCAAAAGACGAGCACGGCGTATGCCCCCTGGCATATCATTGAATCCGTGGATAAGAAATACGCCCGCATCCGCGTTCTTCAGATCGTGACGGACGCGCTGGAGCAGGCGGTGAACGAGCATATCACCCGAGGAGTGAAGAAAGAATGTGCCAAGCCGAAAAAGGACCGGAGCTGACCGCCCCCGCCGCGCCGGAAGCATCGGAGCCGGAGACAGAGCTTCTTGCCGAGGCAAAGGCCGCGGGCCTGTTTCTCGACCGCGAGCTGAGCTGGCTGCAATTCAATCGGCGCGTGCTGGAACAGGCGGGCGATCCGACCGTGCCGCTTTTGGAGCGGCTCAAATTCCTCGGTATTTACCGCTCGAATCTCGAAGAGTTTTTCATGGTACGCGTCGGCTCGCTCACGCACCGCGCGGCGCTGCTGCCGGACGAGCGGGATGAAAAGACCGGCTGCATGCCCGGCGAGCAGGTGAGCGCCATCCTTGCCGCCGTCGCCGCGCAGCAGCCGCGCGAGGAGCGCATCTACCGGCGGCTTCTGGAAGATATGCGCGACGCCGGGATCGACGTGCTGGACTTTCATAAAATGACGAAGCCCGAGGAGGTCGTGGCAAAGAAGTATTTTTCCGAACTGCGCCCGCTCCTTTCGCCGCGCGTTGTGGACGGGGGACATCCGTTCCCGTTCATCGCCAACCGTGAGATATATGTGGCGGCGACGATCAGCAAGGGCGACGATTTCCGGCTCGGCCTTGTTTCGCTGCTGCGTCTCCCGCCGTGGCGCGTCGTGGAGCTGGACGGACGGCAGAAGGTGATGCTCACGGCGGAGCTCGTGCGCCACTTTGTGCCGCAGCTTTTCAAAAAGCAGGAGGTGCGCGACGCTGTCCTATTGCAGGTCACACGCAATGCCGACGTGTTCATCGACGATGACCTGCACGGATACGACGCGGACTTCCGCGCCAGCATGGAAAAAATGCTGCGCAAGCGCAAGCGCCAGCAGCCGGTGCGTCTTGTGATCGGCGGCAAGCCGTCCGCAAGGCTGCGCGCGGCGCTCATCAGGGATCTCAAGGTCCCGGAGAGCAACGTGTTCACCACGAAGCTGCCGTTCGACCTCTCCTTCGGCTCCGGCGTGAAGAAAGCGCCCGGCATGAAATACGCCGAGCGCCGCAGCCGGAAAACGGTGAAGCTCCAAAAGGGCGAGTTTTTCCCGTATCTGGAAAAGAAGGATCTGCTGCTGTCGTACCCGTTTCAGAGCATGAGCGCGTTCGTGGAATATCTCTACGAGGCGGCGGACGATCCGGACGTCGTGTCCATCCGCATCACGCTCTACCGGCTCTCGGCAAGCAGCAAGGTTGCCGCAGCGCTCGCGTATGCCGCCGACAGGGGAAAGAGCGTGCTCTGCCTTCTGGAGCTGCGCGCCCGGTTTGACGAGCAGAATAATATTGACTATTCCGAGGTGCTCGAAGACGCCGGATGTCAGGTCATTTACGGCCTGCCGGAGATGAAAGTGCACAGCAAGCTCTGCCTCGTCACGCGAAAGCGCGGCGAGAGCGTGCAGTACTTCACGCAGGTCGGCACCGGAAACTATAACGAGGTCACGAGCGAGCAGTACACCGATCTTTCGGTCATTACGTCCGACGAGCGCGTCGGGCGTGACGCCGCGCAGACGTTTGAAGCGCTCGCCACCGGCCAGACGCCGCCGGAGACGGAAGCGCTCTGGGTCGCCCCGCTGAGCTACCGCTCCCGTGTGCTGGAACTCATTGAGGCCGAGACCGCGAAGGGGGAGGCCGGGCGCATTGCGATCAAGGTCAACTCCATGAACGACATCGGCGTTATGACCGCGCTCATCCGCGCGTCCCGCGCGGGCGTGCGCACGGAGCTTTTCATCCGCGGCATCTGCTGCCTGCGGCCGGGCGTCGCGGGGTATACGGAGAATATCACGGTGCGCAGCGTTGTGGGACGGTATCTCGAGCATTCGCGCATCTTCGCCTTCGGCGAGGGTGCGGAACAGCGCATTTTCATCGGCTCCGGCGATCTTCTCAACCGCAACACCCGCCGCCGCGTTGAGGCGTTCATCGAATGCGTCACGCCCGAAACGCGCGAGGGCGTGCTGGCCATTCTCGACGCGCTGCGCGCTGACCGGGAGAAGAGCTGGACGATGCAGCCGGACGGGAGCTATTCCCGCGCCGAGACCGTCCCCGGCACGGCGAGCCACGACACGCTCTATGAGTACTTCGGAGAAAAGACCGTGGAACCACTCCCGCCGGAGAAGAAGCACGGCTGGCTCTGGCGGCTCTTCCATCCGAACAAGAAAAAACTGCACGGAAATGAGGCATAAGGCTATGAACGATGCATTGGCGCTGGTATTTGATGTCGGAACGCAGAGCGTGCGGGCAATGCTCTTCGATGCCGCCGGACACATTGTCCGCTCGGCGCAGGACATTTATGAGCAGCCCTATTATTCCCGCAATCCGAACTGGGCGGAGCAGCGGCCCGATTTCTATTTTGAGCATATATGCATCGTCTCCCAGCGGCTGAAGGATCAGTCCCCGGAAGACTTTGCGCGCGCCGCGAGCGTCGCGGTGACAGTGTTCCGCGATACGACTGTCTGCATGGGCAAGGACGGGCGGCCGCTTCGCGACTGCATCCTCTGGATGGATCAGCGCCGCGCCGAAAACCCGAAGCCGCTCCCGGCAGAACGCAGGGCGATCTTCGCGCTCGCCGGGATGACGGAGACCGTTGAAATGCTCCACCGTACCTCGGCCTGCAACTGGATCGCCGAGAACGAGCCGGAGCTCTGGAAGAAAACGGATAAGTACGTCTGCCTGTCCACGTATCTCAACTATCGCTTCACCGGCCGCATTGCCGACAGCAGCGCGAGCCTCATGGCGAAGATCCCCTATGACTACAAAAACCGCAAGTGGGACAAAAACGGTCTCACCCGCTGCGTATACGATATCCCGCAGGATAAGCTCTGCGAGATCTTACCCTCCGGCTCGGTCGTCGGCGGCGTGACGCCGGAGGCGTCGCGGCTGACCGGCATCCCGGCGGGGCTGCCGATGC
>DPHR01000014.1:0-581 GCA_003522945.1 Clostridiales bacterium
GGCGGAGGGCGTGCCGGAGGAATACATCCTCTGCGGCAGCGGCGCGGCGGAGCTCATATACGCCTTTGCTGACGCCGTCCGGCCGCAGCGCGCCGCCGAGCTCGCGCCGACGTTTGCGGAATATTCGCTCGCGCTCGCGCGCACGGGCTGTGCCGTGGCGCGCTATACGCTCTCGGAGAAGAACGGTTTTGCGCCGGACGGCGGCATTCTGGATTTTCTGCGGGAGACGAGGCCGGAGGTGTTTTTCCTCTGCAACCCGAATAACCCCACCGGACGGCTGGCCGATGGCGCGCTGCTTAAAGAAATTCTCGCGCTCTGCGAAAAGCTCGGAACGTACCTTTTCGCGGACGAGTGCTTTCTTGATCTGACGGACGGCGGCGAGAGCCTGAAGCCGTTCCTCACGCGCTGCCCGCGGCTTTTTATCCTCAAGGCGTTCACAAAAAGCTACGGCATGGCGGGCGTCCGGCTCGGCTACGGTCTCTGCGCGGACGCATCGCTGCTGCACGATATGTCCGAGACCGTGCCGCCGTGGAACGTCTCCACGCTTGCGCAGGCGGCGGGCGTCGCGGCGCTGGGGGAGG
>DPHR01000014.1:768-996 GCA_003522945.1 Clostridiales bacterium
GGGGGAGGCGGAGTTTCTTGAAAAGACCCGCGCGCTCGTGCGCGCGGAGCGCGCGTGGCTCGCGGAACAGCTTGCCGCGCTCGGCTTTCGCGTGATACCCTCGGACGCGAACTATCTCCTGTTCCGCGCCGCGCCCGGACTGGACGCCGCGCTGCGGGAACAGGGGATCCTCATACGAAACTGCGAAAATTACGCGGGGCTCTGCCCCGGCTGGTACCGCATCGCCGT
>DPHR01000014.1:1320-3010 GCA_003522945.1 Clostridiales bacterium
GTTCAAAAGCCAGAACATGGCGCTCAACTCCTTCATCACCGCCGCGGGCGGCGAGATGGGGCGCGCGCAGGTCGTGCAGGCGGAGGCCGCGGGCATCGCGCCGGACGTGCGCATGAACCCCATTCTTCTCAAGCCGACGACCGACGTCGGCAGCCAGGTGATCGTCAACGGCGTCGTGCAGGGCAACATGCACGCGATGGAGTATTACCGCCGCAAGCGCGAGTATATCCCCGCGGTGATGGAAGCGTATAACTCGCTCGCCGCGGAGAACGATATCATCGTCATCGAGGGCGCGGGAAGCCCTGCGGAGATCAATCTCAAGCAGGAGGACATCGTGAACATGGGCCTTGCGAAGCTCGTGGACGCGCCGGTGCTCCTCGTCGGCGACATTGACCGCGGCGGCGTGTTTGCGCAGCTCTACGGCACCGTGGCCCTGCTCGAGCCGGACGAGCGAGCGCGCATCCGCGGCACCATCGTCAACAAATTCCGCGGAGATAAGAAGATCCTGGAGCCGGGGCTCAAAACGCTCGAGGAGCTGTGCGGCGTGCCGGTGGCGGGCGTCGTGCCGTATGTCCATCTCGATATCGACGACGAGGACAGCCTCTCCACGCGCTTTGACCGCGGCAGCGAGCGCCGCGCGATCGACATTGCCGTCGTTCGTCTGCCGCGCATCTCGAACTTTACGGATGTGAGCCCGTTTGAGCGGTACGAAAACGTGTCCGTGCGCTACATTGAGCGCGCCGCGGAGCTCGGAGCGCCCGACATGATCGTCCTCCCCGGCACGAAGAGCACCATCGCCGATCTCAAATGGCTGCGCGAGAGCGGGCTGGAGGCGGCGATCCTGAAGGCCGCGGACGGCGGGACGCTCGTTTTCGGCATCTGCGGCGGATACCAGATGCTCGGCCGGAGCGTTTCCGACCCCGAGCAGGTCGAAGCCGCGGGCATCACGGACATCGCGGGCATGGGCCTTCTCGATATGGACACCGTTTTTCGGGGCGAAAAGGTGCAGACGCAGACGCGCGGAACGTTCTCCGGCGTGACGGGAGAGCTTGTCTGCCTGAACGGTCTTTCGTACGAAGGATATGAAATCCATATGGGACGCAGCCGGGAGGCGCGCGGCGTCGTCACCGGCGGCGGGAACGTGTACGGCAGCTACATCCACGGCATTTTCGACGCCCCCGGCGTCGCCGACGCCGTGCTCGGCGCGCTCTGCCGCAAAAAGGGGCTGAGCCCCTCTATTCTCGGCGCTTTCGACCCCGTGGCCTACCGCGAGGAGCAGTACGACAAGCTCGCGCAGGTCGTGCGCGAGGGGCTGGACATGGAGCTCGTGTACCGCATCCTCGACCGGAGGGACTGAGCGCCTTTCCTCATGTCGTTTTTTCGGAAATTCTGCGGGAACATATATTGCAAAGCTATCATGTTTATGCTATATTTGCTATACATGGATGAATCTCCCGTAAAATTGAATAGAAACATCCGAATGAAGGAACCGTGTGAGAATCACGGACTGTAACGGCAACTGTAACGCGGAGCGACCCCGTTATGCCACTGGGAAACCGGGAAGGCGGGCGAGCGAGGAAACGGAGTCAGGATATTTCATCGGATGGATACCGCTTCCCGGCGGATTCTTGTCTGGAACGGTATGTTTCCGATTAAAACGCTATTATTCTGAAAATACCGTCAGAGCAGC
>DPHR01000014.1:3208-3410 GCA_003522945.1 Clostridiales bacterium
TTCTGAAAATACCGTCAGAGCAGCCTATGGGCTGCTCTGATTTTGTTTTTTCCGGGAGGAGCGTCTGAATTTTTTGCGAGATTTTCCCATGAGATCATTTAGGAGGGCATCAATATGCACAAAACAATGTCCAGGATCGTTGTGCTGCTGCTCGTGGTCTGTCTGGCGCTGGGGAATGTTGTCCCGGCGCTCGCCGCGGACG
>DPHR01000050.1:0-786 GCA_003522945.1 Clostridiales bacterium
CACGGGGCAGGCCTCCAGCACGGCGCACGCCTCGCGCGTCATCCACATGGGATCGCCGGGGCCGACGCCTACGGCGTAAAACATTCCTTTCTTTTCTTTCACAGCGTCCATCCTTCCGTTTTCGCGTCGAGTACCGCGAGCCCCGCGGCCTTCGCGCGCGCGAGGAGCGGCGCGTTCGGCGTCCGGGCAGCATCTCCCGCGAGGAGGATCCTTCCGCAGCGGCGCATCGTTTCAAACGCTTTTTCGTATACGGCATCGTCCGGCGCGGCGAACGCCGGCACGGAGACCGTCTCCGCGGCAAGCAGCCGCGCGAGCCGGTAGTCCACATCGTTTTCGTACAGCACGCCGGTCGCAAACGGGACGTTCTCGCGCTGGAGCTTCCGGTACACGGATATGCCCGTCCCCGCGCCCGCGAGCACGAACACCTCCGGCGTGTCGCCGGCAGGCTTTTTGAGCTCGATGCTGCCGAAGAGCGGATCGAAGTATCCGTCCTCGATGTCGTACAGCTTCCGGATGGCCTGCTCCTCGAACACCTCGCCGGGCGCGCCGAAGCCGAACTGCGTGTCGCCCTTCACGGTGAGGATGCGGTCGGCCACCTTCTCCGCGAGATCGATCTCGTGGAGCGACATGATGACCGTAATGTTCTTTTTGCGCGCCATGCGCGTGAGGATGGTGAGCAGGTCGAGCTTGTGGCGCACGTCGAGGAACGACGTCGGCTCATCGAGCAGTATCATCTCCGGCTGCTGGGCGATGGCGCGCGCGAGCAGCACGCGCTGGCGCTGGCCG
>DPHR01000050.1:932-2712 GCA_003522945.1 Clostridiales bacterium
AGCAGCACGCGCTGGCGCTGGCCGTCGCTGATGGCGTTGAAGTCGCGCTCGGCAAGCTCGAGCGCGTGGACGGTCTCCATCGCTTCGTCCACGATGCGCTGGTCTTCGCCGCGGAGCACGCCGAGCCGTCCGGTGTACGGGTACCGGCCGGTAGCCACAACGTCGCGGCAGGTCGTGAGCTCGACCTTGATGCGCTCGGTGAGGATCACGGCGAGCTTTTTGGAGAGCTCGCGATAGGTGATCGTCTGCATATCCCGTCCCTCGAGAAAGATCTTCCCCCGGATCGGTTCCAGGTCACGCGCGATGGTCTTGAGCAGCGTGGATTTGCCCGCGCCGTTCGGGCCGATGAGCGCGATGATCTCGCCCTTCTGTACTTTGACGGAGATATCGCGGATGACCGGCACCTTATGGTAGCCGATCGTGAGATCGTCGATCACAAAATAGGGCGTATCCGTCATTTTCGTCCTCCCTTCCGGCGCAGCATCATGTAGATAACGACCGGCGCGCCGAAAATGGACGTGACGGTGCTGATGTTCAGCTCCGTCGGCGCGAAGGCCGTGCGCGCGATGAGATCGCACAGCATACAGAATACGCCGCCGCCCAAGAATGTGGCCGGTATGACCACGAGCGGCTTGGATGTGTTCAGACAGTGCCGGATGAGGAACGGCACGGCGATGCCGACAAACGAGATCGGTCCGGCAAACGCCGTCACCGTGGCGGAGAGGATGCTCGAGAGCACGATCAGCGCCGTGCGGAACGCCTTGATGTTCACGCCCATGCTCTGGGCATACGCCTCGCCGAGCTGGTACGCGCCGATGGGCTTGGCCATGAGAAACGTAGCGCCGCCGGTGATGCCGACGACCGTGGCCGCCACGCCGACGTTGCTCCAGTTCATGCCGGAGAAGCTGCCCTTGGACCAGTTGTGCAGGTTCACGATATCGGAATCCGCCGCGAACGTCACGGTAAAGTCCGTGATGGCGGTGCAGATGTAGCCGATCATGATGCCCGCGACGAGCAGCGTGGACATGCTCGGGATGCGCCGCGAGAAGAGCAGGATGAATCCGACCGAGAGCAGCGAGCCGACGAACGCCGCAAGGATCAGCGTATACGACGACACGACGCCGAAGATCTGGATGAAATAGATCATCGCGAACGCGACGACCATTTTCGCGCCGCTCGAAATGCCGAGAACGAACGGTCCGGCGATCGGGTTTTCAAAGAACGTCTGCAGCAGAAAGCCCGCGAGCGAGAGCGCTCCGCCGAGGATCGCCGCCATGAGGATGCGCGGCAGGCGGATCTTCCAGATGATATTCACCTCCGTGGGATTGCCGGTCTTGGTGAACAGGATCTCCACGATCCGCTCGAGCGGGATGGGGATGTTGCCGATGTTGATGTTCAGCACCGTGATGAGGCAGAAGGCGGCGATGAGCACGAAGAACACAAGCGCATACCGGGCGCGCCGCCGTGCCTGATGCACGAGATACGCCCCGGCTTGCGCCGGGGCGGTATTCGTATTGACGGTTTTTTCTGTCATAGTTTTCAGGAAACGCGGGTCAGGAACGTCATGTCGCTCTCCGCACCGCCGGTGAGAGCGAGATGGATGTCCCGGATCATTTCGCCGACAATGTCCGTGGCCTGATAGAACGATTTGCCCGTGCACCAGACGTTGCCCTCCTGCACGGCCTTGAAGTCGGCAAACAGGGCGTCCTTGGCGAGCAGCTCATTGATGCTCGAGATGGGCGCGTCGATGGAGGCGTTGTAGATGAGCACATCGGCGTCC
>DPHR01000050.1:2913-3081 GCA_003522945.1 Clostridiales bacterium
TTGTAGATGAGCACATCGGCGTCCACGGCGGTGCCGTAGAACGTCTCCATGGTAACGGAAACGGAGGTGTTCGTCTGGTCGGTCACGAAGTTTTCAAAGGCATAGCGGCCGCCCGCGAGCTCGATCATCTTGGGAATATAGTCGGTGGGCTTGCGGATGACGATGGAG
>DPHR01000050.1:3261-3974 GCA_003522945.1 Clostridiales bacterium
GACGATGGAGCCGTCGGAGTTCACGAAGAAAAATGCGACGGTCTTGCCGGTGTTCTCAAAGCCCTCGAGCTGCGTGATGATGGCAGCCTGCTGGTCAAAAAACTCCGCGGCCTCGGCATCCTTGCCGACAAGGGCGGCATAGAGCTTGATCCATTCGGTGCGGCCGAGCGGGTGCTGCTCATAGCTGGAGCGGTCCACCAGCACGGGGATGCCGAGATCCTCGATCATCTCCTTGACCTTGGGCGTGTGGTAGATCATCGTGGACTCGATCGCCAGATCGCACTCCTCGTCGATCAGGCGCTCATAGTCGGGCTCGCTGTACTTGCCGGCGAACTCGATATCGCCGCGCTGCATCGCCTCAACGGCCGCGTCGATGTACCAGCCGGACTCGCGCGTGCCGGTAAGCCGGATGTGGTCGAGCGCGTCCACGGCGGCGAAGAGCGACATGGCGGAGGTCGCCGCAAGATAGATCTTGTCCAGCGGCTGCTGCAGCACCGTGACGGAGCTGTCCATCTTCGCCGGTACCGCCGCGCCCTCCGGCACGACGAGGAAGTCGCCGCCGTTGTCGATGCGGATGAGCGTGTATCCGCCCTCATAACGGAAAAGGCGGAATACCGTGGCGTACTTGAGCGGTGACTCTTCGGTGAAGGTCAGCCCTTCGATGACCGGCGCGTCAGCCGGAGCGGCGGCGGGGTCTTCCGCCGCAGGGACCT
>DPHR01000077.1:0-3355 GCA_003522945.1 Clostridiales bacterium
GCACTCCTGGGTGCAGATGTTCGATTCCGAGTATGACGCCTTCCGCACCTACTGCGAGAGCTACCCGACGAACGCGGTGCTGCTCGTGGATACCTACAACACGCTCAAATCCGGCATTCCCAACGCCATCCGCGCCTTCAACGACGTGCTCAAGCCGATGGGCATCACCAAATGCGGCATCCGGCTCGACTCCGGCGATATGTCCTATCTCACGAAGGAGGCCCGCCGCATGCTCGACGAGGCGGGCTGGGAGAGCTGCACCATCACCTGCTCCAACTCGCTCGACGAATATATCATCCAGGACCTGCTGCTGCAGGGCGCGTGCATCGACTCCTTCGGCGTCGGCGAGCGGCTCATCACCGCCAAGAGCGAGCCGGTGTTCGGCGGCGTATACAAGCTCGTCGCCGTGGAGCGTGAATCGGGCGAGGTCGTCCCGAAGATCAAGGTGAGCGAAAACGTCGCCAAGATCACGATCCCCCACTTCAAGAAATTTTACCGCTTCTACGACCGCACGAACGGCAAGGCGCTTGCGGACTATCTCTGCCTGTATGACGAGACGCCGGACGATACGCAGCCGCTCACGATCTTTCACCCGGAAAACACATGGAAGCGCAAAACGCTCACGAACTTCCGCGCCGAAAACATGATGGTCCCCGTGTTCCGCGCGGGCGAGCTTGTCTATGATCTCCCGTCGCTCAAGGATATCCGGAAGCGCTGCGCCGAGCAGCTGGAAACGCTCTGGCCCGAGGTGCTCCGGTTTGAAAACCCGCACGGGTACTACGTCGATCTCTCGAACCGCCTGTGGGACATCCGGCATGACCTTCTCGTAAACGCCGGCCATTCCCAGATACCGGAAAAGCAATAAAATCCAAACGGTTTTCGCCCGCAGACAATGTCTGCGGGCGAAAGTTTTTCTTGCTCTTATTCACCTGCCGGTTTTACGGCTCCCCGAAGGTCGTCCAGTCCGGCTGCGATCTGTCCAGCGGATACTCTGTCAGGATATAGCAGTTCTCGCCGCGGCACCACGCGGCCCTGTCCTGCCGAAAATAAAACTTCTTGTGCGCCGGTTTCGGCATCGGGAACACGGTTTTCCCCCGCGGAGCCTCTTTTCCTCTGCGGCGGGCGAGTTTTTCGGTTGAATTTTACATAATGCCGCGGTATAATATAGTGTCTGGGTATAGGCCTTCTCAAGGTCTGCTCAGAGTCCATAGCATACGGAGGATAAAAATATGGCGAAAAAAGAATTTCAGGCGGAATCCCGGCGGCTGCTGGAGCTGATGATCAATTCCATCTACACGCATCAGGAGATCTTTCTGCGCGAGCTGATCTCCAACGCCTCGGACGCTATCGACAAGCTCTGCTTCCGCTCGCTGACCGATGAGAATGTCGGCATGGAGCGCGGAGATTTCTTCATCCGCATCAAAGGCGACAAGGAAAACGGAACGCTCACGATCTCCGACAACGGCATCGGCATGACCGCCGAGGAAATGGAATCCAATCTCGGCGTGATCGCGAAGTCCGGCTCGCTCGCCTTCAAGAAGGATCTGGACGCCGCCGAGAAGGACAAGGCGGACATCGACGTGATCGGTCAGTTCGGCGTGGGCTTCTATTCCGCGTTCATGGTCGCAAGCAAAGTGACCGTCATCTCCCGCGCCTACGGGCAGGAGACCGCCAACCGCTGGGAGAGCGAGGGCGCGGACGGCTACACCGTCACTCCCTGCGAGAAGGAGACCGTCGGCACCGACGTCATCCTCACCATGAAGAGCGACACCGAGGACGACTGCTACAGCGTGTATCTCATGCCCTGGAAGATCCAGGAGCTTGTGAAGAAATATTCGGACTATGTTCGCTGGCCGATCCGCACCGATGTGGAGACGACCGAAAAATATGAGACCGGCGAGGTGGACGAGGCCGGTATCCAGAAAATGGGCGTGCGCACCGTCACGAAGGAAGAGGTCATCAACTCGATGATCCCCATCTGGCAGCGCAGCAAGAAGGAAGCCTCCGACGCCGACTGCATCGCCTTCTATAAGGAGAAGTTCAAGGACACCGAGGATCCCGTGTCCGTCATCCGCGTGAACGCCGAGGGCACCGTGAGCTACCGCGCGATGCTGTTCGTCCCGGCGAAGGCGCCCTACGACTACTACACGCGCGACTATGTCCCCGGCCTGCGGCTCTACTCCAACGGCGTGATGATCATGGAAAAGTGCCCCGACCTGCTGCCGGAGTGCTTCCGCTTCGTGCGCGGCATCGTCGATTCTCCCGATCTTTCGCTGAACATCTCCCGCGAGATGCTCCAGCACGACCGCCAGCTCAAGCTCATCTCCATGAATCTGGAAAAGAAGATCAAAGGCGAGCTTTCCCGGCTCATGGAGTGCGACCGCGAGAAGTACGAAAAGTTCTTCAACGTGTTCGGCACGCAGCTCAAATACGGCATCATCGGCGATTACGGCATGAAGCGCGATCTGCTGACCGATCTTCTGCTCTATCGCAGCGCGGAGAAGGAAAAGCTCGTCTCCCTGCGCGAGTATGTGGACGCGATGCCGGAAAACCAGAAATACATCTATTACGCCGCCGCCGAAACGCCGGAGCGCGCCGCGAAGCTCCCGCAGACCGAGCAGGTGCGCGCCAAGGGCTTCGATATTCTCTGCTTCTCGACCGACGCGGACGAGTTCGTCGCGGAGATCCTCGGCAGCTATGCCGAGAAGAAGTTCTGCAACGTCTGCTCGCAGGATCTCGGTCTCGAGTCCGACGAGGAGAAGGCCGCCGCCGACAAGACCGACGAGGAGTTTAAGCCCCTCACCGATTTTGTCAAGGAGACGCTCGGCGACGCCGTGGCGAATGTGAAGATCTCCCGCAAGCTCAAGAATTACGCCGTGTGCCTCTCCGTCGAGGGCGGCATCACGCTCGAAATGGAGCGGTACTTCCACGCCATGCCGGGCGCCGACCCGAACGCGATGCGCGCGCAGCGCGTGCTCGAGCTCAATCTCGACCACCCCGCCGTCAAAGCGCTCGACGCCGCGCGTCAGGAGAACCCGGAGCGCGCCGCCGTTATGGCGAAGGTGCTCTTCGCGCAGGCGCAGCTCGTCGCCGGCATCACCCCGGACGATCCGGCGGAGTATGGCGAGCTTGTCTGCAAACTATTCTGACGAATTCAAACAAACCCCTCAGTCGCGGCTGCGCCGCGCCACCTCCCCTGTTAGGGGAGCCAAGTTAGTATTCTGCAAACCCACTTGCCTCCCCTAACAGGGGAGGTGGCAAAACCGAAGGTTTTGACGGAGGGGTTGTTGATCCTCGTGATCTCAAAATGGCAATCCCTCAGTCAGCCTTACGGCTGACAGCTCCCTTTGCACAA
>DPHR01000077.1:3455-3726 GCA_003522945.1 Clostridiales bacterium
ACCGAAGGTTTTGACGGAGGGGTTTTCTCCGCACCCACCACCCACATTCTGGAGGAACTATGAGCGACCAAGACAAACGCCTGGGCGTATATTTTCACATACCGTTCTGCGCATCGAAGTGCGCGTACTGCGACTTTTGCAGTCTGCCGGGCAGGGACAAGCTCATGCCCTATTACCAGGATGCGCTGCTCATTCAATTGCAGGAAACGATGCCCCGCATGACCGATTACTTCATCGACACGGTGTACTTCGGCGGCGGCACGCCGAGCTA
>DPHR01000077.1:3900-4443 GCA_003522945.1 Clostridiales bacterium
CTTCGGCGGCGGCACGCCGAGCTACTACGGCGCGCGGCGCATCGTGGAGATATTGCAGGAGCTGAAGGTCACGAACCGGCTGATGAAGCAGAGCGAGATCACCGTGGAGTGCAACCCGGACAGCGTCCGGCGCAAGGAGCTGCGCATGCTGCGCAAGGAGGGCGTGAACCGCCTTTCCATCGGCGCGCAGAGCGCCAACGACGACATTCTCCGGCTCATCGGCCGCCGCCACAACTGGCGGCAGGTGGAAATGGCGGTCAAGCGCGCGCGCAAGGCCGGCTTCCGCAACGTGAGTCTCGATCTCATCTACGGTCTGCCGAGCCAGACGCGCGAGGACTGGGCCGACACGCTCACCAAGGCGCTCGCGCTCAAGCCCGCGCACATCTCCTGCTACGGTCTGCGTCTTGAGGAAGGCACGCCCATGTACGACGAGTATGAGGGCACCGACATTCTCCCCTCCGACGACGATCAGGCGGACATGTACCTTTACGCCGTGGACTTCCTTTCGCGCCACGGCTTCCGGCAGTATGAGATCTCCAACTT
>DPHR01000077.1:4596-5460 GCA_003522945.1 Clostridiales bacterium
TGAGATCTCCAACTTCGCCCGCCCCGGCTACGAGAGCCGCCACAATCTCAAGTACTGGCGGCTGGATGACTACATCGGCTTCGGCGCGGCGGCGGCCTCCAACATCGGGCTGCTGCGCTATACCTACACCCACAACGTCCGCGAGTATATTTCCGGCGTTTTGGGGGACAAGGGTATTATCGCCGAAGAGGAGGAGCTCACGCCGTTCGACCGCGCGAGCGAGTATCTGATGCTCGGCATGCGCACCGCGGCCGGCATCTCCCGCGAGGAGTACCGGAGCGTGTACCAGAGCAGCTTCGACAAGCTCGAAGAGATGCTGGAGGTATTTCAGGAAAACGGCTGGGCCGTGTGCGACAACGGCCGCTGGCACTTCACGCCCGGCGGATTCCTCGTTTCCAACGTCCTCATCGGCGTGCTGCTCGAATCGCAGACGAAAGAGAAATTCAACGCCAACCCGTGGATCCGCGAGGCGTTTGAGGCAAAGGGACAGAAGGTCCCGCTGCCGACGGCGTCCGAGCCGTATATGAACTGAACTGAGGCGAAAGCCGCAAACAGAGAAAGGCGGTACCCATCATCCGTAACGACGAGAATTACATCCCCTTCCCGGACGAAGAGCCGCAGGAGACGGGGAATACCGAATATAACGAATATGAGCCCGAGCCGGAGATCGTCGGCGAGAGCTACGATTCCGCCGACCGGGATACGGGCGAGACCGTGACCGGCGAGCCGGAGACCGCGCCGCGCGCGCTCAGCCGCAAGGAGCGCCGTGAGCGAGAAGCCGCGGCGGAACGGGAGAAAAATTCCCGCGCCGCGAAGCGCGCGAAACGCGAGGCCGAATACGCCGCGCCCCCGGCGGATCTCCCG
>DPHR01000006.1:0-238 GCA_003522945.1 Clostridiales bacterium
CCGCACCGCAGCGGGCGGTGAGGTCGGCCGCACGGGCGTATACCGCTGCGGCGATCTGGAGGTGGACTGCGTGCGGCGGCGCGTGCGCATCAACGGGGAAGATATCCATCTCACGCAGAGCGAATACCGCATTCTCTCACTGCTCACCCGCCATGCCGGAAAGGTCCTCACCTATGACTTTATCCTGCGCGAGCTGTGGGGGCCCTCCGCGGGCGGCAGCAACCAGATCCTGCGCGTC
>DPHR01000006.1:469-657 GCA_003522945.1 Clostridiales bacterium
AGCAACCAGATCCTGCGCGTCAACGTGGCGAACATCCGCCGGAAAATCGAAAAGAATCCGGCCGAACCGAAATACATATTCACCGAGATCGGTGTCGGCTACCGCATGACGGACGCCGACGCGCCGGACGAGCCGGAACAGTAAAAATAACATACTTAAAAAGGGCCGCCGTTCCAACGGAACGGCGG
>DPHR01000006.1:882-1740 GCA_003522945.1 Clostridiales bacterium
CCCTTTTCGCCTGGGGAGATCGGGAGGATTGGGAGAACGGAAAGAGAAATGTCAATTTCCGGAGGCTTCCAGAATACGGACGGCTTCCTTCGCGTCAGACACACGGTAGAACACGGGGTAGGGGACGTCCTTTTCGTTTTCGGTGACGAAGAAACCCGTGAGACCGAGCGGGCGGAGCTTGGAGGGCTTGGCCGTCTTCTCCGTGCCGATGATGAGCGTGGAAACGCCGCCGTCCTCGTCGATGACCTGCACGGGCGCGGCCTTGGAACGCGGGATGGAGAAGTTGGTCGAGGTGGAGGAGACGATCACGCGCTCGGTCGTGATGGCGTACTCGACCTTGCGGAGACGCTTGAGCGTGGTGACGGGATCAAGGAAGATGATCCCCGCGACCAGAACGAAAACGAGAGTCACAACGGAAAAAACGTTTGTCCCGGCACGGATGCAGGCGCGGACATAAAGGAACATCAGTACCGCGAACACAGCGCCGACGATGATAAACCAGCGCGTGTTTCGCTGTTTGTTTTTCTTATCCATGAGCTTTCCGGGATTGGACATCGACGACCAGAGGATCTGTTCGCCGGGACGGAGCAGTTTGGTGACGGTATCCTGATTCATAGCGGTTCCTCCTGTGTTTTTTACTGGTAACAGCATACTACGGAGAAACATAAATGTGGATAAAGAAAAAAACGCGGCGTGTCAAGACCGCGTAAATTAAGAAAATGTAAATGGGCTTCAGACCACGGTCCGAAGCCCATTTATGATCTATTAAAGAATGCTCAGATACGCTTCCACTTCATGCCCTGCGGGGTATCTTCTACGAGAATGCCCTGCGCTTTGAGCTCGTCGCGGATGCGGTCA
>DPHR01000006.1:1888-5749 GCA_003522945.1 Clostridiales bacterium
TTGAGCTCGTCGCGGATGCGGTCAGACTCCGCCCAGTTTTTCGCTTTGCGGGCGTCCTTGCGGGCGTTGAAGAGGGTTTCCTGTTCGGGCGTGAGCTCATCCTTCTTCTCGGTGAACGGAATGCCGAGCACATCCGAAAGCTCCAGATACAGCGCGCGGCAGCCCTCGGCGAGCGCTTTCGTCGGGTGGGCGTTCGGCGAAACGGCGGAGTTGATCTCGCGCACCAGCTCAAAAATCGCGGAAATGGCATCGGCGGTGTTGAAATCATCGTCCATCGCGTCGCAGAACTTCTGGCGGTAAACGCCGAGCGCGGCAAGCGTTTCGGCCTCGGCCGCGGTCATTTCGCCGTCCGCACCGTTCTGGCAGAAAAAGTCCAGATTGTCCTTCGCCGTGGAAAGACGCTCAAGCGCGGCCTTCGCCTGCATGAGGATCTCGCCGGAGTAATTCAGCGGGCTGCGGTAGTGGCTCATAAGAATGAACATGCGGATGCAGTCATAGCCGTAAACCTCGGCGGCCTCGCGCACGGTGAAAAAATTGCCGAGCGACTTGGACATCTTGCGGTTATCCACGTTGATGAAGCCGTTGTGCATCCAGTAGTTGACAAACTTGCAGCCGTTCGCGGCCTCGGACTGGGCAATCTCATTTTCGTGGTGCGGGAACGTCAGGTCGCTGCCGCCGCAGTGAATGTCGATCGTTTTGCCGAGATAGCGGTTGGACATGGCCGAGCACTCAATGTGCCAGCCGGGACGGCCCGCGCCCCAGGGGGAATTCCAGCTCGGCTCGCCGGGCTTCGCGGCCTTCCAGAGCGCAAAGTCAAGCGGATTTTCCTTTACATCGTTCACGTCGATGCGTGCGCCGGACTGCAGATCCTCGATCGGCTGGTGGGAGAGCTTGCCGTATCCGGCAAACTTGAGCGTGCGGTAGTACACGTCGCCGTTGACCTCGTAGGCATAGCCCTTTTCGACCAGAGTCTTGATGATCTTGATGATCGGCCCGATGTTCTCGGTCGCCTTGGGATGCACCGTCGCCGGGCGGACGCCGAGCGCCGTCACGTCCTTCCAGTACTCCGCGATATACTTTTCGGCGATCTGATCGGAGGTGACACCCTCCTCATTCGCGCGCTTGATGATCTTGTCATCCACATCGGTAAAGTTCTGTACGAACGTCACCTCGTACCCGCGGTACTCGAGATACCGGCGTAGCACGTCAAAGATCACGATCGGGCGGGCGTTGCCCACGTGGATGTAGTTGTAGACCGTCGGGCCGCAGGCGTACATCTTCACCTTCCCCGGCTCGATGGGCTGGAACTCCTCCAGCTGCATGTCCATATCGTTGAATATTTTCATTGTATTTCCTCCCCAACGGGTGATATCTCAAATTTGTTCGCCGATGAGCTCCCCGTCATCGACGGAATCGATGCGCACGCGCACCATATCGCCGGGCGCAGCGTCGCCGGAGAAAATCACGCGGCTGTCAATGTCCGGGGAATCGTACTCGCTGCGTCCCCACGGCGTGCCGTCCGGCTCTCTGCCCATAACGAGCACATCAAGCTCCCGGCCGATAAACGTCTCGGCAAAGCCGTCCATGATCTCCGCCTGGATCTCCATGCAGAGCTCGGCGCGGCGCTGCGCCTCCTCGGTCGAACATCGGTCGGGCATGAGAGCGGCGGGCGTTCCCTCCTCGGGGGAGTAGGGGAACACGCCGGCGCGCTCGATCTTCGCCTCGCGGAGAAAATCGCACAGCTCTTCAAATTCCGCTTCGCCCTCGCCGGGGAGACCCGTGATGAGCGACGTGCGCAGTACCAGACCGGGGATCCGCTCGCGCAGCTTTTTGAAGAGCGCGCGGATCTCCTTACCCGTGCCGCGGCGGTTCATGCGGCGGAGGATCGTATCGTTGATGTGCTGGATCGGGATATCAAGATACTTGACGATCTTATCCTCGGATGCGATCTCGTCGATGAGTTCGTCGTCGATGAGCTCGGGGTAGAGATAGTGCAGACGCACCCAGCGGAAATCAAGTTTACATAATTCTTTCAGCAGCTCCGTCAGGCAAACCTTGCCGTAAAGGTCGATGCCGTAGCGCGTGATATCCTGCGCAACGATGATGAGCTCCTTTACGCCGGAGGCCGCGAGAAGACGGGCCTCTTCCAGAATGCTCTCCTTCGTGCGGCTGCGGAAATTGCCGCGCAGCGACGGGATAACGCAGTAGGCGCAGCGGTTGTCGCAGCCCTCGGCAATGCGGAGATACGCCCAGTTCGGCCCGGTGGATACGGCGCGGGGCGTATCGTAGAGCGGCGCGCTGATCGCGCCGCGGCGCGTTGGCTTATCCCCGGCGAGCACGGCTTCCACAACGGATACGACCTCGCTGTAGCTGCCGGTGCCCATGATGCCGTCTACCTCCGGGAGCTCGGCGCGGATATCGTCGGCATAGCGTTGGGCAAGACAGCCGGAGACGATGATCTTGAGCTCCGGGTTTTCCTCGCGGTAGGAGGCGGTCTCAAGGATCTTTTCAATGGCCTCGGTCTTGGCCGATTCGATAAAGGCGCAGGTATTGATGATTACGGCGTCGGCTTTCGCAAGGTCGTCGGTAAAAGCATATCCGGCGTCCTGCAGCAGAGCCAGCATTTCCTCGCTGTTTACGAGGTTTTTCGGGCAGCCGAGAGAGATCATGGCCACCGTGGAGGAATTGTTCATGGTGTGTCCTTTCCGGATAAATAGCGTTCTGTTGCCGCGCGGATCTCGTCCCAGGAGTAGCCGCGGCGGAGAAGATAGCCCTGCGCGCGCTGAAGGCCTTCGGGGGAGACGTCGCCGCGCAGCTTTGCGCCGAGCAGCCGGTCAACGGTATCGTCCGTTTCCGGCAGCTCTTCGAGCGCTGCGTCCCACAATTCGCGGTCAATGCCGCGGCGGTAAAGCTCATCGCAGATGCGGCGCTTACCGTAGCCCTTGGCGGCATAGTGCCGCACAACGAGACCGGCAAAGCGCTCGTCGTTCACAACGCCGAGACCGCACAGCCAATCGGCGACTTCCTCGGCGTCGGTGTTTGATATGCCCTTTTCGGTGAGCTTATCGAGCAGCATCTTTCGCGATACGTCGCGGCGTTCCAGAATTTTCAGCGCTCGCTGCCTGGCTTCGTCGTTCATCAGCCCTCAAAGTCGTCGGCGGAAATATCAATGGCGCGGCCCGCGGCAATGGCGGCCTTGCGCGCCTGCGGCGTGAGCAGCTTGTGAGCGTTGGCGCGGATGTCGGCTTCGATCTTGTCGGCGACCTCGGGGTTGGATTCAAGGTATTCCTTGACCTTGTCCTTGCCCTGAATGCGCTCGCCGTTCACGGTGAACCACGCGCCCGCCTTGTCGATGAGCTCGAGCTTCACGCCGAGATCGATGATCTCGCTGACCTTGGAAATGCCTTCGCCGTAGATGATGTCAAATTCGGCCTCCTTGAACGGGGGCGCGACCTTGTTCTTGATGACCTTGGCGCGGGTGCGGTTGCCCACCATTTCCGTGCCGGATTTGAGCGTTTCGATGCGGCGCATGTCGATGCGGACGCTCGAGAAGTATTTGAGCGCGCGGCCGCCCGGCGTCGTTTCGGGGTTGCCGTACATAACGCCGATCTTCTCGCGCAGCTGGTTGATGAAGATGACGACGGTATTCGTCTTGGAAATGGCGCCCGCGAGCTTGCGCAGCGCCTGCGACATCAGCCGCGCCACCACGCCGACGCTGCTCTCGCCCATCTCGCCTTCAAGCTCGCTGCGGGGGAGGAGAGCGGCCACGGAGTCCACCACAACCACGTCCACCGCGCCGGAGCGCACGAGCGCTTCGGTAATGTCGAGCGCCTGCTCGCCGGTGTCCGGCTGGGAGATGAG
>DPHR01000006.1:5948-12803 GCA_003522945.1 Clostridiales bacterium
GCCGGTGTCCGGCTGGGAGATGAGAAGATTATCGATATCCACGCCGAGCGCGCGGGCATACGCGGGCTCGAGCGCGTGTTCCACGTCGATATACGCGGCCTCGCCGCCGCTCTTCTGGGCGCTGGCGACGATGTGCAGCGCGAGCGTCGTCTTGCCGCAGGATTCGGGGCCGTAGATCTCAACGATGCGGCCGCGCGGCACGCCGCCGATGCCGAGCGCGAGATCAAGCGAAAGAGAGCCGGTGGGGATCGCCTCCACGTTCACGGCAATGTCATCGCCGAGACGCATGATCGCGCCCTTGCCATAATTCTTTTCGATTTGAGCGAGCGCGGTCTCCAGCGCTTTTTTCTTGTCGGTCGCCACAGCGGCGGCCGGAGCGGCGGCCTTTTTCTTTTCTGCCATGATGCTTCCCTCACATTTCTTCAGAATCGGTAGGAATCGGTTTCTTTTTCTGTGCGTAAATGACGCGCTCGGTGCCGAGCGTGTCGAGCGTGCAGCCGAGATTGTGGAATCCAGCCTCGAGAAGCAGCGCGCGCACATCCGCCGCCTGCCCCTCTCCGACTTCAAATATAATCCATCCGCCGTCCTTTAAAACGGACTTCCAGTTTTGCAGGACGCTGCGGTAAAATACGAGACCGTCCTCGCCGCCGTCAAGCGCGAGCATGGGTTCCCAGTCGCGGACGGACGTGTCCAGCGCTTGGCACTCTTCCTCGGTGATGTACGGCGGATTGCACGCGATAAGATCAAAATTCTGCATCCGGAGCGGGGGCGGGGCGAGAGCGTCCGCCTCGAGCGCAACGGCGCGCGGATTGAGCCGGTGCAGGGAGATATTCTTGCGTGTAACGGAAAGCGCCTCGGGACTTATATCGGCAAAAATGACGCGCGCCTTCGGGAGATTGACGCCCAGCGCGCAGCCGATGCACCCGCTGCCGCAGCAGAGATCGAGGATCCGCGGTTCGGGAACATCCTTCAGAATTTCCAGTGCCGTGAAAACGAGCGGCTCGGTATCCATGCGGGGAATGAGTACCGCGGGCGTTACGATCATTTCCAGCCCGAAAAACTCCCATTTTCCGGCGATATACGCCAGCGGCTCGCCGGAAAGACGCCGCTGCAAAAGCTTCTCCGCGGCCTTTTCCGCCTCGTCACCGGCGTACATATACATCCGTGCAATGAGCTGCGCGTCGGTATATCCGGCGCCCTGCGCGAGCAGACGCCGGGCTTCGAGCGCATATTCTTCCACGCCGGCCTCCTTGAGCGCGCGGCGCATGGCGAGATACAGCTCATTATAGGTCTTTGCCAATCCTAACCCCTCTTTTTTTTACCAGGCGTCCGAGCCTTTTTCTTCCGGGAGAACGAGCTTGAGCGACTCGATGGCGACTTCGAGCATGGAGTCGTCCGGCTCGGCGGTCGTCAGATGCTGCACGGCCTTGCCCGGCGCGGAGGCGATGCGGGCAAGCGCGCTGTCGCTCCGGCCCGCCCACTTGATGATCTCATAGCTGATCGAAACGACGACCGGCAGAAGCAGCAGATGCAGGCCCATGCGCGCGAGCGTCCCTTCGGTGCGCACGAAGGAGAAAACAAGAATGCTGATAAAAATCACGATAAAGAGAAAGCTCGTTCCGCACCGCGGATGGAAGCGCGACTGCATGCGCGCGTTCTCCACCGTGAGCGGAAGTCCTGCTTCGTAGCAGAAAATGGTTTTATGCTCCGCGCCGTGATACATCCACACGCGCTTCATATCCGGGATCATCGAGCAGAGCTTGAGATATCCGAGAAAGATCGCAAGGCGGAAAATACCCTCGGCAAGACCGCGCCATACGCCGAGCGGGACGAGCCGGTTCAAAAGACCCGCGAGAAACGTCGGCAGCAGGGCGAAAAGCCCGACGGAGAGCGCGATGCCGAGCACGACCGCGGTATAGAGAATAATCTTTTCCGCCGTCTCGTCCGAAAAATGCTTCTGGATCCAGAGATCAAATTTATCCGGCTCGCTCTGCTCGTCCTCCGGCTGCTGCTCGGCGGACCAGGTGATCGCCTTTACGCCGTTGACCATGGAGTCAAGAAAATTCACCACGCCGCGGATGAACGGATATCCCATCCACGGGTGCTTGTCCTTGCTGAGCTTGAGCGGATCAACGCGGGAGACAAGCGTACCGTCGCTCTTGCGGCAGACGATGGCCTGCCGGTCAACACCGCGCATGAGAATGCCCTCAATGAGCGCCTGCCCGCCGATGCTCGTCCGGAAGGGCGCGGGGGTCTTGGATTCCTGTGCCATAGAAAAACTCCTTATAGTTAAGATGCCTTGCGCGGCAGCGTCACCGTGACGCGCACGCCGCCGCCGGCGGCGTTGGCAATATCGAGCGTGCCGTTGTGCCGCGTGACGATCTCGTCGCACACGGCAAGGCCGATGCCGCTCCCGCGTTCCTTGGAGGAGCCCTTGAAGAATTTCTTCTTCACCTGCGGCAGCTCCGCCGGCGGAATGCCGGGGCCGTAGTCGCGGATGCATACGGAGACGGTCGCGTCGTCGTGCGTGATTTTCACGTCGATTTTTTTGCCGTTTTTGCCGTATTTGCAGGCATTATCGAGAATGTTGAGGAACACCTGCGAGAGCCGCTCGGGGTCGCCGGGGATCTCCGGAAGGTCTTCCTCCGGCGAAACATAGGTCACGGCGAGATCTTCGTGGCGGAAAAGCTCATTATAGGTATAAAGGCAATCCTCGACCAGCGCCGGCAGCTCCACGGTGGAAACGTGCAGCGTAAACCGGCCGTCCTGAATGCGCGTGAATTCGAGCAGCTCCTCGACCATTTTGGTAAGGCGTCCCGCCTCGCGGGTGATGATCTCGATGCCGCGGCGCGAGTCGCCCCGGATGGCCTCGTCGTAGGCGAGCGTTTCCGCCCAGCCGGTGATGGCGGTGAGCGGCGTGCGCAGCTCGTGGGAAACGGAGGAGATGAACTCGGTCTGCACACGTTCCGCCTGCGAGAGCTTCTGCGACATATCGTTGATCGCGTCGGTCAGCTCGCCGATCTCGTCGTTGTGCGTTTTTTCCACCTGCGCGCCGTAGCTTCCTTCGGCGATGCGGCGGGCAACGCCCGTGAGCGAAGCGATCGGTTCGGTGATCGTGCGCAGAAAGTAGAGATTTGAAAAGACGACGATCGCGAGCACCACGAGCCCGATGCCGCCCGCGACGAGCGAGGAGGTGTTCACCGCGCGGTCGATGAGCTTGAGACTTGTGATATACCGCATCACGCCGACGACGCTCCCGCTGCCGGAAACGAGCGGCGCGGATACGGCGAGAACCTTTTCCCCCGTGGAGACGCGCTTGCCCTGCCAGAAGCTGATCTTACCGGAGTCGAGCGCGTTTTTGATATCATCTGAGCCGGGGATCGAACCGGCGGAAATGCCGGTGGAGGCGATCTCTACGCGTCCCTCGGTGTTGACGAACTGCAATTCGAGCGAATCCTTGTCGTCAAAATTCTCGGCATAGTTGAAGGCGCGCTGATAAAACTCCGCGTAGGTGCGGTCCACATAGGACGAAAGAAACGCCGAAGCGGTCTCCGCCTTTGCCTGCAGCGAGGCGCGCGTGGCGGAATAGTAATAGGCCTGCAGCGAGAGAGTATACGCTGCGAGCGAAATAACGATCGCCAGCAGCACAAGACCGCTTCCGACGAACATGCCGCGGGCGCGGATGGAGCGGAAATGGATATCGCGCAGGCGCGGCAGGCGCACCGGTTTCTTGGCGGCTGCGGCGTGGCGGCTTTTTTCTTTTTTTTTGAAAAGGTCAGCGAGCAGCTTCTTCATGGAATGCAGATCCTCCGAAGAGTCTTAAAGTCCCCACTTGTAACCGTAGCCCCAGACGGTGGTGATGTAGGCGGGCATGGTGGGATCGTCCTCGATCTTGATGCGAAGACGCCGGATGTTCACGTCCACGATCTTCAGCTCGCCGAAGTAGTCGCGGCCCCATACCTCGTTAAGGATATCCTCGCGGGAGAGCGCCTTGCCGGGATTGTCCATAAAGTATTTGATGATGGAAAACTCGATCTGCGTCAGACGCACGCGCTCGCCGTTTTTTTCCAGCGTGCGGTTGCGCGTATTGAGACGGAACGGCCCCTGCCGGATCTCCCCGGTATCCTCGGCGTCCTGCTCGCCGCCGGTGCGGCGGAAGAGCGCGTCGATGCGGGCGGTCAGCTCGGCGGGGGAGAAGGGCTTGGTGACATAGTCGTCCGCGCCGGTCATAAGACCGGTGACCTTGTCCATTTCCTGGCTGCGGGCGGTGAGCATGATGATGCCGATGCGCGTGTTGGACGCGCGGATACGGCGGCAGACCTCAAAGCCGTCGATATCCGGCAGCATAACGTCCAGCAGCGCCACGCGGATGTCCGGGTGGCGGCGGAGCTGCTCAAGCGCCATTTCGCCGCAGTCGGCCTCGATCGGCTCATAGCCGCTCCGGCGCAGATTGATGACGACAAAACTTCGGATGTTGGCCTCGTCTTCCAGAACCAGAACTTTCTTCATATCGGTTTCTTACCCTCCAACGACGGAGCCGGAGCTCCAGTCTGTATAAATCACATGAAATCGGCTGCGGATCGTGTTCTCGTCGGTCTTGCCGTCGAGAATTTTGGCGGCGTACACCGTCGTGCCTTCCTCCTGCAGAAGGAAGCGGTTATCGAGCCTGGCGCGCTCGTACCGGTTTTCGCCGGTGATGGCGTATACGGCGACATAGTCCTCAAGCGAGCCGTCCGAGCGCAGCCGCGAGAGAATGACCGCGCGCTCGCCGGAAACGCTGTCGTCCCGCCGCACCGTGAGCCCGACGTCCCAGCCGGACGGCAGCACAAGATACCAGTTGTCCGTAACGCAGTGGTAGGTTGTCATGATCGTGCTCGCGCGGCCCGAAGCGTCGTAGCGGAACCAGGCGATCGACCAGAAAACCTCGTCCCCGCGGCTGTAGAGCTGCTGCGGGTGCGGGATCTCGGTGGAGCCGTCGCCGTCGATGTCCTGCGCGTATACAAGACTGTAGGAGCGGCGCGTTTCGGAGATCTGCGTGGTGCGGTTCATGGTGAGATTGATGAGAGAACCGTCCCGGCAGACAAAGAGATCGGACACAAGATCGCCGGTCGTGAGCGTAGACTCCGCGAGCAGCGCGGGCGCGTCCCCGGCGAGCGTCACCATGCGCAGCCGCTGCAGCGCGGAGATACCGGCGCTGAGCGCCGCCGAGGTCGCCTGCGGTTCCTGCCCGAGCGGGAAGGTGTATTGATCGACAAGATAGGTCGTGCTGTTCGCCGCGCGCAGATTCAAAAGCTCGTCGCAGCCGTCGCGGTTGATGTCGCCGGTAACGAACTCGGCGCTGTCGGTGCTCAAAAGCACGTCGCCGGACCAGCCCGCGAGAGAATATACGCCCAGAACGGACAGACCCGAGGAGATCTGCCATGAGACGAGAAGCTCCTTCTGTCCGTCGCCGGTGAGATCGGCATAGTCGATCCGCCCGATGGACGAGCCTTCGCCGGAGATGGAGAGCGCGAGCCGGTATTCGCCGTTTTCGGAATCGTAGATGTTGATCTTGGGGTTCTTCGCGGCGTCGCGGAAGAAGGCGAGCGCCTCGTCGGCGCCGTCGCCGTCCACGTCGCTGAGCTGCACGCTCTGGCGGTAGCTGCCGTGGATCGGCGCGGCATATTCGCTGCCGGAGGCAAGCTCCTCATCGATGAGCGATTGGAGCTGCCGGTATTCCTCCGAGGCCATCGGAAGAGAGAAATATTGATCGATGTTGCCGGAATAGCAGCCGCTCAGACAGAAAAGCAGCGCAGCAAGCAGCAGAAAAGCCCCCGGCCGGACAAATCGTTTCATAGTCTATCTCCGTTTTTTCAGTGCATAAGTAGGCAAAACTATATTACCATATCGACGCTAAAAATGGAATACCGGAAGCGGAATATTTTTTCTTGCCAACGGCACATTTCCGCGGTATAATGCCGCCATACGCCGGTGTGGTGGAATTGGCAGACGCCCGGGACTCAAAATCCCGTGTCCGCAAGGACGTGCGGGTTCGACCCCCGCCACCGGCACCAAAAAACCAGCACTTCCGTCAGGAAGTGCTGGTTTTTGCATATTTGAAACGCTCAAGACGGGCAGACACAGCTTGTGCCTGCCCGCTTTATGGAGTTTGAAATTTCGTTTACGGCTTGGTGAGAACGGCGCTCACGTCGGTCATTTTTTCGCCAAGCGTGAACGTGACGGCCTTGCCGTCGTGGGTGAGCCGGTAGGCTTCGCCGCTCTCGCCCCTGCCCAGCAGATCGGAGAGCAGGAACGCGGACGCTGCGCCCTTGGTGACAAAGACGATCTTTTCTACGCCCTGCGCCTTGAGAGTGCGGATGCCGCTGAGTCTGCCCGTGAGAATGGCAAGGTCCTCGTCAACGGTGACGGTCAGCACGCCGCCCTTTTGCTCGGCCGTGTAGGCAATGTCCCTGCCGTCCTTGGCGGTCACGCGGTAGAGGGGAGGAGCTATTAACCGGCTTCCCTCATCCGGCATGGTGTGGGTCTCCCCGCACTGGTCATACCGCACGCATTTTGCCGTCTTGGTGCCGTCGTGCTCATAGGTCGCATCGTTGTTGGAAACATAGTCCTCAAAGAGATGCCCGAGCTTGCTGTCCGTGTCCGTTACCGTGTCCGTTTCCATGCAGCCGCCCGTGCCGTAGCGCACGCACTTTGCCGTCTTCGTGCCGTCCTGTTCGCAGGTGGCATCGTTGTTGGAAACATAGTCCTCAAATAGATGCCCGAGCTTGCTGCCCGTGTCCGTTACCGTGTCCGTTTCCGTGCAGCCGCCCGTGCCGTAGCGCACGCACTTTGCCGTCTTGGTGCCGTCCTGTTCGC
>DPHR01000001.1:0-2791 GCA_003522945.1 Clostridiales bacterium
ACGATGCAGTAGGTGCAGAAATTGTCGCACCCGTCCTGAATTTTAAGATACGCGCGCGCGTGCCCGGCGTAGGCTCCGGCGGGCAGCTCTTCAAAGCCGGTGCGCCGGAAGGGATCGTCGAGCTTCGTTACGCTCCCTCCTGCCCCGCGCTCCGCCGCGGCGGTCTCCACGGCGCGGACAAAGCCCTGCCTGTCGCCGGTGCCAAAGAGGACGTCCGCGCCGAGCGACGCGGCTTCGGCGGCGTCCACCTGACTCCAGCAGCCGCAGAGCGCCGTGAGCGCATCGGGGTTTTCGCGCCGGAGACGGCGCACGGTCTGGCGTGCCTTGCGCGCGCCTTCGGCTGTGACGGCGCAGGTATTGACGATCACGGCGTCCGCGCTCTCCCCTTCGGCGCACGGCGTGTGGCCGTGGCTCTGGAGAAGCTGCTCCATCGCCTCGGACTCGTACTGGTTGACCTTGCAGCCGAGAGTGGCTATAATGTACTTCATAGAAAGACGCTCCTCAAAGGATGTGTGGATATGGAAATTTATCTCGATAACGCCGCCACGACCCGCGTATGCCCGGAGGCGGCGGACGCGGCGTATAAAGTGATGACGGAAGTGTACGGCAACCCCGGCTCGACGCACAAGCTGGGGCGCGAGGCGCGCGCCGTGCTGGACGATTCCCGCAAAAAACTCGCCGCCGCGCTCGGGTGCGCTCCCAAAGAGGTGTACTTCACCTCCGGCGGCACGGAGAGCGACAACTGGGCCATTCTGGAGGGCGCATATCTCCAGCGGCGCGTCGGGCGGCACATCATCTCCTCCGCCGTAGAGCACGACGCCGTGCGAAAGCCGCTCGAAAAGCTCGTGCGCGAGGGCTATGAGGTAACGCTTCTCTCCCCCGACAGCACCGGCGCGATATCCGTGGACGCGGTGCGCGAGGCACTGCGCGAGGATACGGCGCTCGTAACGCTTATGATGGTCAACAATGAGACCGGCGCCGTGACGGACATCTCGGGCGTGGCCCGCGCGCTGCGCGCGGCAAAGTCCAAGGCGCTTCTCCACACCGACGCGGTGCAGGGCTTTATGAAGGAGCCGTTCTCCGCCAAAACGCTCGGCGCGGACATGATATCCGTGAGCGGCCACAAGGTCCACGCGCCCAAGGGCATCGGCGCGCTGTATATCCGGCAGGGGCTGAAGCTCCCGGCGCACATTCTCGGCGGCGGGCAGGAGGAGGGCATGCGCTCCGGCACCGAGCCGATGCCGCAGATCGCCGCCTTCGGCGAGGCCGTGCGCATTGCCAAGGCCGAAATGCCGGAAGCGAACAAACGCATGGAAGCGCTGCGCGCGCAGTGCGTGCAGACGCTCACCGACACCGTCCCCGATATCGTATTCCTCGGCGGCGGCAGCGCGCACATTCTCTCGCTCTCTCTGCCCGGCTACCGCAGCGAGGTTTTGATGAACTATCTTGAGGCGAAGGGCATTTACGTTTCCAAGAGCAGCGCGTGCAAGCGCGGCAAACGCAGCCATGTGCTTGAGGCCATCGGCGCGCCGGACAAGGTCATCGACGGGGCGCTGCGCGTTTCGTTCTCGCGCTGCACGACCGCGGAGGAATGCGCTTATTTTTGCGAAGCGCTCGCCGCGGCGCGAAAGGAGCTCTACCCTTCCCTTTAACCAATCTATTGTACTCAAGCGCCGCCGCAGCGTCAAGAGCTGCGGCGGCGTGTTTGAGAGGAGGAATTCTTTTGACCGAAACGGATCTTTCTCTTTATGCCGTCGGAACGCTCACGGATGAGGAAGCGCGCGAGGCCGTGGCGTGGCGTTATGACGGAGAGTATGCCGTCTACAACTTTCCCTCCTGGGACGAATGCGCCGCGCGCGGCTGGTCGATCACCGACGCGGTAAAGCGCGAAAATGTGTATTTCTCCGTGCGTTATGCAGGAGAATTTCTCGGCTTTTTTCATATCATGGACCGCGCCGGTCACGTGGAGCTCGGTGTCGGGATGAAGCCGGAGCTCTGCGGCCAGGGCCGCGGGCGGATGCTCATGGCGCTCGCGCTCGCAAAGATCCTCGAAACGCGCGGCTGCACAACGGTGAAGCTTGCCGTACGCACGTTCAATACCCGCGCCGTCCGCTGCTACAAGCGTGCCGGGTTCACAATCATCGACACGCGTTATGAAGCTCTCGGCACCGCGCCCGGAGAAATGTACATCATGCAGACCACAGTTTGATCTCTCTCAAACGGGTTCCCCTTCGTTAGGCTCTCTCATGCGAGGGGGCCTTTTTCTGTTTATGCATAAAATTAACAAAAAGTAACGTTATGTAACCCATAATATGAATATTGAGAGGCCGGACAAGCCGTATTCACTGTGGAAAACTCTGTGGGAAATGTTCAAAACTCTTTTATTTCCTATTATTTCCCGGCGCGGGACAAAAATGAATATTCATAATCTATTCATAATAGGATGAGAGGAGAAGGGAGGCGCGTCCATGCGCAGGTTCATTTGCGCGGCTCTGGCCGCTCTTTACCTCACGATACCGGCTCTCGCCGTGGAGACTCTGCCGGAGGAGAGCTTTTCGCTTTCCTGCACGGCGGCGGTGCTGATGGAACGGCAGACCGGCACGGTACTGTATGAGAAGGAAGCCCACCGGCATCTCTCCCCGGCGAGCGTGACGAAGGTGATGACGCTGCTGCTCACGATGGAGGCCATCGACTCCGGCGCACTCTCGTATGACGACACCGTCACAGGCAGCGCGCACGCCGCATCGATGGGCGGCAGCCAGATCTGGCTCAAAGAGGGCGAGCAGATGCG
>DPHR01000001.1:3064-3726 GCA_003522945.1 Clostridiales bacterium
GTCGCGCGCATGAACGAGCGAGCCAAAGAGCTCGGCATGAACGACACGCACTTTGTCAACTGCACGGGCCTGCCCGCGGACGGGCATGTCACCTCGGCCTACGACATCGCGCTCATGTCGCGCGAGCTCATTTGGCGCCACCCCGACATCCGCCGCTTTACGACGATCTGGATGGACTCGCTGCGCGGCGGGGCGTCCATGCTCGTCAACACCAACAAGCTCGTGCGCTTTTACCCCGGCGCGACGGGGCTCAAGACCGGCTCGACCGATTCGGCCAAATACTGCATCAGCGCGACCGCGGAGAAGGACGGCATGGAGCTCATCGCAGTCATTCTGGGCGGCAGCACGAGCGACAAGCGCTTTTCTGACGCCAAAGCACTTTTGAATTACGGATTTGCGGCGTATTCGCTCGTCACCGTCACCCCCGAATCGCCGCTGCCCGCCGTGCCCGTGACGCTCGGCACGCAGAAGACGGTGCAGAGCGTTCTGACGAGCGAAAACGCCCTGCTTCTCGAAAAGAGCCGCGCAAACGGCCTGACGCAGGCCGTCTCGCTGCCCGAGAGCATTGATGCGCCCGTCGAGGAGGGCGAGCCGCTCGGCACGCTCGACATTTTCGACGCAAACGGCACACCGGTCGCATCGCTTCCGCTGCTCGCGGGCGA
>DPHR01000001.1:4021-6686 GCA_003522945.1 Clostridiales bacterium
CATGCTTTTCTTGCTTGACAGAATCGAAAAAAGGTGTATACTGCAAGCAATTTCATAAGTCTTGATAGAGGCGCGGCTGACATGAGTAGCCCCCGACAAAACGGCAGGAGACCGTGGGGTGTGAAAGGGGACGCCGCCGAAGGGTCGATAAAATCCCTGTTTTGTCGATACTTGGGTCGTCGGGAAATACCCGGCGGACTGTCGTCCGGAAGGACGGAGTGCTGTCATGATCGACGCGATCAGGAGCTTTGATGTGTTTCACATCGGTTGTTTGATGTTTTTGTGTTAAGTCATGATGGAAATCATGGCTTAATTTTTTTGTTCTGTGTTTGTATCACAGGAAAGGAGAAACATCATGCAATTTGTCGGAACCTTCTGGGCGCTCGTGCCCCCCATCATCGCCATCACGCTGGCGCTGATCACCAAGGAGGCGTACTCGTCTCTCTTTATCGGCGTCGTGATCGGCGCGCTCTTCGCCTGCGACTTTGCCCCCGTCGCCACGATCGACATGATCGTCAACGATGGCATCATCGCTGCGATCGCGGACAACGCGGGCATCTTTCTCTTCCTCGTCCTGCTCGGCATCATCGTGGCGCTTGTCAACTTAGCAGGCGGCAGCGCGGCCTTTGGCCGCTGGGCGGAAAAGAACATCCACACCCGCGTGGGCGCGCAGCTTGCGACGTTCATCCTCGGCATCCTCATTTTCATCGACGACTACTTTAACTGCCTGACCGTGGGCTCGGTCATGCGTCCGGTGACCGACCGCCACCAGATCTCTCGTCCCAAGCTCGCCTACCTCATCGACGCCACTGCCGCTCCCGTGTGCATGATCGCGCCGATCTCGTCCTGGGCGGCCGCCGTGTCCTCCACGGCCGAAGACCTCGACACCGGCATTTCCGGCATCCAGCTCTTCATCCGAGCCATTCCCTATAACTTCTATTCCCTTCTGACATTCGTCTTCATCATCACGCTCACGCTGCTCAAGTTCGACTACGGCCCGATGCGTGGCTTTGAAGAGCGCGCCCGCAATACGGGTGACCTCTCCGGCAGCGCCGGCAGCACCGAGGAGAACGCCAACCCCAAGGGCCGCGTCATCGACCTTGTCATTCCCGTCATTATGCTCATCATCCTCTGCACCATCGGCATGCTCTACGTCGGCGGCTTCTTCGGCGCTGACACGTCCGGCTGCACCGATTACGCCGGCGACTTCATCGGTGCGTTCGGCAACACGGACGCGTTCGTCGGCCTCCCCTGGGGCGGCATCATCGCGCTGGTGCTCACGGTCATCTACCTCGTCGCCCGCCGCGTCGTCGGCTTCCGCGAGGCTATGGGCTGCATCCCCAAGGGCTTCCAGGCCATGATCTCCCCGATCATCATCCTGACACTGGCCGTCTCCCTCAAGACCACGCTCAACGCGCTGGGTGCTGCAGACTATGTGCACGATCTGATGTACGCTGCCTCTGAGGGCCTTTACAATATGCTGCCCGCCGTCATCTTCCTTGTCGCGTGCGTGCTGGCCTTTGCCTCCGGCACGTCCTGGGGCACGTTCGGCATCCTGATCCCCATTGTCACAGCCATCTTCCCCAGCGACAGCGCGCTGCTCTACATCGGTATTTCCGCCTGCTGCGCGGGCGCCGTGTGCGGCGACCACTGCTCCCCCATCTCCGACACGACCATCATGTCCTCCGCCGGTGCGCAGGTGGAGCATGTCAACCACGTCGCCACGCAGCTGCCCTATGCCATCACGGTCGCTTGCCTGAGCTTTGTGTGCTTTGTGCTCGCGGGCTTTATCCAGAACTGGATCGTCTGCCTCGCCATCGGCGTCGTGCTGACGGTCGGCACGCTCTTCGCCATTCGCAATGTCGAGGCGCAGAAGGCGCGCATTAAGGATTAACTTGCTCTCCACTCTCTTTTCTCTCATAGGAACGGGGCGAACCGGTCGGTTCGCCCCGTTCCCCTTATATTCTCCGCTTTGCAATCCCTAAAAAGCATGGTATACTGAGTATAACACTTAACTTCGGAGGACGTTTCCATGAGTATTGTCGTGATGGGCGCGGTGTTTGTCGATATCAAGGGCTATCCCCTCTCTTCCTACATCCCCGGCGGGCGCAACGCGGGCCGCGTCGTGCAGGTGCACGGCGGCGTGAGCCGCAACATCGTCGAGGACATCGCGAACGTCGAGCTGCGGCCGACATTCGTGAGCCTTGTCGACGACACGAGCACGGGCGCGGACGTTGTCAAAAAGCTCCAGAGCCACAAGGTCGACACGCGCTACATCCGCACAACGCCCGACGGCATGGGAACCTGGCTTGCGATCTTTGACAACACGGGCGACGTGACCGCGTCGATCTCCAAGCGGCCCGACCTGAGCCCCATTGCCGACATTCTCGACGAGCAGGGCGATGAAATTTTTTCGCAGGCCGACAGCATTCTGCTCGAGATCGACATGGAAAAGGACATCGTCAAGCGCACGTTCGCGCTGGCGGAAAAGTACCGTAAGCCCGTCTATGCGGTCGTGTCCAACATGAGCATCGCCATCGAGCGGCGCGACTTTTTGCGCTCGGTGCACTGCTTCATCTGCAACCAGCAGGAGGCGGGCATTCTGTTTTCGGAAAATTACGACGGCCTCTCGCCCGACGAAATGCTCCCCATCCTGCGCGACAAA
>DPHR01000079.1:0-3938 GCA_003522945.1 Clostridiales bacterium
GCGCAAACTCTGCGAGGCTTCTTCAGACGAATGCAGGGGGCTATGGCGTTTTTGTGTCAAGGACGGCGGCGAGAAGATCGTCCTCCGTCGGGTATTCCTCCCGCGGTAGCCATACAAGATCCCTGTCGCGCCGCAGCCAGGTGAGCTGGCGCTTGGCATAGCGGCAGGATTCGCGCTTGACGGTCTCGATGGCGTCCTCCGGCGAGCATTCGCCCCGGAGCGCCGCGGCGATCTCCTTGTAGCCGATGGCCTGCATCGCGGTGCAGGAATCCGAAAGCCCGGCGCCGAGCAGACGCTCCACTTCTTCAAAAAGCCCCGCGGCGACCATCTCGTCCACGCGCTGCCGGATGCGCGCATAGAGCGTTTCCCGCTCGTTCCACGTGAGCGCAAAGCGGCGGGAAGCATACCGCGGCGGGAGCGCCTTTGTACGGGCGTCGTGCGCGGTGATCGTCTCGCCGGTGAGCGTATATACCTCCATCGCGCGCACGAGCCGCTTCTTGTCGCCCGGCGCGAGCTTTTCCGCCCGCTCGGGATCGACCAGCCGCAGCTTTTCCCGGAACGCCGCGCCGCCGAGCGCGTCATACTCCGCGCCGAGCGCTTCGCGCACGCCGGAATCGCCGGGCGCGGCGGAAAAATCCCGTCCGGAGAGAAGAGACTCGATATAAAGCCCCGTCCCGCCGACGATGACGGGCGTTTTGCCCCCGGCAAGCAGCGCGTCACAGCACGCCGCCGCGTTTTCGACCCAGCGGCTGACGCTGTAGTCCTCGGCGGGGTCGGCCACGTCGATCATATGGTGCGGCACGCCGCGCATTTCTTCCCGCGTGGGCTTGGCAGAGCCGATGTCCATGCCGCGGTAGAGCTGCATCGAGTCCGCGCTCACAACTTCGGTGCCGAGAGCGAGCGCAAGACTCACGCCGAGCGACGTTTTGCCCGAAGCCGTGGGCCCTGTGATGACAATGACTGTACGATTGTTCATAGACAAATAATTACACCTCTGCTATAATCCTTAGCATCGTGTTAACTCTATGTGAACTATTTTGGAAAGGGAGACCGTAAATGCCAATGAAGATCCGAATTTCTGCCGACAGCACCTGCGATCTTACGAGCGAGCTGATCGAGCAGTACGACGTAAAGATCGCGCCGCTCTATATCCTCATGGACGACCGCGCGCTGCGCGACGGGATCGAGTGCACGCGCGAGGACATTTTCGCGTATACGAGCCGCACGGGAAAGCTCTGCGGCACGGCGGCGGTGTCCATTGCCGACTATCTCGATTTCTTCGGCGAGGAGCTCAAGACCTACGACCAGATCGTGCATTTCACGATCTCCTCGGATATGTCCGCCTGCTTCCAGAACGCGTGCGATGCCGCAGAGGAATTTCCGGGGCGCGTGTTCGTTGTCGATTCGCGCAATCTCTCCACCGGCATCGGCCATCTCGTGATCGACGGCGCGCTGCTCGCCCGCGAGGGCAAGTCCGGCGAGGAGATCCAGGCGATCCTTGACGAGCGCCGGGAGAAGCTGAACGTCAGCTTCGTGATCGACACGCTCGAATATCTGCGCAAGGGCGGCCGGTGCTCGACCGTCGCGGCGCTGGGCGCGAATCTTTTGAAGCTCAAGCCCTGCATCGAGGTGCACGAGGGCAAGATGAGCGTTGCGAAAAAGTACCGCGGCACGCTCGCCAAGGCGATTGAGAGCTATGTGACCGACCGCATCAAGGATCACGACGATTTCGACACGAAGCGCGTGTTTATCACCGACTCCGGCGTGGATACGGAGATCGTGGAGACTGTCGAAAAGCTCCTGCGCGAGTACGGCGGCTTTGAGGAGATCCACCACACGCTCGCCGGCAGCACCATCTCCGGCCACTGCGGGCCGGGGTGCCTCGGGATACTCTATTATAATAAGTAAAATTCCAATGCCTGTGCCCGACAGATGGGCGGAGCAGAGCCCCGCCCCTACGGGTACAGCGTGATTTTTCGACGTTTTCTTGGGATCCCTTGTGTAAAGGGAGCTGTCAGCCGTAAGGCTGACTGAGGGATTGTTTTGACAGCCCCTCCGTCAAAAACTTCGTTTTTTCCACCTCCCCTACACAGGGGAGGCTTTTTTATTGCCCCGTTTCCGGCAGCAGAGCCTTACGTTTCCGGAAGTAATACACCGCGCCGGTGATATCGGCGAGCACCCACCCGATGGGGATCGCGGCCCAGATGCCGGTGACGCCGAACGTCCCGGATATGAGATACGCGAGCGCGACGCGCGTGCCGAGCGAAACGACCGTCAGCACAACGGACATCGCGGGCTTTTTCACCGCGCGGTAGAGCGCGTAGAAGAGAAACAGAAACCCGATGCCGAAGTAGAACGGCGCGACGCACCGGAGATAGTAAACGCCCTCACGGATGACTTCCGTGTCGGTCGCGGGGATGAAGAGGCGCATGAGCGGCGAAGCAAAAAGCAGCACCGCCGCGGAAACGACCGCGCAGAAGCCGAGCACGAGCGCAAACGAGCGCCGGATCCCGGCGCGGATGCGCCCGGTCTGCCGCGCGCCGAAGTTCTGCGCGACAAACGTGGAAAAGGCGTTGCTGAAATCCTGCGCCGGCATATACGCGAACGATTCGATCTTTACTGCCGCGGCGAACGCCGCCATGACGATCTCCCCGAACGAGTTCACGAGCCCCTGGATCATCAGTATGCCGAAATTCATCACCGACTGCTGCACACAGGTGAGCGAGGAGAGCGAGAAGATCTCGCGCAGAAGCGCCGCGTCAAAGCGCAGCTCTTCCCTCTTCGGCAGCAGATCGGGGCAGCGCCGCAGCGTGAAAACGGCAAGTCCCAGCCCGGAGAAGTACTGCGCGATGACCGTTGCCCACGCCGCGCCCGCCACGCCCCACGGGAAAACGAGCACGAACAGCAGATCGAGCGCCACGTTGCCGAGCGCCGAAATGCCGGAAAAGACGAGCGGCGTCATGCTGTTGCCGACCGAGCGCAGGAGACAGGCAAAAAAGTTATAAAGGAACGTCGCCGGGATACCGGCGAAGATCACGGCAAGATACGTCCGCATGAGCGGGGAAACGCTCTCCGGCACCTGCAAAAGCCGCAGAAGGGCGGGCAGCAGCGCATAGGCGAGCGCCGTGAGGAGGAGCGTGCATACGCCGATGAGACCGAACGCGTGGACGATGCTCTGCCGGAGACCGCTCTCGTCGCCGCGCCCGCGGCAGATGGAGAAAAGCGCGCCCGCGCCCATCGAAAGCCCCAGCAGTATCGACGTGAGGAAGATCATAAGCGTATACGCGCTCCCTACGGCGGCGAGCGCGTCACGCCCGATGGCGCGCGAAACAATGAGCGTATCGGCGATGTTGTAAAGCTGCTGGAGAATGTCCCCGGCGAGCATCGGCAGCGCGAAGAGAAGAAGCGAGCGGAGAATGCTCCCCCGCGTCAGATCGCGGTACATGTCAGACGATCCTTCCGAAGCGCTTGTCGAGCTCGGCGCGGGTGAACACCGTCATCACCGGGCGGCCGTGCGGACAGTGCGTCACCTCTCCGGCGAGCACCTTTTCCGCGAGAGCCAAAAGCTCCTCCCGCTCCGTGACCCAGCCGCCCTTGATCGCGGCCTTGCACGCGACCGTGGCGGCAAGACGCTCCCACACGTCCGAGGACGAGAGCGACCGGCCCTCCCGCAGCTTTTCCAGCAGCTCTTCGAGCAGCGGCACGGCGGAGGCGGCGTCGAGCTGCGCGGGCACGGCGCGGATGAGGAACGCGGTGTCGCCGAACGCGTCCAGCTCAAAGCCGAGCCGCGCGAGAAGCGCGGCGTTTGCCTCGAGAAGCGCCGCGCCGTCCGGGTCGGTGTTGAACGGCTGGGGCTCCAGAAGCTCCTGCGGCATGAGGGGCTTTTCGTTCAGGCGCATTTTGTCAAAGAGGATGCGCTCGTGCGCGGCGTGCTTGTC
>DPHR01000079.1:4136-4371 GCA_003522945.1 Clostridiales bacterium
CGGCGTGCTTGTCGATGAGCAGCATCTTGTCGCCCTGCTCGAGCAGAATGTAAACGTTCAGCGCCTCGCCGATATAGCGCACGGGCTCGGCGCGGAAGGTCTCGTCCAGCACCGTCTGCTCCGGCATGGTCTCCGCCGCCGTTTCCGGGGCGGGAAGGTTCTTTTCGACCGGCGCGGCGGGAACGGCCGGGGAGACCGGCGCTTCCGGCGCGGGGACGGGGGAGCGCGGCGCGCT
>DPHR01000162.1:0-19440 GCA_003522945.1 Clostridiales bacterium
ACGTGCCAATGATGCGCACTCGCGCGAAGCAGAAATATGTCGCAAGCGACCGCGCTCGGCGCGAGAATGTGCTAAGGCACATTCTTTTTTATGATGTTCAAAAGTCAAAAACATGGTGATCATTTTCCACCTATTTATTCGTCTTCCGGTTAATAAACTCCGTCCTCGTCTTCGAGTAGATAAATTTCTGACTCGCATACAGGCTGTAATAACCAGAAAAACTAAAGCTGACTGCAATCACCAGCACGAAAAACGGCATCGCCTCATAGCCAAAAAGCTCAAAGCCCAGCAGAAGCGTTGAGATCGGGCAGTTTGTGACTCCCACGAAGAGTCCCAGCATACCGCAGGCGGTCATAAGACCGACCGGCTGTCCAAAGAGAAATGCAAAGAAGCTGCCAAACGCCGCGCCGATCGTCAGGGTCGGCACGATCTCGCCTCCCTTGAAGCCTGCCTCCAGCGTAACCGTCGTAAAGAGAATTTTTATCAGGAAATCCCATGGAAGTCCCTCGCCCTCGAAACATTTTTCAATCAGGGAGACGCCGCTTCCGTTGTAGCGGGTCGAACCGGTCAGAAGCGTCAAAACAATCACAATCGCCGCGCCGGATAAAATCCGCCAGACCGGCGAGGGAAGATATTTTTTGTAGAGATGTTCCGTTGTGTGAAGCGCGATGCAGAAAAGCTCCGACACCAGCGCGCAGCCAGCCGCCAGACCGACAGCCACGATCGCTGTTTCAATACTCCACGCCGGAACCGCACCAATCGCAAACTGCTCCGGCATCAGTCCCCAGAATCTCGCCAGCGCCGCCGCCGTAAAGGCAGAAAAGACACACGGAACCAGCGCTGCATAGTACATAACGCCGATGCTGATAACCTCCATTGAAAAGATCGCCGCCGCCATCGGTGTGCCAAACAAGGCGGCAAATACACCGCTCATGCCGCACATGACCGCAATCTTCTTATCTTTCTCATCAAATTTCAGCCATTTTCCGATCTGGGTTCCGATGCTTCCTCCCATCTGCAGCGCCGCGCCCTCGCGTCCGGCGGAGCCGCCGAACAGGTGCGTGATCGTCGTTCCGACGAAAATGAGCGGCGCGGTCGAGCCGGGGATGGAGGTCGGCGCATGGATGGCGAGCAGCACGCCGTTCGTGTCCGTCGGGTGCATGCCGCGCAGCCGGTAAAGCCATACGATCAGCAGACCGCCGGCCGGCAGAAAATACAAAAGCCAAGGGTATGCGCCGCGAAGCTGCGTAGCCTCGCGGATGGCATAGCAGAATGCCGCGCCGATCAGCCCGCCGAGCGCGCCGATCACAAGCCCTGCCGCCGCCCACAAAACGAACGTGCGCACATACCGGAGCGTCAGCTTCACGTGACGGCGGAGAAGGCTTTTTCTGCCCGCCGCCGTGTTCTTTTCGGAATCCATCGTATGTATCTCTCTTCCTCTCTGGATAAACGGCACAGCGCGGCAGGTTTCCGGCCTGCCGCGCGTTGTGATCTTTTATTCGCCCCGGAGATATTTCTTCAATCCGGCGAAATCGGCGCTCTCGAGCGGGAGCGGATATCCGCCCTTGATATCCCAGAGCCGGTGCGCGTCCGAGCAGCGCAGCCGGTGAACGCTCTCCGGAATGCCCGCGGGCTCCGTGTCGTAGTAGAGCTCCACGGCGTCCATGTCCAGATCCTCCGGCCAGCAGCCGAGAATGGAATAGAGCGAGTTGGACGGCTTATCCACATGCGCGGGCCAGATCAGGCCCGAATACTGCCGCACGGCACGGCTCAGCTCATTGACGGAAATGCGCCGCGCCATGAAAAGCAGCTCGCGCTCCTCCGTCCGGCTGCCGCGCGAGCCAATCACGGTCTGGCGTCCGAAGACATTCGGACGGTTGACAATGCCGGGGCGCAGCGTGTCGAGCCAGCGGGAGAACGCCGCCGCCTTGCCGAGATCGGGCAGAAGGCAGACGCAGTGAATCTCCTCGGAGGTCGTGACCTCGATGCCGGGGATAAAGCCGATGCCGGCTTTTTCCGCTTCGGCAGCCACGGCGGGACAGTTGCGCGCGGAATTGTGATCCGTGATGGCGATCAGCTCCAGCCCCGCTTCCTTGGCGGCTTTAACGATCGCCGCCGGCGTCATGGTATCGTCCGCACACGGGGAGAGACAGGAGTGAATGTGAAGGTCTGTAAGGATCATTTCGTTACCACCTGAAGGCGGCGGATATCCGCTCGCCGTAATAAACTGAAGAAAATGCTTTACTTGTCTTTATCGTTTTTATCGGAAAATAAGCACATGCCCGCCTCGGCCCGTCCGGCGACGATGTCCTCGGCGAAAGCCCTGCATTTTGGGGAGCCGCACGCGCCGCAGTCGATGCCGGGCAGCGACTCGGTGATGCGGCGGATCTGCTCCATCTTCTCCATGGCGACGGACACGTCCTTGTCCAGCCGGAGCGCGGAGCTCGCCGTGGGGGTCTTTTCCCAGCGCATATCCTCGCGGGGGCAGTCGCTGGGGGGCAGGGGAGGAGCAAAATCGCGCATCATCTGCTGAAGCCGTGCCTTCGCAATGAACGGGTTTTCCACCGCCAGCGCGCCGCCGACACAGCCGGGATAGCAGGCGTTGAGCTCAATGAGATCGACGTGGGAGAGCTTGCCGTCCTCGAGCGCTTCCAGAATGCCGATGATGTTTTCGATGCCGGAGGCGGCGAGATGGTTCGGCTCGCCCGCGGCGGACGACTGCCCGCCGGAGATCGCCCAGCTGACGCCCGCGGCACCCGCCTGAGCATAGCGCTCGTGGTCGTCGATGTCGCCCATCACGGCGGTGAGACGGGGCGCGACCTCGGCAATGGATACAACGCCGGTGATCGCCGGGCGCGCCGTGCCGAGCGCGGCCTTCGCGCCTGCGCATTTGGCGGGGCAGGGGGAGATATATACGCACCCGATATCCTCTTCCGAAAGACCCGTTTCCTTCATGGCGAGCCGCTTGCTCCAGCGCGCCGCGACTTCCATCGGGGAGCGGTAGTTGAGCAGATGCGGCAGCAGCGACGGGAACCGGATGCGCACGATGCGCAGGATGACCGGGCAGTCGGTCGTGATGATCGGGTGGGGGATGCTGCCGTAATTGAGCTCATAGTGCGTCACGGCGGACATGACCTCCGCGGCGGCGGCGACCTCAAATACGCTGTCAAACCCGATGCGCAGCAGCCCCTCCAGAATGGGGGCGCGGGTGCGCACGCCGGGAAACTGCCCGTAAAGCGCCTGCGCGGGGAGAGCGATCGTGTATTTGTATTTGCCGAGCGCTTCCGAGAGCGTGTCCACCCGCGCCTTCATCGCATGGCGCGGACAGACGCGGATGCACTCGCCGCAGTCTACGCACCGCTCGCGCAGGATGGTCGCTTTGCCGTCGCGGATGCGGATCGCCTCCGTGGGGCAGCGCTGCATGCACCTGGTGCAGCCGACGCATTTCTCGTTTTCAAGATATATCGAAGCGTAGCCGATGCTCACGATGACTCCTTTCCGGCGTACACCGTGATCGAAAGAGTCGTACCCTTTCCGACTTCGGAATGTATGTCAAAATCATCGCTGTATTTTTTTATGTTGGGCAGACCCATACCGGCGCCGAAGCCGAGCGCCCGGATGTTCTGGGGCGCCGTGGACCAGCCCGCCTGCATGGCAAGCTCCACGTTGGGGATGCCCGGGCCATGGTCGGTGAAAACGACCTTGACGGCGTCCGGCGTGATCGTCGCGGTCACGTGACCGCCGCCGGCGTGGATGACCATGTTGATCTCCGCCTCGTACGTCGTGATGGCGACGCGGCGGATCATGGCAGGAGAAAAGCCGAGCTCCTTCAGCATGGATTTGATATGCCCGGAGGCTTCTCCGGCACGGGCAAAATCGTCGCCGGGAACCTCATACTCACGGACGAGCGGGCTCATTTTGCCCCCGTCACCCCATGCTGATGCAGAATGCCGCAGGCATCATACATCTCCAGAGGAGAGGTAAGTACGCAAACGCCGCATTTTTCCGCCAGCTCCAGGATCGAGGCCTCCGGCTCCTTGCCGCGCAGGAATACGACGCACGCCGTATCGAGCATTTCCGCGGTGCGGATGACCTGGGGATTGAGAAGGCCGGTGAGAAGAACGTCCGGCTGGGAGCCGAGCGCGAGCACGTCGCTGAGCATATCGCCGGCATAGGCGGAGGTGATCTCCGCGTCCGCATGGGCCGCGGCGGTGCGCGCCTCGCCGGAGAGAAGGGCTGTCATTTCGTTGATTTTCATGTTTCTTGTTCTCCATCTGATCGGAAGTATCCGAGTCTCACATTATATTAACAAATATCCGCCGCAATTACAAGGGGAATTCTCGGAGAAGGAACCCACCAAGGGAAAGGAAGACGCCCGGCGCTTTTCCGGCAAATGCACAAAAAAAGAAAAATACGAAAATTATACTGGATTTAATTCCATGAATGTGTTATATTATTTTGTCGGAAATACCCGGTTTTTTCGGGCATTTTTGCGGAAATTAACTGGTAAAACATGCAAAAAATGAAATGTTATCCATCATATGAAAACGCACCGTCCGCAAGGGGATATAATGCGGAAGGCGCGTGGAATATACAACGTTTTCCGCACAAAATGTCCACGAACCGGCTTTCTTCGTCCGCGTGGTCCCATAGGGGCCTGTAAGAAGTTTGCTAAGAAGCGAAATATAAACAAGAGGTGGAAAGGATGTCACGGAAAAACCTGAACGGTGTACATATCCCCCATCGGAAGAACACCGCCGGGATGCAGGCGATCAAGATGCCTCCCCCGGCAACGGTGACCATTCCGATGAGCATGCACATCGGCAAGCCCGCCAACTGCATCGTTGCGGTCGGCGATCACGTCAACGTCGGTCAGATGATCGGAGAACCGGGCGGATTTGTTTCTTCCCCGGTATTTGCGAGCGTTTCCGGCACGGTCAAGAAGATCGTCCCCATGCTGCAGTTTATGGGTGCGACCTGCCAGGCAGTCGTGATCGAGTCCGACGGTCAGATGACCGTCGCCGACACGGTCAAGGCCCCGGAGATCACCGATTACGCGAGCTTTATCAACGCCGTGCGCGACAGCGGCGTTGTCGGTCTCGGCGGCGCGACGTTCCCGACGGCGGTCAAGCTGGATGTGAAGGATACCTCCCGCATCCAGGAGATCATCATCAACGGCGCGGAATGCGAAGGCTATATCACGAGCGACCACCGCACCATGCTCGACCGTACCGACGAGGTCGTCGAGGGCTGCCGTCTGCTCGAGAAGTGGCTGGACGTCAAGAAGATCATCATCGCCATTGAGGACAACAAGCCCGACTGCATCGAAAAGATGAAGGCGGCTGCGGCGAACGACGAGCACGTCGAGGTACGCGCTCTGCCGTGCATGTACCCGCAGGGCGGCGAAAAAGTTCTCATTTACCACACGACCGGCAAGATCATGCCGGAGGGCAAGCTCCCCATCGACGTGGGCAGCGTTGTGATGAACGTGACGAGCGTTGCCACGCTCGCGCATTACTGCACGACCGGCATGCCGCTCGTGGAAAAGTGCATCACCGTTGACGGTTCCGCCATCAAGGAGCCGAAGAACGTCATCGCTCCCATCGGCACGGCCTGCAAGGAAGTTATCGACTTCGCCGGCGGCTTTGGCTGCGAGCCGAAGAAGCTCGTCATGGGCGGCCCGATGATGGGCGTTGCCCAATACGATCTGGACGCCCCCGTCGCCAAGGGCACGAGCGCCATTCTTGCATTCAACGAGAAGGACGCCCGCCCCGTGACGCCCACGGCGTGCATCCGCTGCGGCGGCTGCATCGACCACTGCCCGATGAACCTCATGCCCGTGGAGATCGAGCGCGCCTATGAGAAGAACGACGCCGAAGCGCTCAAGGCGCTGAAGGTTGGCCTTTGCATCGAGTGCGGCTGCTGCGCGTTCCAGTGCCCGGCCCACCGTCCGCTCGTGCAGGTGAACAAGCTCTCCAAAACGCTCGTGCGTGACTACGACAACCGCATGAAAACTCTGAAGGAGGCGGGAAAATGAACAACGGTCTTATCGTAAGCGTCTCGCCCCACTATCATAAGCAGGGCGCAACGACGCAGCGTGTCATGCGCGACGTGCTCATCGCGCTCATCCCGGCGCTTATCGCGTCCGTCATTATTTTCGGCTTCCGCTCGCTGCTGCTTGTGGCGGTCTCCGCTGCCAACTGCGTGCTGCTCGAGTTCGTATGGAACAAGCTCTTCAAAAAGGAGCAGACCATTGCCGATCTCTCCGCGGTCGTTACCGGCGTGCTCATCGCCTACAACGTCCCCGTGACGATGCCCATCTGGCAGCTCCTCATCGGCGACTTCATCGCCGTCATCATCGTCAAGATGCTCTTCGGCGGTCTTGGCTGCAACTTTGTGAACCCCGCGCTCGTCGGACGTCTTGCCATGATGCTCTCCTTCACCGAGAGCATGACGGATTACCTGCACACGGTGACCGCGCCCGGCGTTGACCTTCTCGCCGGCGCCACGCCGCTGGCAGCCAGCGGTCTCGACATGAGCAGCTTTATGACGCTCTTCCTCGGCAACCACGGCGGCGTCCTCGGCGAGACCTGCGCTCTGGCGCTTCTCATCGGCGGCGTGTATCTCGTGGTCCGCGGCGTCATCAAGGTCACGATCCCCGTCTGCTTCATTGCGGGCACGTTCGTGTTCACCGTCCTCTTCAACGGCTTTGATGTGACCGGCGCTTTCCTGAGCCTCTTCTCCGGCGGTCTGATGCTCGGCTCCATCTTCATGGCGACCGACTATGTCACCAGCCCGCTCACGACGAAGGGCCGCGTGATCTTTGCTCTCGGCTGCGGTTTCCTCACCTCCGCGATCCGCGTATTTGCCAACTCCGCAGAGGGCGTTTCCTTCGCCGTGCTGCTGATGAACCTGCTGGTGCCCTACATCAACGAGGGCTGCCGGACAAAGCCTGTGGGAGGTGTCAAGGCGTAATGGAAAAGAAAAATACGTTCTGGACGGAAATGGCGCGTCCCGTTGTTGTTCTGGTCGTCATCTGCCTTGTGGCCTCCGCGCTGCTCGGCTTCACGAACGCCAAGACCGCGCCCGTGATCGAAGAAAACATCCGCATCGAAGCGGAAAAGACCCGCAAGGAAGTCCTTCCCGCGGCTTCCGAGTTCACCGAGCTTGAGGTGAGCGAGGAGCTGAAGGCGAACGGTGTCACCGGCATTTTTGAAGGCGACAACGGCACCGGCTATGTCGTCACTGCGGAAAAGACCGGCTACGGCGGCGCCGTCGTCGTTACCGTCGGTTTCGATACCGAGGGCAAGATCCTCTCCGTGAAGGCCAACGTCTCCACCGAAACGCAGGGCGTCGGCAGCAAGGTTGGCGAAGCATCCATGCTCGAAAAGTTTGAAGGACTCTCCGGCGATGTGAGCGGCGTCACGCTCAAGACCGGCGCCACCTTCACGAGCAACGCCGTCCGCGATGGCGTGCAGGCCGCTTGCGCCGCCATTGCGGCGATCCAGTAAGGGAGGGCGGAGAAAATGAAAAAAAGAATGCAGATCCTCGTTAACGGTATTTTCAAGGAAAACCCCGTTCTCGTTCTGGTGCTCGGCTGCTGCTCGGTACTCGCGATCTCCGTTACGGTCAAGGGCAGTCTCGGCATGGGCGCGGCGCTCACGTTCGTGCTCGTCGGCTCGAACGTCGTTATCTCGGCGCTCCGCAAGATCATCCCTGACAAGATCCGTATCCCGTGCTACATCGTCGTCGTTGCCACGTTCGTAACGCTCGTCGAAATGGTGGTGCACGCCTATCTCATCGATCTTTATAACGCGCTCGGCATCTTCCTTCCGCTGATCGTCGTTAACTGCATCGTTCTCGGCCGTGCCGAGATGTTCGCCAATAAGAACAACGTCCTCGACAGCCTGTTTGACGGTCTTGGCATGGGCATCGGCTACACGCTGGTCCTCACTGCGATCTCCGTCGTCCGCGAGCTGCTCGGCTCCGGCAGCCTGTTCGGCTATCAGATCATCCCTGAGGAGTACACCATCCGCATCATCTCCCAGACGCCGGGCGGATTCTTCATGTTCGGCCTTGCCATGGCGATGCTCGTGCTCGGCATGTCCAAGAAGGGCAAGAAGTTCGTTCCGGAAATGGGCTGCGGTGACGGCGGCTGCGCCGGCTGCGGCAACGCCGAAGGCTGCACCGAGAAAGATAAGGAGGCGAAGAACTGATGCTCAAAGAAGTACTGAAAATCATGTTCGGCATGATCTTCACGCAGAACTACGTTCTCGTGCAGTTCATCGCCATCTGCCCGTTCCTGGGCGTTTCCAAGAAGTTTGATTCCTGCATCGGCATGAGCGGCGCTGTTATCTTCGTTATGACGCTCGCGAGCGCCGTTACGCATCTCATCTATCAGTACGTCATGGTGCCGAACGGTCTGGAGTACCTCTCCACGATCATCTTCATCCTGGTCATCGCCGCGCTCGTGCAGTTCGTCGAGATCTTCCTGAAGAAGTACGTTCCGCCCCTGTACAAATCCCTCGGCGTTTATCTCCCGCTCATCACCACCAACTGCGCGGTGCTCGCCGTGACGCTGCTGAACGTCAGCAACGGCTACACGGCTATGGGCGGCGGCCTCCTGCTCAGCTGCGTCAACGGCTTCTCCGCCGGTGTCGGCTTCGGTCTCGCGCTGATCCTCTTCTGCGGCGTCCGCAAGGCGCTCGAGCATGCCAAGCCCCCGAAATGCTTTGAAGGTCTGCCCATCACGCTCGTGGCGGCGGCTCTCACCAGCATGACGTTCATGGGCTTTGCCGGCATGGCTGACAAGCTGTTCGGTTAAGGGAGGAAAGTGACATGTCTGGAGTTATAAGTGCCATTGTTGTTCTGCTCATCATCGGCGCGGTGGCCGCGCTGATCCTCGTTATCGCTTCCAAGTACATGAGCGTTCCCGAGAATGAGATGTTCCCCGCGATCCGTGAATGTCTGCCCGGCGCCAACTGCGGCGCGTGCGGCTACGCCGGCTGCGACGGCTACGCCAAGGCGCTCGCCGAAGGCGAAGAGACGAAAACCAACCTCTGCGTCCCCGGCGCCGACGGCGCCGCCGCTGCGATCGCCGAAATCATGGGCGTCGAGGCGGAGGACGTTGTAGAGATGGTCGCTTACGTCAAGTGCAACGGCAACTGTGAAACGGCCAAGCACAAGTACGAGTACGCCGGCATCAACAACTGCTCGGCGGCGAACATCCTCTTCCAGGGCGAGTGGGCCTGCCCGAACAGCTGCCTCGGCTACGGCGACTGTGAGAACGCCTGCCCGTCGGATGCCATCCATGTCGTGAACGGCGTTGCGAAGGTGTATCCGGGCAACTGCACCGGCTGCGGCATCTGCACCCGCACCTGCCCGAACCACATCATCGCGCTGCGCCGCGCGATCGATCCGACCATCGTCCGCTGCAGCAACACCCAGAAGGGCGCGCAGACCCGCGTCGCCTGCTCGAAGGGCTGCATCGGCTGCATGAAGTGCGAGAAGGTCTGCCCGACCGGAGCCATCAAGGTGGTTGACAATCTTGCCCGCATCGATTACGATAAGTGCGTTGGCTGCGTCGCCTGCTCGGAGAACTGCCCGGTGGGCGTTATCCAGAGATTCTGATTTTCACCAGAGAAAATCCGTCCGGCAGAGCCGGACGGATTTTTTATGAAAAGGGTTTATCCAATGAAGCCTGAACGGACAAAAAAAGACCGCCTTCGCGCGGATATATTGCTTATTGCGGCGCTGCTCGCGCTCGCGCTCGGCTTCTTTGCCGTGCAGCGTTTGAGCCGGAAGGACGGCGCTCTGGCCGTTGTGTATGTGAACGGCGAACGGACGGCAGAATATCCTCTCGCCGAGGATACGACCGTAACGCTGCATGCGCCGAACGGCGGCTACAACATTCTCGTCATATCCGGCGGCACTGCCGACGTGACGGAGGCAAGCTGTCCGGACGGGATCTGCGTCCGGGCGAAAGCCGCGCAGTACGAGGGCGATACGATCGTGTGTCTCCCGAACAAAACGGAGATCCGCATCGAGGGTGCGGCTTCAGCCGATATTGATCTGGTGAGCTGATATGAAAAAGACGAAACGGCTTGTCCTGCTTGCCATGCTGACCGCCGTGGCGATGATCCTCTCGTATGTGGAGTCGCTGCTGCCGTCGGTCGGCATTCCCGGCGTTAAAATGGGTCTGGCAAATATCGCCGTTATATTCGCGCTCTTCCGCTTCGGCTGGAAGGAGGCGGCGGCGCTCTCGCTTGTGCGCGTCGTGCTTGTAAGCCTTCTGTTCGGCAGCGTCGGCGCGATGCTCTATTCTCTTGCGGGCGCGGTGCTCAGTCTCGCGGTCATGGCGCTGCTGCGCCGGATCGACCGGTTTTCCACCGTGGGCATCAGCGTAGCGGGCGGCGTTGCGCACAATGCCGGACAGATCCTGATGGCGATGCTCATATTGCAGACAAAGCAGCTCCTCGGCTATCTGCCGGTGCTCGCCGTCTCCGGCATTGCCGGCGGCGTGCTCACGGGGCTTGCTGCGGCGCTGCTCATCCGCCGCATTCCGGAATTCTGATTTCGATACGGTAGAGAGGTGCTCATCCATGCAATGCCTGCGCCGGAGAATTGATTTCAGGCGATGTCTCGCGTTTCTGCTGCCGCCGCTTCTTTTGATGCTGTACCAGCTCCTTTTCTCTGAATATACCTCCCTCTATCCGGACGCGCGCCTCTATTTGAGCATTGCGGACAATTTCCTGCACACCGGCCACTTCATCCAGACCGACCGCGTCGGTGTGGAGATCGTCGTCCCGTTTGCCTATCCGCTGTATATAACGCTCCTGCGTGCCGTCGGGATGCCGCTTGTCGGATTTACGGTGCTGAACCTGTTGTCCGTCGGTGCGTCGTCCGTGTTTTTATACGACACCGAGCGCCGTCTCTTTGGCACCGGCGGCTTTTCGTGCATGGCGTATACGGTCATATTGCTCCGCGTCGATCTCCCGCCGTCGAATCTCTATGTAGAATTCTTTTATCTTTTCATGCTCTGCTGGCTGCAATGGCTTGCGTTCCGCGAGGGGCTGCCGCCGAAAAAGCGGCTTCTTCTCATGAACATCGCCGGCTTCCTCGCGTTCGCGTCACGCCCGGTGCTGGCGCCGATCTATGCTGCGGTCGTGCTGTACACGCTGTGGAAGTGTGTAAAAGAGCGGCTTTCCCGCGCGCTCCCTGTCGCGGTCGTGGTCGTACCGCTGCTGATCTTTGCGTTCAACACGGCGGTGAACTACCGCGAGACCGGAGAGATCATCCCCATCAGCAACTACGCCGCGGACGCCGTCTGCTTCGCGCTCAACCCCAACAGCACGATCTGGACGAGCCAGCTCAATTTCACAGCGGACGACACCGTGCCGGAGCTGCTGGAAATTTATGGGAACGGCGCGCTCTCACTCTCGGAAAAAAACCGCGCGTTTTATGCGCTGACAAGGCAATTCGTTCTGCACAACACGGGGCATGTCGTCTCGGTGACGCTCAAACGCGCGTGGACGATGTTCTTCTACTTCACCCACGGCATGATGACGGCGGCGCTCCTCGGCGCGCTGTGGATGCTGCGCCGGACGCCGCGCGGGGAAACGCGCTCACTTGTTCTCGCGGAGCTTGTCCTCTCCGCGCTGCTCGTGGTCATCACCTCCGCGGGCATTTATGAGGCGCGATATATCCTGCCGGTCTGGCCCGCGGCGGCGATCCACATCGCGGCCATCCCGCACTACGTCCTCCAATGGTACTGCGTGCGCCGCCACGCAAAACAAAAATAAGCGCATAATATAAGACCCGACATCGGAAACGATGTCGGGTCTTATGTTAGTCTTATGTTATGTGTTACTCGGGAATATGGATCTCGCGGATGAGAAAGTCCTTGCCGGTGAGGATGGTTTTCTCAAAGCTGCCGCAGTGCGGGCAGTAGCCCTTATGCTCAATGACATTGAACACCTCGTTACACTCGTCACACTCTGCCATGCCGGGGACGATGTTCAAAATGAGCTTCGTGTTCTTCAGAAACGTATCCTCCACGACATGGGGGTAAATATCCTCAACATACTTCGGGATGACGAGCGACAGCTCGCCGACATCCACGACGATCTCGGCGATATCCGTGATCTGATTCGCTTCGGCAAAGGCGGTTACGGTCTTCACCATGGAGCGGACGACGCCTATCTCATGCATGCCGCCGCGCCCTCACGGTCTTGCGACCTTTTTCACAACGAGCTTGGCAAGCGCCGCCGGAGCGTTTCCCGCCGCGCCGAGCAGCGCCTTGAAATACGGTGTGCCGACATAGTCGGTGACCTTCTCCAGACGGATCGCGTCAAACTTGCACTTGGTGGTGCAGATGCCGCAGCCGACGCAGAGACTTTCGTCTACAACTGCCGTGCCGCAGTCCAGACAGCGGCGCGTCTCGGTTTTCAGCTGCTCTTCGGTGAGTGTTCCGCGGAGATCGCGGAACGTTTTCTCCGCGTCCTTCGCGGAGCCGCCGGAGGCCTTCTGCCGGGGCGCTGTATCAAAGCCGTCGATGGCAACGCCTGCGGTGGCGGGGTTCATTGCCTTATAATCACGGTGGTCACGGCCGATGACCTGCGACTGGCCGGGATGGACGTACCGGTGGATGGAGATTGCGCCTTCCTTTCCCGCGGCGATCGCGTCAATGGCAAACTTCGGGCCGGTGACAACATCGCCGCCGGCGAATACATCGGCCTCGCTCGTCTGGAAGCTCGGCAGAGACACGGTGACGGTGCCCTTTGCGCCGGTGTCCACGGAAATGCCGTTCAGCTCGATCTCCTGCCCGACGGCGGAGATGACGGCGGAAACATTCATCGTTTCATAAACGCCGGTGCCGGCGGGCTTTCCGCCCCGCTGCTCCATGAGCTCGATCTTGAGCGTTTCCGCTTTGCCGTCGCCGAGGATTTCCGCGGGGGAAGCGAGGAAGCGGAAGGAAACGCCTTCTTCGGCGGCCTCGGCGATCTCATCGTCCGCGGCGGGCATGGAATCGCGGTCACGCCGGTAAACGACGGTGACTTCGGCGCCGAGCCGGACGGCGGCGCGGGCCACATCGATCGCAACGTTGCCGCCGCCGATGACGGCAACAGACGTTCCGATCGCGGGTGCTTCGCCGAGATTGACCGCGCGCAGGAAATCGATGCCGGTCATAACGCCCGGCAGCTCTTCGCCGGGGCAGCGGAGCTTCGCGCCGCGGGACGCGCCGACGGCGAGATAGAACGCCTTAAAGCCCTCGGCACGCAGCGCATCGAGCGTGATGTCCGTGCCGACGGCAACGCCGGTTTTGAACTGTACGCCAAGATCACGGAGGATATCGATCTCGGCGCGGATGACGTCCTTTTCCAGCCGGAAGGAGGGAATGCCGAGCGTGAGCATGCCGCCGAGCTCCTTTTCCTTCTCGAAAACGGTCACGGGATATCCCTTGAGCGCAAGATAGTAGGCGCAGGTAAGTCCCGCGGGGCCGGAGCCGATGACGGCGATCTTTTCCTCGTAGGGCTTGCCGGTCTGGTTGACCATTTTGGGAACAAAGCGGTGCTCCGCCTCCAGATCCTTTCCGGCAATGAATTTTTTGATATCGTCGATGGCGATGGGCGCATCGACGCTGCCGCGGGTGCAGGCGTCCTCGCATGCCTTGTTGCAGATGCGGCCGCAGACGGCGGGGAAGGGGTTCTCTTTCTTGATGAGCTCGAGAGCCTCTGTATACCGGCCCTGCGCGGCGAGCTTTATGTAGCCCTGCACCGGAACATGCGCCGGACACTCCGCCTTGCACGGCGCGGTGCCGGAGGGCATGGTGTCGGTACGGGTGGTGCGGTAATCGATGTTGTAGCTTTTCTTATCCCAGGGGATCTCTTTGTCGGATGCGTAGGCGTCGGAGATGTGCGAATCGGTGAGACAGTGCTTCTGGCCGAGACGAACGGCGTTCGTCTGGCAGTTTTCCACGCACTGGCCGCAGGCGACGCATTTATCCTTGTCCACTCTGGCAATGAAGTTGGAGCTGACGCCGTTCGGCGAACGGAACAGCTCGGCGATGCGCAGCGCGTAGCACGAGCAGCCGCAGCAGTTGCAGATGGCGGTGACGTCGTCAAAGCCGAGGGCCTGGTTCACCTCGTGGACAAGGCCGTTGTCCTCGGCGCGCCGGAGGATCTCGTACGCTTCTTCCTTGGTGATGAGGCGGTGCTCGCCGTTCTTGGAGAAGTTGATGGCGTTGTCGTTGAGATAGAGGCACATATCCTCTTCCAGATGGCCGCAGCCTTCGCCCATCAGACGGCGCGATCTTCGGCAGGAGCAGGGGCCGACGGAGATCGCCCACGCCTTTTCGATCAGCGTGGAGATCTCGTCATAGGAGGCTTTGTGCGTGTCGTTTTCGATGGCGCTCATAACGGGCATAACGCGCATGAAATTCACGCCGTTGCCGAGCATAGGGGCGAGCATGCCGACGCGGATGCGGGTATACTCCTCAAAACACGCGCCGAGCTCGGGGTGCGCGTCGCACTGCTCGCGGTTGGAGAGAATGCCCTCCATGATGCCGGGTACCCAGATCGGGTAATAGTAGCAGAGAACGCCGCTGCGGACGCGCGTGCGGATAACGCCCGCTTTAACGAGCTTGTCGCACTGCGTCTGCACGAAATCGAGGCTCTTTCTCGTCTTTTTGGCGAGATCCTCCGCGGAGAAGTCGGTTTCGAGACGCATGCGCATCATAACGGAACACATGTCGTCATCGACGATGGGATCAAGGATTCTGTACTCGGGATCGCCGTAGGTAATGCCGGTGTACGTCAGACTTTCGAGACTGATCTTGGATGCGAGCGCAAGAATGTTTGGTCTGTGTGCCATGGTTCCTGTCCCCCTATGATCTAATATGAACTTTTTAATATCGGTGGAATTGGAGCGGCGTTGGTCGGTATTTCGCACCGGATACAAGGCCGACTGCGCCGAATGTGGACATGAGCGATGAACCGCCGTAACTGAAAAACGGGAGCGTGATGCCGATAACGGGCGTGATGCCGATGCACATGCCGGTGTTGACGAGCATCTGGAAGAAGAGGCTCGCCGCCACGCCGACGCACACGAGCATGCTCATCGTGTTGTTCGAGCGCAGCCCCACCATCATGCAGCGGATGATGACAACGGAGAGCAGAAGCATGATGAGCACGCACGCGACCATGCCGAGCTCTTCGCCCGCAACGGCGAAAATGAAGTCGGTGTGCTTGCCGGTCAGCGCGCCGGACTGCGTCTGTGCGCCGTGGCCGAGACCGAGACCGGTGGCCTGTCCGCCCATGAGGGCATACTTGCTTCGGGTCGTCTGCCATGTGATGCCCCAGCCGTCGGGGTCGATGCTGGGATCGTACGGCGCGAGAATACGCAGGCGCTGGTACTCATCGAGGAAGTTGTTCCAGAGGAACGGGATCGCAAGCGCGATCGCCGCGCCGCCGATGAGGAACCAGTAGAGCCTGACGCCCGCCACGATCAGCATAACGGCGAAAATGGCGGCGAACACGATCGCCGAGCCGAGGTCCTTGGTGGTGACCATCAGCAGTACGAATGTGTAGCCGAAATGGACGACAAGCTGAAGAATGGAGAGCACCGAGTTGAGGTTCTTATATTCCTTCAGATAGGATATCTGCTTGGCCATCAGTACGATAAACACGACCTTGACGATCTCCGAAGGCTGAATGCCGATGCCGAAAAAGCGCAGCCAGCCGGAGTTGCCGGTATCGCCCGAAACGCCGAACGGGATGAGCAGCAGAAGGAGGAACGTCTCAAAGCCGAGCAGGAGCTTCCAGCGGCTTGCAATGATGCTCACGTCAAGAACGGTCAGAACATAGTAGAGGAAAAGACCGAGGATAAACGCAAAGATCTGGATCGGCACGAACGTGTGCGACGGATACGACTTCGTGGCGCTGCCGACGAGCGTGATGCCGAAGCATGTGCATATGCAGCACATGACGAGCAGGAACATATCGCCCTTTTTGAAGAAGTCCGAGGTACGGCTCCATATATATTGGATGATCGGCGCAATGCGGAGTTTTTTGAGTCTTTCCAGCACGGCGACACCTCCCCTTATACATATAATTTTAATCTATTCTATCACAACATTCTTTTTTCTGCAACAGGCAGGAAAAGGTCTTTACTCCGGCAAAAGCTCGGTGTATAATGCCAAGTTAGAGAAGTTTGAGTTTTTTTTGAGACAGAGGCAGACGGATTATGGAATTTATCAGCCACTCCGAAGCCGAGACCGAAGCGCTCGGCGAAAAGCTCGCGCGCTCGCTGCCGGAGCACGGCGTTGTGATCGCAATGTACGGCGAGCTGGGCGCGGGGAAAACCGCGTTCGTGCGCGGTCTTGCGCGCGGTCTGGAGGTAGACGGGGCTGTTACGAGCCCGACGTTCACCATTGTGAACGAGCTTTACGGAAAGCGGGACCTGTTCCACTTTGATATGTACCGGCTCGGCAGCGCGGACGAGCTTTTCGACATCGGCTGGGAGGATTACCTTGACCGCGGCGGCGTGTGCGCCGTGGAGTGGAGCGAGAATGTCCCCGAGGCATTCGACGGCTCGGAGATCCGCGTGAGCATTGAGAAATGCTCCGACAATGCACGAAAGATCACGATCGAGGGGGCGAGCCTTTGCTGATACTGGGAATCGAAACCTCCGCGAAAGCCTGCTCCGCCGCGCTCTGCCGCGACGGGGAGCTGCTTGCGCAGAGCTATGAGCGCACGGGCCTTACCCACAGTCGGACGCTCCTGCCGATGATCGAGAATATGCTCTCCAACACCGAAACGCCGAAGGACGCCATTGACATGGTCGCCGTGGCGCAGGGACCGGGCTCGTTCACCGGTATCCGCATCGGCATATCCACCGCCAAGGGCCTCTGCTGGGGGCTGGACATTCCGGCGGTCGGCGTGTCCACGCTGGAAGCCATGGCGCAGAGCGCCCGCTTCGTGCCGGAGGGGACGATCGTCTGCCCCGCCATGGACGCGCGGCGCAGCCAGCTTTATAACGCACTCTTCACTGTGCAAAACGGTGCTCTCGTCCGCCTGACGGTGGATCGCGCCATCGCCGCCGACGCGCTTGCCGAAGAGCTCTCCGGCAGCGGAAAGAGCGTCTGGGTCCTCGGCGACGGCTGGGCGATCTGCGAAAAGGCGCTGAAGGAACGCGGCGTTTTCTGCACCGTGGCTCCTGAGGAGCTTCGCTGGCAGACGGCGTTCGGCGTGTGTCTCGCGGCGCAGAGCAAAACCCCGACCGGAGCGGAAGACCTGCTGCCGGTTTATCTTCGTCTTTCCCAGGCAGAACGCGAGCGGCAGAGCCGCATGAACGAAGCCTGAGAAAATAAAAGCTAACTACACTACAAAGGAGCAAGAAAAATGAGTGAGCTGCATGTATTCGACCACCCGCTGATCCAGCACAAGCTGTCGATCCTGCGTGACAAGAACACGAGCGTGAAGGAATTCCGCGAGCTTGTCGGCGAGATCGCCATGCTGATGTGCTATGAGGCGACCCGCGACCTTCCTCTGGAAGAGGTTGAGATCGAAACGCCTGTTGCCAAGGCAACGGTGAAGCGTCTTGCGGGCAAGAAGCTTGCCATCGTCCCCATTCTCCGCGCCGGTCTCGGCATGGTCGACGGCATGGTTGCAATGATCCCGTCCTGCAAGGTCGGTCACATCGGCCTGTACCGTGACCCGGAGACCCTCGAACCGGTCGAATATTACTGCAAGCTCCCGCCCGATGTCTCCGAGCGCGACGTGATCGTGGTGGATCCGATGTTCGCCACCGGCGGCAGTGCTTCTGCGGCCTGCACGTTCCTCAAGCAGCACGGCTGCCGTCACATCAAGCTCATGTGCATCATCGGCGCGCCTCCGGCGTGGGAGAAGATGCAGAAGGATCATCCGGACGTCGACGTTTACGTCGCCGCCATGGACCCGATCCTGAACGATCACGGCTACATCGTCCCCGGTCTCGGCGACGCCGGCGACCGTATTTTCGGCACGAAGTAAGAGAAAAAGACAAGGCGCGTATTGGCAGCAATGCGCGCCCTTTTTAGAGGAGATCATTATGGACTACGCAAAGGAATCGCTGCGTCTGCACGGGGAGTGGAAGGGCAAGATCGAAGTAAAGGCGACCGTGCCGGTCGGAACAAAGGACGATCTTTCGCTCGCGTACACGCCCGGCGTGGCGCAGCCATGTCTGGAGATCCAGAAGGATATTGAGAAAAGCTACGAGCTGACGCGCCGGTGGAATCTCTGCGCCGTCATCACGGACGGCAGCGCAGTGCTCGGTCTCGGCGACATCGGGCCCGAGGCCGGAATGCCGGTCATGGAGGGCAAGTGCGTGCTCTTCAAGTCGTTCGGCGATGTGGACGCGTTCCCGCTGTGCGTGAAGACGAAGGACGTGGACGAGTTCGTGCAGACGGTGTACAACATCTCCGGCTCGTTCGGCGGCATCAATCTCGAGGATATCGCCGCGCCCCGCTGCTTTGAGATCGAGCGCAAGCTCAAGGAAAAGTGCGACATCCCCATCTTCCACGACGACCAGCACGGCACCGCGGTCATCACGCTCGCAGGCCTTACGAACGCGCTGAAGGTCGTAGGGAAGAAGAAAGAGGACGTGCGCGTCGTCGTGAACGGCGCGGGCGCTGCGGCGACGGCGATCACGAAGCTGCTGCTCTCGGCTGGCTTCCCGGATGTGACGCTCTGCGACCGTAAGGGCGCGATTTATGAAGGCCGCGAAGGGCTCAACTGGATCAAGGAAGAAATGTCCCACGTGACGGATCCGCGTCATCTTCACGGCAAGCTCGCGGATGTCATTGTCGGGGCGGACGTGTTCATCGGCGTCTCGGCCCCCAAAATGCTCACGGGCGAGATGGTGAAGACGATGAACCGCGACGCGATCATATTCGCCTGCGCGAACCCGACGCCGGAGATCTTCCCGGAAGAGGCGAAGGCGGCGGGCGCGGCGGTCGTATCGACGGGCCGCAGCGATTACCCGAACCAGATCAACAACGTGCTCGCGTTCCCGGGCATTTTCCGGGGAGCGTTCGATGTACGGGCGAGCGACATCAACGAAGAGATGAAGGTGGCGGCGGCGCACGCGCTCGCCGGACTCATTTCCGAGGACGAGCTCTCCGCGGACTACATCATCCCGCAGGCATTCGACAAGCGCGTCGGCCCGGCGGTGGCCAAGGCCGTTGCCGAAGCCGCAAGAAGAACCGGCGTCGCGCGTATCTGAATACGATACCCCTTTTTCCGCACAACGGCGCAGCTCTGCTTCGCCCATGAGAAACGAAAAGCCCTCCGGCTGCTGCCGGAGGGCTTTTGATGTTTGCGGAAAATCAGTTATAGGTGGCTCCGCCGTAGGAGCTGGATACGAACGCGATGTAGGTGTGGCCGATGCCGAGCTCGAGCTCGG
>DPHR01000162.1:19589-20416 GCA_003522945.1 Clostridiales bacterium
GGCCGATGCCGAGCTCGAGCTCGGTGCCGTCGGCGGTGTAGTAATGGAACGGCTCATTGACGGCGCCGCGCTTCCAGGTAATGGGCTCGCAGTAGCCGCCGTTGAAGAAGAGACCCGTGCCTTCGCACTCGTAGGTGTTCATCGCGGTGTGGTAATGATCGTCGATGCCGATCTGCGTATAGGTGGCGAGAACAAGAAGGTTCTGGAACACGGCGGCTTCGCTTGTGTTGGCGTCGGCGATGGCGGCGTTCCAGTTGAAGCCGGTGTAGCCGTTTTTGTCGGCGCTGTACTCAAAGCTCGTGATTTTTGTGCCGGGGAACACGATGCGGACGTTGTTGGCAACGCTTCCGCCCGTCGGGGCGGCGTTCTCGGTGAAGCGCAGGCCGTAGTCATAGGAATCGGTGTTGTGCTCGGTGCGGGTGCCGTTTTCCGAAATGAACTTCTGCAGGCGCTCGCCGGTGGTCGTCATGCTGTGTACGCCGCCGGAGTACGGGTACTCCGTGAAGCGGAAGCCCGTGCCGTTATCCTCGTTGACGTTGATATCGTCGTTGTCCACAAGATTCGCGAGCATCGGCGCGGAGTATTCGAGACCGTCGGCGCTGAAGCCGCAGTGGGCAAAAATCGCATCATAGGAAAGCGCGGTGCTGACAAAGTAGGAGCGGCAGCTGCGGATCGGGGTGATGTTGTCCACATCGTCCAGGTCCATGAAAATGAACATGTTGCGGGTGATCTGCTCGACCTGCGCTTCGTAAACGATGGCGGCCTTGCTGATGCTGCCCTGCTGAATGGGCGTGATGGGCGCATCCCAGTGGTTGTTCTCCACCATG
>DPHR01000162.1:20634-20770 GCA_003522945.1 Clostridiales bacterium
CCAGTGGTTGTTCTCCACCATGATCGCCACGGGGCGTGTCTTGCTGTAGTCCTTGGTCGCGGTCTCGCCGGTCAGGGGGTTGACGAGCGGCGCGTCGGGCGTCGGCTCGGGCGTTGCAGTCGGTTCGGGCGTCGGT
>DPHR01000028.1:0-174 GCA_003522945.1 Clostridiales bacterium
CGGCGGGCTCTGCCGGCAGCGAGCCGTCCGCTTCGGCGGGGCCGTAGAGAACGCACATGCCCTCGGCATGCCGCGCCCCGGTCCAGCATACGCGCACCGCCGCGTCGTCCTGCCCGGGAAGAAGATAGGGCGCGGCGAGAGAGACGGCCGTTTCCGGCGCCGTCACCGGCTCGG
>DPHR01000028.1:406-3538 GCA_003522945.1 Clostridiales bacterium
GCTCGGGCGTCGGCTCCGGGGTGGGAGAGAGCGTGGGGGAGGTCGTCGGTTCTATCGCCGCCGGTTCGGATGCGGCAGGCTCCGGCACGGAGGAGGAACAGCCCGAAAGAAGCAGCACAGCGAGGAGAAGCGCGAGAAGACAGCGTTTCATTTTCACAGCTCCCTTGTGTCGAGCAGAATGGTGACGGGACCGTTGTTGACGGATTCTACAAGCATCTCCGCGCCGAACTCGCCGGTCTCCACATGGAACCCGCTCTCGCGGCAGAGCGCGACCACGCGCTCATAGAGCGGGATGGCTGTCTCGGGCCGCGCCGCGGCGGTGAAGCCGGGGCGGCGCGACCGCGCGTCCGCCCAGAGCGTGAACTGGCTCACAATGAGGATCTCCGCGCCCGCGTCCGCGGGGCGGATGTTCATCTTTCCGTTTTCGTCGTCAAAGACGCGCAGACCGCAGATGCGGTCGGCGATCTTCGCGGCTTCCTTTTCGGTATCGTCCACATGGACGCCGAGCAGCACGAGAAACCCTTTGCCGATCTCGCCGAGCACTTCGCCGGTTTCGGCGCGGGTTACGCGGGCGCTGTTGACTCTTGTTACGACGGCTCTCATAGATCCTTCCTCCGTTTATCCGTTGCCGCGGTCGATCTCGCGCACGCCGCCGAGCGTGCGGATCCTCGCCATGATAAGCCGCAGCGAGGCGAGATCGGGGACCTCGGTGGTGACATAGACAAGCGCATTCCCCTCGGGGAGCGAGCGGGCGTTGAGCGAGCGCACCTTGGCATTGAGCGCGTTGAGCACGGCGGCAATATCCAGAATGAGACCGTTGCGGTCGCGCGCGAGGATGCGCAGCGTTGTGGCGTAAAGCCCCAACGTCTTATCGGCCCACGAAACATTCAGCCAGCGGCCTTCCTGTTCGTGCTTGCACAGACTGTTGAGATAGTTCGGGCAGTCGGCGCGGTGGATGGAAACGCCCTGCCCGCGCGTGATGAACCCGACGATCGGATCGCCCGGCACCGGCGTGCAGCAGCGGGAAAATTTGATGAGGCAGTTGTCCATGCCCTCAACGAGAACGCCCTGCACCGCCTTGGTCTGCTGCGCGCTGTGGCGCTCGACGGCTTCGTTGATCCGTTCAAGCTCGCTTTTCTGGCTTTGCGCCTGCGCGCGGGCAGCGCGGGCGATCTCGTCCTTGAAGCGGTTGACCGCGCGTGTGCAGGTGATGCCGCCGTAGCCGATGGCGGCGTACATATCGTCGAGACTCGTGACGGAGAGCTTTTTGATGCATGTCTGCAAAAGATCGTCGTCCTCGAGATACGCCGTCGTAAGTCCCGCGCGGCGCAGCTCGCTTTCAAACATCTCCTTGCCGCGGACGATGTTCTCCTCGCGGCACTCCTTTTTGAGCCACTGGCGGATCTTGGAGCGGGCGGCGTTGGACTTGCAGAGCGTCATCCAGTCGCGGCTCGGCCCCGGCGCGGATTTGGACGTGATGATATCGACGATATCGCCGTTTTGCAGCGTATAGTCAAACGGCACGATGCGCCCGTTGACCTTTGCGCCGATCATCCGGTTGCCGACGGCGGAATGGATGCCGTAGGCAAAGTCGATCGGGCACGCGCCGGCGGGGAGGTTCACCACGTCGCCCTGCGGCGTGAATACGAACACCTCGTCGTTGAACATGTCCATTTTGAGATTGTGAACGAAGTCCTGCGCGTCGGTGTCCTGCTGCGCTTCGAGCAGGCGGCGGATCCAGGCGAACTTCTCCTCATCTCCGGCGCGGACGCCCGCGCCGCCGGATTTGTACTTCCAGTGCGCGGCGATGCCGTATTCGCTGATGCGGTGCATCTCCCAGGTGCGGATCTGCACCTCGAACATGATGCCCTCCTCGCCGAGGACGGTCGTATGCACGCTCTGGTAGCCGTTGGGCTTGGGCGTGGCAATGTAGTCCTTGAAGCGGCCCGGCACGGGGCGGAACATGTCGTGAATGTGGCCGAGAACATTGTAGCAGTCGGGAATATCGTCCACGATGACGCGGAACGCGCAGAGATCGAAGATCTCGTCCAGACCGCGCTTCTGCGTATACATCTTGCGGTAAATGCTGTAGGTATGCTTGATGCGGCTCTGCACCGTTGCGTGGATGCTGTACTCCGTGAGCCGGTCGGTGATCTTCTTTTTGACATCGGACATAAACTCGTTGAGCACATCCGCCTTGCTGTCGAGGTAGGTGATGATCTCACGGTAGCCGTCCGGGTCGAGATATTTGAGCGAGAGATCCTCAAGCTCCCACTTCACCTTCTGCAGGCCGAGCCGGTGGGCGATGGGCGCATAGATCTCCATCGTTTCGAGTGACTTTTCGAGCTGCTTCTGCGCGACCATGTATTCCATCGTGCGCATATTGTGCAGCCTGTCGGCGATCTTGATGAGGATGACACGGATGTCCTTCGCCATCGCCATGAGCATTTTGCGGAGGTTTTCCATCTGCTCGTCCTCACGGCTCGTGAACTGCACGCGGGTGAGCTTTGTGACGCCCTCCACGATATCGGCGACCTCGGCGCCGAACTGCCGGGCGATGTCCTCGTGGGTGATGGCGGTATCCTCGATGCAGTCGTGCAGCAGCGCCGCAACGATGCTGTCCTCGTCCAGCCCCATCTCCGCGCAGATCTGCGCGGCGGCGACGCAGTGCGTCACATACGGCGTGCCGGCCTTGCGCTTCTGCCCGCTGTGGGCGCGGTCGGCCAGCTCAAACGCCGCGCGCACCCGGCCGAGATCGACGCCGGGGTTATGTTCCAAAATGGTATCGGCAAGCTCCCGATAGCCCTGTTCAATAATTTCTTCTGCCATGATAGATCCTTTTATCCTTCTTTGCTTCGGCGCAGATCGGTGATCACAAGCTGCACGCTGCGCCGGCCGTGAAATTCGTTGATCTGCGGCGCGAAAACGATGTCGCAGCGCTGCCCGGCACGCGCGCCGAGCGCGGGCGCGGTCTGGGAAAAGAACACGCCGTCATAGGTCTGCCCGAATTTGGCGAGCTTCAGCCGCAGGTGCTTCCCGCCGCCGATGGGCTGCACGGAGTCGAGCGAAACATTTTCCATATAGAGCAGCGGCCGCGGGTTTCCGTTGCCGCACGGCTCCAGCTCGTCGAGC
>DPHR01000028.1:3749-3921 GCA_003522945.1 Clostridiales bacterium
CGCACGGCTCCAGCTCGTCGAGCGACTCGACGCATGCCATCGTCAAAAGCTCCGGCGAATCAACGAGGAGGTCGGCCTCCAGCGCCGGGAGCGTCCGGTCGGGATGGGAGAGGTAATACTCACGCAGCCGGGAGCGCAGCTCGTCCACGCAGCCGCGGCGCACCGTGACGCC
>DPHR01000183.1:0-735 GCA_003522945.1 Clostridiales bacterium
CACCACGCCGAGCTCCGGCGCGCCGAAGCGGCCGAAGATCAGGATATAATTGATCACGCAGTTCGTCACCAGCGACACCACCGAGACCTTCAGTGCCAGACTGACCGTTTCCACGCTGCGCATCGCGCCCAGCAGCACCGTCGTCACGGCGAAGAAGGGGAAGGTGAAGCGGATAACGCGCAGATACCGCACGCCCTCGGCGATGATCGCTGCGTCCGTCACGAACAGGCCCACGCACTGTGCCGGCCACAGCGAGACCACCGCGAAAAAGAGCATCGACAGCGCCGCCTCCAGCCGCAGCCCAAGGCAGACCAGCCGCCGGATGGGCGCGGTCTGCTGCTTGCCCCAGTATTGGCTGCTCAGCACGATCACGCCGTTCGTCACACCGTAGATCACCTGCTGCACCACGAAGACGATCTGGTTGACCGCCGCCACGGCGGCCAGCGCCGTCTCGTTGTAGCTGCCGATCATCAGATTGTCGGCCAGATTGACGCTCAGCACGACGGCCTGCTCCAGAATCAGCGTGCCCGCGAGGATGAGAAACGTATGATAAAACGAGCGGTCCCGCATCAGAAGCGGGACGCGCGTCTTTTCCGCACCGCGGCTCATAAAATGGCCTCTTTTCTGCCGCAGACCTATTCGGTCTGCGATTTGACTTTCTTGATATACCGGTAAATGCTCGCCTGCGAACAGGCCAGCTTGTGTACCGTAAACTGCACCGCGCCGCGCAGCTCG
>DPHR01000183.1:875-8400 GCA_003522945.1 Clostridiales bacterium
GCCGCGCAGCTCGAACATGCCCTGGTCGTAGAGCCTGGCAATGATCTGCGTGCGCTCCGCCTGCGTCAGCCGGTCGAGCGGAACGCTGACCGACTTCGTGACTGTGTCGAACAGCTCCTCCATCAGCCCGTTCATGTCGGACTGGAAATGCTCCGCGGGATCCGGCGCGGGATGCTGCGGCTGCATCGGCTGCTTGGCCGGGGCGTCGACAGGGAAGTAGTGGTGGTGGACGAAATCGTCAGGATGGATGAGCTTGAGGATGGCGTCGCTGATCTCGTGGAAGCGGCTGTCGTCAAAATTGATGCACAGCAGCCCCACGAGCTTGCCGCCGTCCTTGATGAACATCGTGCTCGAACGGAGCGTTTTTCCGTTGGATAACTGGCCCGTGTAATTAATAATATAGTTGTTGGATTCATATTGCTTCTGCATGATCATGCGCAGCGCCGCGTTGGTGATCGGCGCGCCTACGTCCCGTCCGCTGATGCCGCCGTTGGCGATCGCGGCAACGCGGCTCTGCTCCGGCAAAATTTCGTGCAGAATGATCTCATAATCCGGCCCGAGAACGTGGCCGAGAAACTCAACAAGCCTTGTATAGTGCAAAAGCAGTTGTTCCGTCATGGGTTTTGTACCTCCCTTGGAGTGCGGTGATTCTCATACTACCATACCAAAATGCCCGAGACAAGAAAAAAACCGCGATTTTTCGGAAATTTTCTCACAACGAGAAGAAAATTTCTCGTTATATAAGTTTTTTCTGCTAAAATTTGTGAGCAATAAACAAAAATATATTTAGACTTTGAAAAGATTTGTGATTTATATTGACATCGTTTTGCGGCGATGATAAACTATTCTCACACCAAGGAGGTGAAAACCAGAATTGAAAAACGTTATCGCAACCGAAAAGGCCCCCGCGGCGATCGGCCCGTATTCGCAGGGCATCCGGGCGGGCAGCCTGATCATCACGTCCGGCCAGCTTCCCATTGACATGGCCACCGGTGCGTTCCCCGCCACGATCGAGGAGCAGACCCGCAAGTCTCTTGAAAACTGCAAGGCCGTCCTCGAGGCTTCCGGCGCAACCATGGAAAACGTCATCAAAACCACCGTTTTCCTGAGCGACATGAACAACTTCGCTGCCATGAACGGCGTTTACGCCACGTTCTTTGCCGGTGACTATCCGGCGCGCAGCGCGGTCGAAGTTGCCCGCCTCCCCAAGGACGCGCTCGTTGAGATCGAGTGCATCGCCGTCCTTTAATTTCTTTCGTCGATCTGATACTGTCCGCCAGGCGCCGGCAGTGAGCTGTCTGCGACGACCGGGGTATCTCCAAAACAAAAGGCGCAATGCGCCAACATTATGGAGGTCAGTATTATGAGTAAAGAGTATCCCCTGAACGTTCCCGCGCCCCATCATTTCACGTTCGCCGTCCGCGACATTCCCGATGTCACGGTCGAACAGCGTGAGCGCGTCCTGAAGGCGACGCATTACAACGAGTTTGCCTTCCCCGCCGGCATGCTGACAGTTGATATGCTCTCCGACTCCGGCACCACCGCGATGACCAACCAGCAGTGGGCGTCCCTGTTCCTCGGCGACGAGGCCTACGGCCGCAACACCGGCTACTACGTCCTTCTCGACACCTTCCGCGACATCTTCGAGCGCGGCGGCGAGAAGAACTGGAAGAAGATCATCGACTATGTCCGCACCGACTGCCGCGACGTGGAGACCATGATGGAGAACGTCTACCTTCCCGAGTACGAAGGCGGACTGTTCAACGGCGGCGCCGCCCAGATGGAGCGCCCCAACACCTTCATCATCCAGCAGGGACGTGCCGCGGAGTCCGTCCTGATGGAGATCGTCAAGAAGATCCTCGCCCAGCGTCATCCGGGCAAGGTGTTCACGATCCCCTCCAACGGACACTTCGACACTACCGAGGGCAACATCAAGCAGATGGGCTCCATCCCCAGAAACCTCTACCACAAGGAACTCCTTTACGAAATTCCCGAAGGCGGCAAGTACGAGAAGAACCCGTTCAAGGGCAACATGGACATTGAAAAGCTCGAACAGCTTATCCAGGGCGTCGGTCCGGAAAATGTTCCCCTGATCTTCACCTGCATCACCAACAACCCGATCTGCGGCCAGCCGGTCTCCATGGGCAATATCCGTGAGATCAACCGCGTGTCCCGCAAGTACGACATCCCCCTGATCTTCGACGTGGCCCGCTGGGCGGAGAACGCCTACTTCATCAAGATGAACGAAGAGGGCTACCGCGACAAGTCCATCGCCGAGATCGCCACCGAGATGTTCTCCTACTGCGACGGCTTCTGCATGTCCGCGAAGAAGGACGGCCACGCCAACATGGGCGGCATGGTCGCGTTCCGCGACAAGGGCCTGTTCTGGCAGAAATTCTCCGACTTCAACGAGGACGGCACCGTCAAGACCGACGTCGGCGTTCTGCTGAAGGTCAAGCAGATCTCCTGCTACGGCAACGACTCCTACGGCGGCATGTCCGGCCGTGACATCATGGCTCTGTCCGTCGGCATGTACGAGAGCTGCGACTTCAACTACATGCACGAGCGCGTGTCCCAGTGCGAATATCTCGCGCAGGGCTTCTACAAAGCGGGCGTCAAGGGCGTCGTTCTTCCCGCCGGCGGCCACGCTGTGTACATCAACATGGACGAGTTCTTCGACGGCAAGCGCGGCCACGAGACCTTCGCGGGCGAGGGCTTCTCGCTCGAGCTGATCCGCCGCTACGGCATCCGCGTTTCAGAGCTCGGCGACTACTCCATGGAATACGACCTCAAGACCCCCGAGCAGCAGGCGGAGCTGGCGAACGTCGTCCGTTTTGCCATCGACCGCAGCCGTCTCACCCAGGAGCATCTGGACTACGTCATCGCCGCTGTCAAAGCGCTGTATGAAGACCGCGAATCCATCCCCAACATGCGCATCATTTGGGGCCACAATCTCCCGATGCGCCACTTCCACGCGTTCCTTGAGCCCTACCCCAACGAAGAGAAGTAAGAAGTAAGAAGAAGTAAAGCAAAACCCTGGAGAAACTGAGAAAGCGCATACCAGCGAACCCGGACGGCACGGCGCCGGTCCCCACCGGCGTCGTGCGTCAGTCGAATCCATCAAATTATTGGAGGGAAAATCAATGGCAGACAAACAGCTTACCTCAAACCGTGACGGCTTTACCAGCCGGTGGGGTTTCATCCTCGCCTGCATCGGTTCCGCCGTCGGCATGGGCAACATCTGGCGCTTCCCCATCATGGTCTCGGTATGGGGCGGAATGACGTTTCTTATCCCGTACTTCATCTGCGTTCTCCTGATTGGTTCTACCGGCGTTATCGGCGAGTTTGCTCTCGGCCGTGCGACCGGCGCCGGCCCCATCGGCGCTTTCGGCGAATGCACGGCTCTCCGCGGCAACCGCAAGATCGGCGAAGGCATCGGCCTTATCCCGGTCATCGGCTCTATGGCTCTCGCGATCGGTTACACGGTCGTCATGGGCTGGATCTTCAAGTACACCTTTATCTCCATCACCGGCGATATGCATGCAATGGGACAGGACATGGCGTCCATCGGCGGCCACTTTGACGTTGTCGCGGTGAATAACGTCCCCTGCATCATTGTTGCGATCCTCGCGTCCTTTGCCATCATGGCGCTGGGCGTATCCGGCGGCATTGAAAAAGCCAATAAGATCATGATGCCGGCGCTGTTTGTCCTGTTTGTGGTTCTCGGCGTTTATATCGCGTTTCTTCCCGGCTCCGGCGCCGGCTACAAGTACATCTTCACGCTCGACCCCAAAGGGCTGCTCAACCCGCTGGTGTGGATTTTCGCCTTCGGCCAGGCGTTCTTCTCTCTGTCCGTCGCCGGTAACGGTTCGGTCATCTACGGCTCCTATCTGCCGAAGAATGAGAACATCGTGACCTCCGCGAGAAACGTTGCCGTGTTCGATACGCTCGCGGCTCTCCTTGCGGCATTCGTCATCATCCCTGCGATGGCGGCGGGCGGCGCTCCTCTGGAGAAAGGCGGCCCGGGGCTCATGTTCGTGTGGCTCGTCAACGTTCTTAACGGTATGCCCGGCGGCCGTATCATCGGCGTTATCTTCTTCATCTGCGTCCTGTTTGCCGGCTTGAGCTCCATTATCAACCTGTATGAGGCTCCGGTCGCAACGCTGCAGGACAACCTGAAGCTCAAGCGCGTCCCTGCAACGGCGATCATTCTCGCTGTGGGCGGCATTGTTGCCATTTTTATCCAGAAGATCACCTCCGAGTGGATGGATGTCGTCTCCATCTACATTTGTCCGCTTGGCGCGCTGTTGGCCGGCGTGATGTTCTTCTGGGTCGCGGGAAAGAACTTTGCGCTCAAGGAGGTCAACCATGGCCTCAAATCCCCGATCGGCGGCTGGTTCTATCCGCTTGCCAAGTATGTGTACTGCATCCTCTGCGTTATCGCGCTGGTTGCAGGCGCGGCGCTCGGCGGCATCGGCTGATCGACCCGATCCAATAAAAACGCGCGTATCGGTTCTCCGGTACGCGCGTTTTTTCTTGCTCTATGGCAAAAACCCTGCTACAATGAACTCCCGGATGGCGAAAACCGTCTAACGAATATCATAAAATGCTTTTAGGAACGAAACACCATGAAACAAAGCGACAATACAAACCGAACGCCTGCCAATTGGGACGGCACACCGCAGGAGGACTATTTCGCCGACTGGAATACTCCGCCGGAGGAATATCCCGCCGCGGGACGGCATCTCTCGCCGGAAGCGCGGGAAGAATACTATGCCGAGCGCGACGCCTACTACGCCCGCCGGGACGCCTACTATGCGCAGCGCGATGCCTACTACGCCCAGCGCGAGCGCGAGGAGCGCGCCGCGGACGAGGAAGGCGAAGAATACGAAGAGAAGTACGGCGAAGACTATGCCGACGACGCGGACGAGCCGGAGGAGGAAGAGGACGACGTTTCCTATGCCCCTGAGGACCGCGCCGAAACGCTGGAGGAGCCGAAAGAGAAGCCGAAAAAGAAAAAGCGCCGCCGCAAGGGGGGCTTTCTGCGGTTTCTTGTCACGGTCATCGTGCTTGCGATCGTCGCGCTGGTGGTCATCGGCAAAGCGCCGGTGCGAAATCCGGATAACCTTGAGCGTATTTCGGGCCGCAGCACGGTACTTCTCTGCGGCACGGACGAGGACGGCATGCGAACCGACACGATCCTTCTCCTGACGCTCGACCGGAACGAGGGCAGCATCCGCCTTTTGAGCATCCCGCGCGACACCTATGCGCCTGCCTACTATGTGCCGAAGATCAACTCGGCCTACGGCGCGGTCGGCGGCGGGGAAAAGGGCATGGAGCAGCTCATGGAGCAGGTGAAAAACGTCGTCGGCTTCATGCCGGACGGCTATGCGCTCGTTAATCTCAGCGCCTTTGTGGAGGCGGTCGATCTGCTCGGCGGGCTGGATTTTGACGTGCCCATGGACATGGACTACGACGATCCCGACCAGAACCTTTTCATCCATCTGAAAGCCGGCGAGCAGCACCTGACCGGCGAGCAGCTTATGTGGGTCGTGCGTTTTCGCTCGGGATACGCCAATGCCGACATCGGCCGCACGGAGGTGCAGCGCGCGGTGATGAAGACCGCCATGAAGCAGTGGCTGCGGCCGAAAACGCTCGCTGCGCTGCCGGGGCTCTGGCGCATATATCAGGAAAATCTCACGACCGACCTCTCGGTGCGCAACATCGTCTGGATGGCGCGCGTGCTCCTGAAGGGCATGAGCGGCGATATTGAAGCCAACGTTCTTCCCGGCTACGCTACCATGGCGGGCGATGCCTCGGTCTACATGATCGACACCTACGCCGCCTCGGCTATATTGCCGGATTACAGTCCCTATAAATGAAGCAGGCGCCCCGACCGTGGTCGGGGCGTTCTGCTTGGTTCGCGTGGTGAGAAAAACCCTTCAGTCAGCCTGACGGCTGCCAGCTCCCCTGTTAGGGGAGCCAAGATAGTATTCCGATAACCTGCTTGCCTCCCCTAACAGGGGAGGTGTCTTTTGCCGCAGGCAAAAGACGGAGGGGTTTTTCGCGCGGGGAGACGATCCTCCTGTGGAAAGTAAATGCTGAAAACCGCGACAAAGAAAATATAATTTGAAAAATAATTTATATAAAACTATTGACAAAAGTTTTTCTTGTGCTATACTATGATCAAAAGGTCAAAATAGGTCAAAGGAGATGGTTCCTTTTGAAAAAGACATTGTACAGTCTGATGCTCAACGAGGAGGTCGTCCGCGAGGTGGACGTGCTCGCGCACCGGTTGGGGACGAGCCGGTCGAATCTCATCAATCAGATCCTCGCCGAATATGTGAACTATACGACGCCGGAGCGCCGCATCAACGACATTTTCTCCGCGCTTGAGCAGCTCATCAGCCCCTCGCGCGAGCTTGTGCCGTTTTTCTCGCCGAACAGCAGCACGATGTCGCTCAAAAGCTCTCTGCAGTATAAATACCGCCCGACGGTCAAGTACGAGCTGGAGCTGCACGGCGGCGACGAAAACTCCATCGGCGAGTTAACGGTGCTCTTCCGCACGCAGTCCGAAGCGCTCATCCGCGCGATGACGGAGTTTTTCCGGCTCTGGAAGCGTATCGAAGATACGCACCTGCCCGCCGGAACGGAGCGGCAGTATGCGCTGTACGACGGCAAATTCGTCCGTTCCATCGCACCGCCCACCAAGGACTGCACCGCCGACGAGCTGGCGCAGGCTATCAGCGAATACATCCAGCTTTTTGACCGGCTGATGAAGGGCTATGTGAGCGGCGAGCTGGATGCGCGCGCTATCGAGCGCGAGTGGTTCACGCAGATGCGCCGCGCCGCCGTGCTGATTTAATCCTGTATACCATTTCTTCTCTTAATTTATTAAGGAGGGATCTTTATGAACGCTGAAAAATTCACCCAGAAAAGTCTGGACGCGGTCCGCACCGCCAAATCCATGGCGGAGGAAAACCGCAACAACTATATCACCCCCGAGCATCTTCTCTATGCTCTCGTCGATCAGGACGGCGGGCTGATCCCGTCCCTGCTCGGCAAAATGAAGGTGGACTGCAACGCCGTCCTCTCCGAGCTTGATACCGCTATCGCCGCGCTGCCGAAGGTCGGCAATGTGAGCGAGGTGTATCTCTCCCCGGAGTGCGACCGTGCCATCAATGCCGCCGAGAAAGCCGCCAAATCGATGGGCGACGAGTACATCTCCGTCGAGCATCTGATGATCGGCATCTTCGCCGCCGCCACGCCGGCGATCAAGCGTATTTTCTCCGACCACGGCATCACGAAGACCGCCTTCACCGAGGCTCTTTCCAAGGTCAAGACCGGTCCCGTGACCGGCGATAACCCGGAGAGCACCTATGATGCTCTCGCCAAATACGGCACCGATCTCGTCAAGCGCGCCCGCGAAAACGAGCTCGACCCCGTGATCGGCCGTGATAACGAGATCCGGAATGTCATCCGCATTCTCTCGCGTAAAACGAAGAACAACCCCGTGCTCATCGGC
>DPHR01000097.1:0-780 GCA_003522945.1 Clostridiales bacterium
GCCGCCGCGGCGCTGCGCGAGGCCGACGCGCTCTCCGGCGAGCTCGACACCTCAAAGCTCGAGGAGCTGCTCGGCGCCATGACCGATTTCTTTGACGAGCTCGCGGCGCTCTCGGACGATGAGCTGCGCGAGCGCATCCGCTCCATCGCCGCGGAGCACGGCATGACGCTCAACGACGCGCAGACGCAGCAGCTTGCCGATCTCTTCCGCAAGATCCAGAGCCTCGGCGGATCAAACTTTGCCGAGCGCGTGCAGGACCTGCCCGAAACGGTGGAGAAGATCCGCGAGAGCGGCGAGAGCGCCCTGTCCACCGCCGGAACGGTCTGGGACAGCATCCGCGGCTTTTTCCGGAGCGTGGCCAAAACACTCTCCGCGATCTTCGGCGAATAAACTACTACAGAGAGGAAATATACTATGTCTGATTACATCATTGCCACATCCTCCACCTCCGACCTGCCGCGCACCTGGCTGGAGGAGCACAACATCCCGTTCATCGCGTATTCCTATACCGTGAACGACGAGCCCCGCGAGGACGACTGCCGTGAGGAGACCCGCGCCGCGGTCTACGCCGGTATGCGCCGGGGCGACAAGCTGCACACGTCCATGATCAACGAGTTCGTGTATTACGACTTTCTCAAGACGTTTCTCGACGAGGGGAAGGACGTGATCTTTCTCGATATGTCGCAGAAGATGTCCGTGTCGTTCGTCAACGCGAACAAGGCCGCGGACAAGCTGCGCGCGGAGTTCCCCGAACGGAAGCTCTATGTGATGGACACGCTC
>DPHR01000097.1:1053-1648 GCA_003522945.1 Clostridiales bacterium
CCGCTTCACCGTGGACGATCTCAATTATCTCAAAGAGGGCGGGCGCGTTTCGAACAGCGCGGCGCTCGTCGGCTCGATCCTTGACATTAAGCCCGTGCTCTATGTCCCGAACGCCGGTACGCTCGACGTGGCGCAGAAGGTACGCGGGCGCAAGGCGGCGCTGCGCGCCATTCGCGACGGCGTCCTGCACGATTTCAGCGAGTGCGACCCGACCGGCACGGAGATCCACATCCTGCAGGCGGACTGCGTCGCCGATGCCGAGTGGGTGCGCGACGAGATCCGCAAGGCATATCCCCAGGTCGGCGAGATCACGATCACGGCGCTCGGCGTCGTCATCGGCGCGCACTGCGGCCCCGGCCTGCTGACGGTGTTCTACCTCTGCAACGGCCGCCAGCCCAAGTAAAAAAAGTTGTCAATGGGGACGGTTCTTGCTGACACAACGCTGTCAGAGAGATCCGTCCCCGTTGCCGCACGTCCGTATATTACCGAAGAAAAAGGAGCCGCCATTATGCCGGAAGAGAAAATGCGTATCGAACACGATTCCATGGGCGAGATCGCCGTTCCTGCGGATAAATACTGGGGCGCGCAGACCGAG
>DPHR01000097.1:1808-2082 GCA_003522945.1 Clostridiales bacterium
ATACTGGGGCGCGCAGACCGAGCGCAGCCGCCGGAACTTCCCCGCCGGAGCGGGCCATGAAACGATGCCGGAGGAGATCCTCCGCGCCTTTGCCATATTGAAAAAGGCGGCGGCGGAGGCAAACCGCGCGCTCGTGCCGCAGCGCATGACCGAAGAAAAGTGCGCCGCCATTTCGCGCTCGTGCGACGAGATCCTCGCCGGGCAGCTCGACGGGAACTTCCCGCTCGTTGTGTTCCAGACCGGCAGCGGTACGCAGTCGAACATGAACGTCAAC
>DPHR01000097.1:2289-2526 GCA_003522945.1 Clostridiales bacterium
AAGCTGCTGCACCCGAACGACGATGTGAACATGTCGCAGTCCTCAAACGACACGTTTCCGACGGCGATGCACATTGCCGCCGTTATCGCGCTGGAGGAAAACCTTCTCCCGGCGTGCGATAGCTTCGCGCAGACGCTCCGGCGGCTGGAAGCGGAGAACGAGGACGTGCTGAAGGTCGGGCGGACGCATCTGCAGGACGCCGTACCGCTTCGCTTCTCGCAGGAGATCTCCGGCTGG
>DPHR01000100.1:0-2112 GCA_003522945.1 Clostridiales bacterium
GGCACCCCGATGCGCGACGGCTACGTCTTTGCCGGCTGGAACCCCGAGCCTGCCGACAAAGTGCAGGCATCCGCAATCCATACCGCCGTTTGGAAGGCCGACGTGAACGGCAACGGCATTCCCGACGAGGACGAGGAGACTTACACCGTCACCTACACCGACGGTGTTGACGGCGAGGAGATTTTCCCCGATCAGGTCTTTGACGGCCTCCTTGTCGGGCTGGACGTCCCCGCCTTTGAGGGCACCCCGATGCGCGACGGCTACACCTTTACGGGCTGGTCGCCGGAGGCGGGCGGAACGGTGAGCGGCGACATCGTCTTTACGGCGCAATGGAAGCAGGACGCGCCGGACGATACTTCCGAGGGCGATACCTCGGAGGATTCCTCCTCCACGCCGGTTTCGCCCGAGTCGTCCGAACCCTCCGACCCCTCTGATTCGTCCGAACCGGCTGCGTCATCCGGCGCGTCGGAATCCGGAACGCCCTCTACGGGCGGCGGCGGAATCGGCGCGGCGGCGCTGACGCTGCTGTGCAGCGCCGGCATTCTGCTTCAGTTCATCGTGCGCGGCAGGAGAAAACAAGCGGCGCAATAAGCGTTTACCGGCTCTCCTGACCGAGCGCCGGTTTGCATAGGCACAAAAAACGGAGGGCGATGCCCTCCGTTTTTTCTTCTCCATTCCGAATTCAGACCGTTTCAAGCGCAAACGCCACCTCGGGCAGCGAGGAAATCTTATTGAGCGCCTCGCTTTTGGACTCGGTTTTGTCCAGCCGCAGTAACGCCTCGATGCCGATGTTATTCGCCAATCCGCTGCGCGAAGGCGTAATCTGCATTTTATAAACCTTATATTCCTCCGTCGAAAGCAGGCTGACAACATGGTTGGTCTGATCGACGTCCTTGAGTTCAATATAAATCTCGATGACCGCCGTTTTGCTGCCGAGTAGATTTTCCAGCCGATAAAGCACCGAGATGGCGATTACCGACAGAACGGTACACAGCAGCGCGCCCTCATAGAAGCCCGCGCCCGCGGCAAGGCCCATGCACGCCGAGGCCCACAGGCCCGCGGCGGTCGTAAGGCCGGTGACGTGGCGCTTGCCGGTGACGAGGATGCTGCCCGCGCCGAGGAAGCCGACGCCGCTCACGACCTGCGCCGGCATACGGAACGCATCGCCCGGCACACCGAGATTCTGTGCCTGATACAAGCTCGTCATCATAACGGACGCCGCGCCGATGCACACAAGAAGATGCGTGCGCAGTCCGGCGGCGTGCTGGCGCTTGCCGCGGGACATGCCGATGATGCCGCCGCCGAGAAGTGCGATGGCAAAGCGCACCAGCATGGAGACAAGATTCACTTCGTGCAGATGCTCTATAACAGCGTTGAAAGATGCCATACCTCACACCCGTTTCGGATAAAAGTAACAAAACCGGAGACAGCATACCGGGTTTTTGTCGTGATTATAGTACAACATCGTAAAAAGTGCAAGAACATTTTTTACAAGATTTTTACACGCTTTTCCCTCGTCATAATTCTTTGTATAATTTCGGGAAAGTAGCCCGGTCGATCCCCCGCCGCGCCCCGCGTTCTCCGCTCCTTTTAAAAGAGATCGAGCATGCCGTCAAGATAGATTTCCTCGCGGACCGGGAGGTGGTATTCGGGTCTTGTCAGGTAGTGCAGCAGAAACTCCAGCAGCACTGCGCTGCCGAGGGTGCGCCCCTCGATCTTGAAATGGGAAAAGCCCATGGGAAGATATATATCCCGAATGTCCGCCGCGCCGATGAAGCCGGGATTCTTCATAGCCTTGGAAAACCGGTAGCCCTGCGCGCCGTCGGGCGCGGCGCAGCGGTGCTCCGGCGCATCCTCGCCGAGGTTTTGGCGGCTGACGGCTTCGTAGCATGCCCGCCGCTCGGCGCAGCCAAAATCGCAGCACTCGTTGCAGAGGAACTCCACCTTGTCCTTTTCCGCCTGCGGGAGCGTGCCGAGCCGGTCAAACCTCCGGTTCAGGCGAAAATCCGGCACGACATACGAAAACTCCTCCCGCTCGAGTTCCTTCCGAAAGTCCCGAAAATCCGTCAGCACCTTGGTCGTGGAGGACACGAAATAAAGCTGCGGATAGTG
>DPHR01000100.1:2265-2476 GCA_003522945.1 Clostridiales bacterium
CAGCACCTTGGTCGTGGAGGACACAAAATACAACTTGGGATACCGCCGCCGGAGATAGGCGAGCAGCAGCTCCGAATGGACGATGACGCCGTTTCGCGGCGTTTCGCTCTCATTGAAAAGCGCGCAGAGACCGGTGCACTTGTTATCCGAGAGATGCTCCTCCCGCAGGAGGGAATTGCTGAACGTGAGCCGCGCCGAAATGCCGTATTCG
>DPHR01000100.1:2648-3016 GCA_003522945.1 Clostridiales bacterium
AGCCGCGCCGAAATGCCGTATTCGCGCAGCAGCGAGAGCACCTCGCGCGGATCATCGTCCCCGTACCCGGTGCGTCCGCCGTCCCAGAGGCAGTCCGCCGGCGCGCCGTAGATTGAGCCGATGTCGCACCAATCGTAAAACCATTCCCGGTGCTCATAAAACAGTGGCAGAAACACGCGGTAAAATTCGTAAAACTCAAAAAGCCCCGGCAGATGGTAGTGCGCCGTAGGCTTTATCCGCTCGTCCATTTCCTTCCCTTCCCTTCTTTTTCATTTTATCACAGCCGGTCAACTTTTCCCTCCGGCCATCGAGACGCAGCGGAGAGAAGTTTTTATGCACGGCATAAAAAAAGTCGCCGCGGACCGGCA
>DPHR01000100.1:3272-12669 GCA_003522945.1 Clostridiales bacterium
GGAGTCAAAGTCCGCTGCCTTACCGCTTGGCTACACCCCAATACAGAATTATAAAATCAAGGCCCAGATCAAAGCCCAGCGGAGCGGGTTCGATTTGGAAAGGAAGAAGGAGTCAGCGTAGTGCAGTTTTCGCCGCGAGGCGGAAACGGAACGGTGCTGACTTCTTCTGACGTGGTGGTGATGCCTGCGGGACTTGAACCCGGCATTACAAGCTTGAGAGGCTTGCGTCCTGTCCGATTAGACGAAGGCACCATATATGGAGATCCGCGCCGGATTTGAACCGGTCATTACAGCCGTGAAAGGGCTGCGTCCTATCCTGTTAGACGAGCGGACCATAGAAGCGGGAGTATCGGCTCCCGACCGAAAATTCAGGAACGATCTGTGATGAGGATATCATCCATCCGGACGCGCAGCAGCGCTGCGAGACAGACAAGATTATCCACAGAAGGCAGCGCCGTTCCGTTTTGCCATTTATAGATCGCCTGCGGCGAGTTAAAGCCAAACGCCGCCTGTACATCGTGTACGGAAAGGCCTGCGGCCTTTCGGAGCTTTGTGATATTGTCGCCGGTCTTTACCGGATCGATCGCGGGAAAGTCCATTTTTCATCACCTCCTGACAAGTTCAGATATCCGCAGGCGCAAAAAGCCGCCTGCCTTTTTCTCCAGGCAGGCGGCTTATACGATCTCCGAAGGAAGTGTGGCCCGGCAGTCCCGTTACACCGGGTTTACCGTATCGCCGATCCGAGGTTCCTTCTCTCGCTTCTCCTGCCATGGACGCGCTTCGCGGCAGCTGTTTTCCTGCTCGAAAACAGCCTGTTGTTCGCTCATGGAGAAGATGGCGGAAGAAATAGCCTTCATGATCGCATTTCCTTTCGTGAATTTCAATTTCTGTATGCACTATACCATACGTTTTTCCATTTGTCATTCAACTTGTGGTTAAAATTTTTCTGCGGCAGACGATTTTTTCCGTCTGCTTTCCGGACGCCGCCGTATGCTTACACCAGAGACCCAAAAGGATGTCATTCCTTTTGAAAACAACAAGAAAAAATCTTGCGATCCTTTGCGCCGCAGCGGCAGAGAATAACGCCGTCGTAACGGTCGGATCGGGCTGCGTGCGGACGCTGACCGGTGACTTCACGGTCACAAGTCTTGTAAATAACGGCACCATCATCTTCAATGGCTGCACTATCACTCTTGCCGACGGCACGGTGATGCAGTAATAATAGCAAAAAGGCAGGCGCATGGTATTATCCATGCACCTGCCTTTATTTTACCGTTCCTTATCAGTAATAAAGCTCCACGCAAACCGTGCCGCCGGGGACGGAAAGCGTGCTTTGAGCAGCAACCGGCACGCCGTTTACAAGCGCGAGACGCGGCGTGATGCCGGGGAAGGAAACCGTGCCGCCGGCGTTGGACGTGACCGTAACGGACGCGCGGTGATCGTCCCGGACAAAGTGCCGGAAGCGCGCAGGAATGTTGGAGCGGAAGATCTCCGCGCCGCCGCAGAAAAGCGTCATCTCGCTGCCGTCGCAAACGGCGTCGTACCGGCGGCCGCGGTACAGCCGGTTTTTCTGGGAAAAAGCCGTGCCGTCCAGCATGCCGAAGAACAGGCCATCCCACGGCGTTACGCCGAACTGCTCGAGCGACCACATAAGCGGGAAAAGCGCCGTCCAACTGTAGAACGGCTGCGAATCCACGGTATCCGCTCCTTCGCCGGTAAAGGGGTTATAATTTTCAAAGCTGCGGCGCTCGGTCGTCCAATGGCGTTCAAAACCGGACACGGCACGCTCAGCCAGCCGGTGCGCTTCCGCGTCGCGGCCGCAGCGCCGCAGGCCGATGTACGTCCAGAACGGCTGCGGCGCCCACGTCCGACCACGCCAGTAACGGTTTTCATGCCCCGAGGGATGCGAAGCATTGATGGCGATGAGGGGAAACGGCGTGAAAAACTCTTCCTCATTAAAAATGTGAAAGAGGCACTTATCCACGCGATCGCTGTCCGCCACGCCGGCAGCCAGGGGGTAAAAACTCGTCGGGCTCGTAAGACCAAAGGTTCCGTCGGTATTGCGGTTGGCGTAGATGCCTTTTTCTTCGTCCCATAGCTGCTCGTTGATGGCGAAGCGCAATTCTTCGGCGGCGGATGCGAGCTCCTCCCTGTCGCTCTCCTTACCGAGCAGTGTAGCCATATAAGCAGTGCACTCGAGATCGAGCGCAAGCTGGCTGCTGACGCCGACATCATACATTTCAAGAAGACCGGAGGCTTTATCGAACGACGCTTCGTCGTACATGGGGCTGTTGTCCATGGCGGTCTCGTTTTTAGCGGCAAGCTTTGTGCCGCGGTAGGAGCCGTCGCCGGTGGCGGAGGTGCCGAGACGGATGAGCGGGCTCGCGTCGTCCCGCCGGTGGGAAAGATACCAGCGCTGCGCACGGCGGAGCAGCGGGTAAGCGCGCTCCACGGCGGCGATGTCTTCGCTCATGAGATAGTGCATCCAGAGCGAGAAGCCGAGCACCGGCGGCTGCGTGCGGTCTACCCATTTCTGATACGGCGAGAGCATGCCGGTGAAATTGCCGTCCGGTGTTGCGGCGGAGAGGACGTAATCGAGATCCTGCGCAGCCATTTCCGGATCACCCGAAAGCGAGGAGAGCATGATCTGATAGCATGCGTCGGAGAAGAAGAGATACCAACCGCCGAAATTTTTATTCCAGCTTTTGGCGATGGCGTTGTAGGCGCGGCCAAGCTCCGGGGAGTGCATGGCGTTCCATGCCATGATGTCCGAAACGGCCTCGGTCATGTGCGGGTGCTCGCCATCGGTGCTGCACGGATAATCCCGCAGCGCGTCGGCGCGCAGCTCCTCCCAGCGGGAGAACTCCGCTGCGGCGCGGTCGGCCGCGCGGCGGGCCGTATCCTCGTCGTGCGCAAGAGACACTGCCATACAGACCTGCGGCGACTGCTCGAGCACGAACCGGCAGGTCGCCCACGCGCTCTCGGCGTTCTGGACGGATACCGTGGATTTATAGCCCTTGTCCGCCATGCAGAGGCCGGCATAGTCTGCGGTGCCCGCAAGGATCACGTCATACGGCGGTTCTCCGGCATAGGATACAGCGGCAGAATAGTTATCCCGCCGGCCAAAAAGACCATCGGCCGTCTCGTACATGGCGCCGCCGTTCTCAAAGCCGATGGAAACGAGCATGTGATACCGGATGCCCCACTCCCGCGGCGGGCGGAGGTTTGTCATTCGGAAGAGGGTCGTCCACGCATCAAAGCGCAGGTATTCCAGCTCGAATTCCGCGCAGGCATGGCTGACTCGCATACGGCAGTAGCGGCCGGAGGATTCATGCTCTAAGAGCCGAGTTTCCGTATCAAACGGAAACTGCGTATACGACGATTCCGCCTCAGAGAAAGCGCCCGGGACGATCGAAAGACCGGCGGGGAGGTTTTCCAGACGGGAGCAGGAAACGGGGTGCCAGGTGTTCCAGCCGCGTTCCGGCGTTATCATAATACATATCCTCCGGCAAAGTTATTTTTTGAAGTAATGCGTTTTGGATCGGTCGGCGAGAACGTAGACCGTCTGACCGGGGCGGTAGTGCTCCGCCTGCACGTTGATGCACGCAAGAGAAAGCGTCGCCCCGCCCGCGCGGGCGGTAATGCGGCAGATTTCGCCGGTAAACACGATATCGGTGATCTCCGCCGCCGTCGCACCGTCCGCCGCGGCATCGAGAATGCGGGTCTGTTCGCCCCGGATCGCCAGGCAGACCTCCTCCCCGTCGGCAAAGCCGTTCTGTGGCTCAACGGGGAATTTCCAGCCGTCACCGAAGACCGTCCAGCCGTCAGGGGCCTGATGCAGTGTGCCGATGAGCGTGTTGGCCTTGCCGAGAAAGTCAGAGGCATAGAGCGACACCGGATGGTTATAAATGTTCTCCGGCGTAGAGAGCTGTTCGATGCCGCCGTTGCGCATGAGCAGGATTTCGTCGGACATCGTCATGGCCTCTTCCTGGTCGTGGGTAACGAAAATCGTTGTAATGCCAACCTCCTGTTGGATCCGGCGGATCTCATACTGCATCTCGGCGCGGATCTTTCGATCAAGAGCAGAAAGGGGCTCATCGAGCAGCAAGATGTCCGGCTCGATGATCAGAGCTCGAGCCAGCGCTACGCGCTGCTGCTGGCCGCCGGAGAGCTGTGTCACCTTGCGGTCGGTCATACCGGTAAGTCCGACAAGACGGATGTACTGCTCCACCTTTTCCCGGATCTGCTCTTTGGGGACCTTGCGGATCTTCAAGCCGTAGGCGATGTTGTTGAAAACGGTCATATGCGGAATGAGCGCATAGTTCTGGAACACAACGCCGATGTTGCGTTTTTCTACCGGAATGGGCGTGAGATCGCGCTCGCCGACATGGATCGTACCGCTGTCGGCATACTCCAGCCCGGCAATGATGCGCAGAAGCGTTGTTTTTCCGCAGCCGGAGGGACCAAGCAGCGAAAGAAGATTGCCGTCCTTCGCGCAGAAAGAAATATCGTTCAGAACGCGGGTATCCCCAAAGGTTTTGGAAATGCCCTGAATGGTGATTTCAGACATGGTTATTTCTCCTTATGTCCCTGCCCAACAAGCTGTCCGGCATCGAAGCCCACACGGTTCATGATAAAGATCACGACCGCAATGGCGATGGTAAGCAGCGTGGCAATAGCGTTGATGTCCGGGTTGTAGCCGGCGCGGATCTTGGTATAAATGAGCATCGGGAGCGTATATGTCCCGAACGGCGCCAGGTAATACTGGATGGAAAAGCAGTTGAAACACAGCACAAACGACATGAGAAAGCCCGAGAGCACCGCCGGGAAGATCATGGGAAGCGTTACTTCCCACAGGATCCGCAGAGGGGACGCGCCGAGCGTGCGGCTGGCTTCCTCTGGATATTTATCCATCGTCATAATGCGCGAATACGTAATGAGGAACGAGTGCGGCATGACCGCGACGAGGCACCCGAAGAAGAGACTGGCAAACGATTTGCCGATACCGAGGTAGTTGAAGAGCAGCAGCAGCGCGACCGCCTGCACGAGCCAGGGAATGATGACCGGGACGTTCATCAGCGTCGGGAACGCCCTGTTCCACTTGCGTGACATCCGCCGCAGCGCAAGAGATGCCATGATTCCGAGCACCGCCGCGCAGAGACTCACAAGCAGGCTGAACCAGAGCGAGTACCACGTGGCGCTGATCAGATCCGCCGAGCGAAAAAGTTCAGCGTACCACTTGGTAGTAAAATCAAACGGAAGCGCGCCGTATTTAGATGAGTTGAACGACATGATGGCAATGCCTAGGATCGGGAAAAGAAGGAAAAAGAACGTAAGGCACAGCCAGACAATGAGAACGGTATTGAACCGCCGCGCCGAAGCGCTGCGTTTTGGATTTTGTTTCATAGCTATTTTATCCTCCGATCCGCTTGTCTGCAATGTTCATGACGAGACGGATCACGGCCAGCGTCAGCGACATGACAACAAGGAAGAGCAGCGAGAGCGCCGCGCCGTAGCCCATGTTCATGGAAGTGGTAAACTGGGAGTCGATCAGGCTTCCGATCATCATGCTGTAAGGGCCGCCGGCGATGTTCGGCTCAACGAAGCTGCCAGCCACGGGGATAAGAACAATCAAAATGCCGGTCATCAGTCCCGAGAAGCTCTGCGGCAGAACAACGCTGATAAAGGTCTGAAAGCGGTTCGCGCCGAGAGAGTGCGAGGCGGAAATAACATTGTTGTCGATCTTTTCCAGGCAGGAATACAGGGAAAGGATCATATATGGCAGATACTCATACACGAGAATGAGTATAACCGACCCGTTCGTATACATGAGCGAAGTTCCCGCCGGGAGAATGCCCAGCTTCAGCAGCGGCGTCATGACAAGACCGTTCGTCTGCATGAGCGTCATGATAGAATAGATCAGCAAAAGCTGCGAGGTGAACGCCGGAACGATGGACACCATGATAAGCGTGCTGCGGTATTTTTCGGGAACGATCTTGGCAATGGCCCATGCCGCAGGATAAGCGATTACAATGCAGATGGCCGTTACGAGAAGAGCCATCCAGAACGATTTCAGCATCAGGCCTTGCACCGTGAGAGAGGTAACGGCCTCCACGATGTTGCGCACGGTGTACCCCGCGACACCGTTGAGCGTGGATACGTTGCCGTCGGCAAAGCTGAAAAATACCAGCATGCACAGCGGGACAAAACTCATGCCGAGCAGTATGGCAGCGGACGGCCAGATCAGATGCCGGGCGGCACTACGGGGCTTGGATGGTTTCATGGCGTGATTCCTTTCCAGTTACAAAAGAGGTATACGGGTCGGCCAGGAGACCGGCCGGCCCGTACGGAAAAACTTATTTTGCGGCTTTGACTTCATCCCAGAGGGAGGTCCACGCCGTGAGCTGCTCGTCGGTCAGCGGAAGAGCCAGGTTGACATTTGCGGGCGCTTCGGGGTAGAGCCAAAGCGAAGCACGCGCTTCGTCGGAGAGGGCCTCCGTGACAACCGTGTTAACGGGAGAATAAGCCTGCGCGCCGGCCGTGGCCATGCTGTTCTGGAAGTACTCGCCCGTGCAGTAGTCAATCCATTTCATGGCGAGATCCTTGTTGGCAGAGTCGCGGACGATGCACCAGTAATCACACCAGCCCACCGTTCCTTCTTCGGGATGGATGTACTGGATGTTGAAGCCCTCGTTTTTGAGCTCGGTGGCAATAGAACCCCAGACGTTGCCGATCACAACTTCACCGGAGGTGTAGGCCTTGACGAAGTCGTCATGGCTCGTCCAGTAGGTCTTCACATTGCTCTTGAGGTCGGTCAGAGCGGTGCGCACGGTGTCGGTATCCGGATTGCGGGGATCCTCGCCGGTGTACATGGCGGCCGTACGGATCGCGGCGTCATACTCGTTTTCAAAGGCGACCTTACCGGCATACTGGGGATTCCAGAGAGTGGACCAGCTTGTGATCTCGTCGGTGATGACATCCGCGTTGTAGAAGAGAGAGGTCGTACCCCAAACCCAGGGGACGCCGATGATATTGCCGTTTTCGTCCTTGACTTCGTCGATCGTGCGGAAGTCCTCGCGAAGGTTATTGTAATTCTCGAGCGCGGAAGTGTCAATCGTGTCGAGCACACCGGCGTTCAGGTACTGCTGAAGATAAAGCGGGTTTATGCAGACCACATCGATCTGACCGACGCCGCCGTTCTCCAGCACAGAGAGCAGTTCGGGGATGGAGCTGAGGAAATAGTGCTCTACCTCGCAGTCATAGAGCTCGGCGAAGTGCGCCGCTCCATAGTCGGAGTCCGTGGCGTAGGACTGCCAGTTGGCGACAACCAGCTTCCGCTTCGCGCCGGTATTGGTGTTGGTCTCATTCGTGTCCGCAGAAGCGTTTCCGCACGCGGCAAGAGCCAGCAGCATGGCGAGAGCCAGAAGCAGGGCGAAGAATTTCTTTGTTTTCATGTCTTCTCCTCCAGATAATTCATATTTATCTTTACCGATCGCTCGGCGAAGTACGAATTTCAGAAAATGCAGGATGACTGCAGGATCAGGTTGGCATAGGCGGTGTTCTCGCCGGTCCGCACGATGGCGCGGCAGGTGGCGGAGAGTTTTTTAAAATCCTCGTGCGGCATCGTTTCGCAGGGAGTAGCAGAAAAACGCTTTTGGAGCTGTTCATAGAGCGCACCGTTCATGTTCTCCGTCTCCGAAGCCAGAAATATCTTTTCCACGCCGAAGTGCTCGAGCACAACATCCAGTACTGCGAGAAACGACGGCTCGCCCATTTTAAGCGAAAGGTCGATCACTTCCACGCCATCCGGGATCGGAAGCCCACAGTCTGCGATGCAGAGCCGATCCGTGTGCCGCATGTTTCCCAGAACTCGATTCAGGTCTCCATTTAAAACAGCGTCATTATACATTTTATCACCTTTTTATCATAAACACAAAATAAAGGGTTTGTGACCTTCTGCTTATTTTTATATCATTTATTCACGAATCGGTCAATCTCAAGTCGATCATAAATTGAAAAATTGGATTATCGAACAATAAACAGCAGCAGCAACGTGTAAAAACTCCGAAAAAAATGTGATAAAAAATCAAAATTTTACCTTGATTTTTTCGCCGCTTCAGATATAATCAAAGCGAAAGGTCTATAATGGAAGGGTGGTAAAGCGGCCATATGAAGGAAAAACCGACGCTTCGCAGTATCGCAGAAGAGTTGGGCCTGTCCGTCAGCAGCGTGTCACTCGTGCTGAACCACAGGGAAAACCGCATTTCCCCGGAAAACCGCCGGCGCATCTTTGAAGCGGCAGAGCGCGTCGGCTATTTGCCGAGCGGAAAACGAAAAAGCCGGCAGAAGCCGGTCATTCTCGGGCTGATCGTTCCGGAGCTGTCCAACGCCTTTTTCGCAGACATCGTGCAGGGGATGACGGACTGCGCCTATAAGCAGGAGGCCAAGGTCCTCCTCGCAACGAACGGCGAGTCGCCGAGCCGTGACGCCGAGCAGATCCGCTCCATGGCTGCAACGGGCGTGTCTGCGCTGATCGTTGCCCTTTCCTACAATTGTTCGCCCGATGTGTTTGCCGGCATGTCCTGCCCGGTGATCCAGGTGGACCGGCAGTCACCGTCGCTGCCGTACAGCTCCATCCGGCTGAATAACCGCAAAGGCGGCTATCTCGCCGCGAGGCATCTGATTGAGCTGGGACATCGCCGCGTCGCATGCATCACCGGACCGCGCTGGCTCATGAGTTCGCAGGAGCGCGAATCCGGCTACCGTTGGGCCATGGAGGAGGCTGGGATCTCCGTGACCGGCGACATGGTCATAGAAGGCGACTATCTTTCCACCGGAGGGTATGCGCTGGCGGACAGCGTGATTGCCGGAGGGTTCACCGCCGTATTCTGTGAAAACGATATGACCGCCATCGGGCTTTACCGGCGGTTTCGCGAGCGGGGCATTACCGTTGGACAGGATATTTCCGTTGTGGGTTTTGATGACATCAGCTTTTGCGAAATGCTGGATACGCCGCTCACAACAATCCGTCAGTCTGGCTACGACATCGGGTATGAGGCATGCAGCCGTGCCATGCAGGAGATCGCCAATCCGGAGCTGCCGCATCAGTCCATATACTTTGAACCCCGGCTTATCAAAAGAGAAAGCGCACGAGCGCGCAGGAAAGGAAGCACATTATGAAAAGAGCTCTCGTTATCGGTTCGATCAACATAGATAGGGTCTATGAGCTTGAGCACATCGTCCGTCCAGGTGAAACAGTCTCCAGCCGAAAATACCGTACCGCCTGGGGCGGGAAGGGTCTCAACCAGGCGATCGCACTCAGCCGCGGCGGTGCGGAAACGGCGCTCGCCGGCTGCGTCGGCGCGGCGGAATTGGAGGCGCTCGTGGCGGTCTGCGC
>DPHR01000100.1:12864-13695 GCA_003522945.1 Clostridiales bacterium
GCTCGTGGCGGTCTGCGCGGAAGCTGGGGTAGATGCCGCGCGTATCCGTGCGCGTTCCGTCACTACGGGCCACGCCATCATCCAAGTCGACGCCAATGGGCAAAACTGCATTATCGTCGAGCCGGGCGCAAACGGAACAGTGGGCACGGACGATATCGCGGCCTTTCTTGACAGCTACGGTACGGGCGATGTTCTCCTGACGCAGAATGAGATCTCCCATATGCCGGATGTGCTGCGCGCCGCGCACGAAAAAGGTCTGACCGTTGCGCTCAACCCCTCGCCGTTTTCCGCGGAGATCCTCTCGTGGCCGCTCGAGTGTGTGGATATTTTCATCGTGAATGAGATCGAGGGCGGCGCCCTCTCCGGCGAAAGCGTGCCGGAAAAGGTCCTCGACGCGCTGCGCCGCCGGTTTCCTGGCGCCGCGACCGTCCTGACGCTCGGACACGACGGGGCAATGTACGCAGACCAAACGGAGAGTTTCTCCGTCCCCGCACACCGCGTGACCGTGGTGGACACGACCGCCGCGGGCGATACGTTCACCGGGTATTTTCTCGCCATGCTGCTGCGCGGCGGCACGCCGAAGGACTCCATGGAGATCGCAGCAAAAGCTGCGGCGATTGCCGTAACACGTCCCGGCGCCGTTCCGTCGATCCCGCGACTCGAAGAGACGCTCAGACAATAAACCGGCAAAGCCGCAGACAAGATTCCCCCGGATGCAGAAAACAGAAGTACTGCATCCGGGGGATCTTCTTTTATTGTCCTCTTTTGCCGGGTCTGCTCGTCATCGGATTATTCCTTATACCGCAGCGCGCGGATGGCGTTGAGGACCGC
>DPHR01000100.1:13876-16026 GCA_003522945.1 Clostridiales bacterium
GATCATGACGCCGACGTCGGCGAAGATTGCCGCCCACATGTCCGCAATGCCGGCCGCGACGAGCGCCAGACAGCCGAACTTGACGATGAGCGAGAACACGATGTTCTGCTTGACGATGCCGATGCACTTGCGGGAGATGCGGATGGCCTTGACGATCTGCTTGGGATCGTCGTCCATGAGGACGACGTCCGCGGCCTCGATGGCGGCGTCGCTGCCCATGGCGCCCATGGCGATGCCGATGTCGGCACGGGTGAGCACGGGCGCGTCGTTGATGCCGTCGCCGACGAAGGCGAGCTTCTCGTGCGGCCCTTTCGCCGCAAGGAGCTTTTCGACCTCCGTGACCTTGTCGCCGGGGAGAAGCTCGCTGCGGACCTCGTCCACGCCGAGCTCGGACGCGACCTGGTCGGCCACTCGTTTCGTATCGCCGGTGAGCATGACGGTCTTTTTCACGCCGCATTTTTTGAGCGCGGCGATGGCTTCCTTTGCGTGCGGCTTCGGCACATCGGAGATGACGATATGGCCGGCGTACTGCCCGTCGATCGCCATATGGATAATCGTACCGACGCTGTGGCATTCAACGGCTTCGATGCCGAGCTTTTTCATCAGCTTGGCGTTGCCCGCGGCGACGGTGCGGCCGTCCACCACGGCGGTAATGCCGTGGCCGCTGATCTCTTCGATATCGGAGACGCGGCTGCGGTCGATCTCCTTGCCGTAGGCCTTCTGAAGGCTCTTGCTGATCGGGTGCGACGAGGCGCACTCGGCAAGCGCGGCATATTCGAGAAGCTCCGCTTCTTCAAGCGTGCTGTGGTGCACGCCGGTCACTTCAAACACGCCCTGCGTAAGCGTGCCGGTCTTATCAAACACGAGATACTTCGCGTCCGAGAGCGCTTCGAGATAGTTTGAGCCCTTGATGAGGATACCCTCGTGGCTCGCGCCGCCGATGCCCGCGAAAAAGCTCAGCGGAATGCTGATGACGAGTGCGCACGGGCAGCTCACAACGAGGAACGTGAGAGCGCGGTAGATCCAGTCCGTCCAGTTCGGGGCAGCGCCGAAGGCGAGCCGGAGGAGCGGCACCGCGATGCCGAGCACGAGCGCCGCGCCGCACACCGACGGCGTATACACCTTCGCAAAGCGGGAGATGAACGCCTCGGAACGGGACTTGCGCGAGCTGGCGTTCTCCACAAGATCAAGGATCTTGGAAACGGTGGACTCGCCGAATTCCTTCGTCGTGCGGATCTTCAGCACGCCGTTCATGTTGATGCAGCCGCTGATGATCTCGTCGCCGGTCTTTACGTCGCGCGGCAGGCTCTCGCCGGTGAGCGCGCTCGTGTTGAGGCTAGCCTCGCCCTCGACGATGATGCCGTCGAGCGGCACCTTCTCGCCGGGCTGCACAACGATCACGCTGCCGACGGCGACCTCGTCGGGATCGACCTGCTCGAGCTTGCCGTCCGTTTCGATGTTCGCATAGTCCGGGCGGATATCCATGAGCGCGGAGATGTTGCGGCGGCTCTTGCCGACGGCGTAGCTCTGGAAGAGCTCGCCGATCTGGTAAAACAGCATAACGGCGATGCCTTCGACGTAATCGCCGCTCTTCGTCCAGATGGCAAGGAAGAACGCGCCGAGCGTGGCAAGCGCCATAAGGAAGTTTTCGTCGAACGGCTGGCCGTTCGCAATGCCTTTGCCGGCCTTGCGCAGGATGTCGTAGCCGATCACGGCGTAGGCAGCGAGGTATGCGATGAGCTGCGCTATGCCGGTGATGGGAAGAAAGTGCAGCGCAATGAGCATCACGGCGGTAATGACGATCCGCCAGAGCATCTTTTTCTGTTTTTTTGTCATGGCCTTACGCCTCCTGTCTGGAAACTGCGCCGCCGGATGCGGCGGGGATCAAAGCTCGATCTCGCAGTCGGGCTCGACCTTTTTGCAGGCCTTCAGCACGCTCTGCATGACGGTCTTGGGATCGCTGCCCTCGGCAAACTCAACGATCATTTTCTGCGTCATGAAATTCACAACGGCGTCCGCGACGCCCTCGGTCTTCTTGGCAGCGTCCTCCATCAGATTGGCGCAGTTGGCGCAGTCGACTTCGATCTTGTAGGTCTTTTTCATGGTGGTTTTCTCCCTTTCTGTCAATTTGCGTCGATTGACAAGGGCAC
>DPHR01000100.1:16315-20126 GCA_003522945.1 Clostridiales bacterium
CGAAAAGACTGGCTGTCCGACGTGCGTGCCCTTGTTAATCGACGCCCGAGCGCAAACAATTAAATGCTTGCTTAATCGTTACAATCGCAGTATACTGGCTTTGTTCCGAAAAAACAACCCGTTTGGACGTTCTGCTTCCAAACGGGCAAACGAAATTTCCGAAAAGGAGAACCGCCATGCCGGAGTTTTCTCTCCCCCACGACCACGGCGCGCACCAGCACGAAGAGGAGGTTCGCCGCGTTCTTGCCGACGACGCGCGCTTTTCCGCCGTGGCGGAGCTGTTCCGCTCGCTCGGCGATCCGACGCGCGTGCGCATTTTCTGGCTGCTCAGCCACCGGGAGGAGTGCGTCATCAACATTGCCGCGATGCTCGACATGTCCAGCCCCGCCGTATCGCACCATCTGCGCTCGCTCGCCGAGAACGGGCTTTTAGAGAGCCGGCGCGACGGCAAGGAGGTCTATTACCGCGCGCCCGATACCGTGCAGGGGCAGCTGCTGCATGAGATCGTAGAGCAGGTGATGGAGATCGCCTGCCCGGAAAAGAGCGTAGACCGAAGCGCGTCGCAGGAGGAGATCATCCGAAACGTCCATGACTACATGGTTGAGCATCTCTCCGAGCGTCTCACGATCGAAGCGCTGTCGCGCGAGTTTCTGATGAACACAACAACGCTCAAGGCCGTTTTCAAAAAGGTGTACGGCACGTCTCTCGCCGCGCACATGAAGGCGCACCGGATGGAGCGGGCGGCCTCGCTGCTGCTCAAAACACAGGACGACATCGGCGCGATCGCCCGCGCCGTCGGCTACGAGAGCCAGAGCCGGTTCACCTCCGCCTTCCGCGAATGCTACGGCGTATCGCCCGGCGAATACCGCCGCGCGCACACGCCGGCTTGATTTTTCCCTCACCGAAAGCGATTGACAGGCCGCGAAAAAAGATATATCATTAAATTTATATAATCTTTACATTTACGGGTGAGAGTATGCTTTCGCAGGAGATCCTTGATCTTTACAAAAAGTCACGCTTGATGACATACCGGGCGATGTTCGGGCGCATCCGGGAGAAGACCGGCTCGCTCTCCGCTACGGAGGCCTACGCCGTGGACGTGATCTATCTGCTCGGCAGCCCGACGATCACGCAGCTTGCCGAAACGCTCGGCATATCCCAGCCGAACGCCACCTACAAGGTCAACAACCTTGTGGCAAAAGGGTACGCCTGCAAAACGATCTCGGAGGACGACAAGCGCGAGTGCCGCGTCACGGTCGGCGAGCGGTTTTACAAGTACTACGGCAATTCCACGCGCTTTATCGACAACGCCGTGGACGCGCTCCGGGAGGATTATTCCGAAGACGAGCTGAAGACCTTTGAAAAGGTCCTGCACAGTCTGAACCGGCACATCGAAAAAAGGGAGGAAACCAAGCTATGACGACCGGAATGCATCTCTGGGACGCCGACGTATGGAGCTTTGTGCTGACGCTCTCGCTGCTGTTTGCGGCGATGATCGCGGCCAACATTCTCCGCCGGCTCTGTCCCTTTATCCGCAAGGCGCTGATCCCGAGCTCCGTGCTCGGCGGCTTTCTGCTGCTGCTTGCCAACGCCGTTGCCCGCTGGGGTTTCCACCACCCGCTCTTCTCCACCGGCACGCTGGAAATTCTCACGTATCACGGTCTCGGTCTCGGCTTTGCCGCGCTCGCGCTGCGCAATACCGAGAAGAAAACCGACGGCCGCTCCCGCACCGGCGCGTTCGACACCGGCGTCACGGTCGTGAACGGATATCTTCTGCAGGCGGTGCTCGGGATGATCGTGACGATCGGGCTCTATTACGCCATCCGCAGCTTCTATGCCTCCGGTCTGCTTCTCCCGATGGGCTACGGCCAGGGGCCGGGGCAGGCGTACAACTGGGGCCACAACTACGAAATGCAGTGGGGCTTTGAAAACGGCACGAGCTTTGGCCTTGCCGTGGCCGCGATGGGCTTTGTATCCGCGAGCGTCGGCGGCGTCATTTATCTGAACTGGCTGCGCCGCAAGGGGATCTTCCAGGGACGGCTCGGCGAGGACGCCAGGGACAACGTCACACTCTCGACCTTCACCGGCGACAACGAGGTGCCGATCTCGGAATCGATGGACAAGTTCACGATCCAGCTTGCGCTCGTGTTTCTCGCCTACGCGCTCGCGTTCCTCTTTATGAAGGGTATAAACTCGCTGCTCGACCCCGCCGGGACGGGCGCGAAGGGGCTTGCGGGAACGGTGCAGGGCATGATCTGGGGCTTCCAGTTCCTTTTCAGCAGCGTTTTCGGCATGCTCATCAAGGCGGTGATGAAGACGCTCCGCAAAAAGGGCGTCATGCACCGCGAGTATACAAACACCTTCATGCAGAACCGCATCGCGGGCTTCATGTTCGATCTGATGGTCGTGGCGTCTATCGCGGCGATCGACCTTTCCGCCTTCCGCGACCACCGGTTCGTCCTGCCGCTGACGGTCATCAGCATCGTCGGGGCGTTCGGCACGTACTTCTATCTTCGCTTTGTGTGCGCGCGTGTGTTCCCGTGGTATGAGCACGAGGCGTTCCTCTCGCTTTACGGAATGCAGACCGGCACGGCGTCCACGGGCGTCATTCTCCTGCGCGAGATCGACCCGCAGTTTGAAACGCAGGCGAGCGACAATCTTGTCTACCACATGCCGTGGGCGATCCTCTTCGGCGCGCCGATGTTCCTGCTCGTCGGCGTGGCGCCGCAGAGCGTCGGGAAGTCGTGGATGGTGCTCGGCGTATGCGCGGCGCTGTTCGTGATCTTCAATGTGATCCTCTTCCGCCGGTCGATCTTCCGCCGCAAGGCCGTTACGAAATAATACTCTTTGATACATACGATAATGGGGCAGCCATTCAACCGAATGGCTGCCCCGATGTTTTATAGCTGATACGGCCCGTGGCCCTCCTGCCAGCCGACAAAGTCGCTGACGATCTCGCGCATGGCGGTGAAGTCCGCGGCGCGCGCCGCTCTCTGGCGGAGCTTTTCGCGCTCCTGCTCGGTGAGCGCGCCGAACTTTTCCAACGCAATGCCGTTCTCCGCGAGAGCGCGGTCAAAATCCGTTTTTACGGATCGGTTTTCGTTCATGTGCATTCCCTCCCTGCGGAGAGTATGCCCCGGCGCAAGGCGTTTATGCGTTCTCGCCGCTCATGTAATCGTAATAATCCGATTCGCTCGCAAAGAGCATATATTTTCCGCTCACCAGTCCGTAGTATCCGCCGTGGGTGTAATAGCCGCGCATGTCGTTGCCCTCCCTGTCCTGTTTACAAGACAAGGATACGGCACAGAGTGTACGATAAAACGGACTTCCGCGGTTTTTTACGATCCCTCAGTCTCGCCTGCGGCGAGCCGGCTCCCTTTGCGCAAGGGAGCCTTTTTCAGAAGCGAAACTCCGCGGTCTCGTCCGCCATGCGCAGAACGCGGCGGCGCGCTTCCTCCATGGTCTCCGGTTTCGGTTCCTCCATCGCTTCGATCTCGGCTTCCTCACGTTCCCGCTCGCGCCGCTTTTCGCCGCGCACCGCGGCAGTCACCGTGCCGCCGAGAATGGCCGCGCCTCCGGTGAGCTTCACAAATGCCGCGGCGGTCGAATATCCCGCCCAGACAAGCGGCAGCACCTCATCGAGCGCTGCGAGCGCCGCGGCGCCGCCGAGAAGCCACCAGAGGTTTTTCTTTTTTACGATATCCCGCAGCTTTTTCTCCGGGAAGAACGCTTTGACAAAGGCGGCGAGACCGGCGGCAAGGGCAAGCACCGTAAGCCCCCAGCCGAGCACGGCGGCCGCCGCCGCGGGCAA
>DPHR01000037.1:0-1623 GCA_003522945.1 Clostridiales bacterium
CGGGGGCGGCAGTGCTGGACGGCACGTCCGGCGCGGCGCCGCCGCAGCCGGAAAGAACGGAAAAGACGAGCAGCAGTGCGAGCAGAGCGCCGGTGAGACGAGTAAAACGACGCATAAATTAACCTCCGATTTTTGCCGACAGATATCATATGTAATGTAGCATAGCGACGACGAAAAAGCAATTGACAGAATGATACGAAATCTGGTATATTTACTTCACACGAAAATATTCTCGCAAGAGAATATAATGAGAGGAGAACATCTATGAAAAAAACACTTGCCCTGCTTCTTGCACTGGTGATGCTGTTCAGCCTTGCCGCGTGCGGCGCGGCGGAACCGGCTCCCGCGGAGCCCGCACCCGCGGCGACGGAAGAGCCTGCTGCAACGGAAGCCCCGGCGGAAGAGCCCGCCGAAGAGCCCGCTGCCGAAACGGTCATGTTCACCGATTCGTGCGGACGCGAAGTTGAGCTGCCCGCCAACATCACGAAGATCGCTCCCAGCGGCACGGTCGCCACGATGATCCTTGCGGCGTTCGCGCCCGAAGAGCTCGTCTGCGTCGGCACCAAGGTGAGCGAAAATCAGGTCCCGTATCTTTATGACGGCATTGCCGATCTGCCTGTGACCGGCCAGCTGTACGGCGGCAAGGCCACGCTGAATCTTGAAGAGCTTCTCGCCACCGGCGCGGAGGTCATCATCGACCTCGGCGATTTCAAAAAGTCCGTTGCGGACGATCTGACGGCGCTTCAGGAGCAGACCGGTCTGCCCTGCGTCTTCATTGAAGCCGATCTTGCCCACTTGGCGGACGCCTTCCGCACGCTCGGCACCATCCTCGGCAAGGAAGAGCGCGGTGAAGAGCTTGCCAAGCTCGTTGAGGAGACCATGACCATGGCCGCCGAAAACAGCGCGAAGATCACGGAGGATCAGCAGCTCTCCGTGCTCTACAGCTCCGGCAGCGATCCTCTCGGCACGAACGCCGAGGGCTCTTCTCAGGCGCAGGCGCTCGGTATTGTCGGCGCGAAGAACGCCGTTGTGCTCGAGGATGTCAGCAACAAGGGCGGCGGCAACATGATCAACATGGAGCAGCTCTACAACTTTGATCCCGATGTTGTCCTCGTGACCGACGCCGCGGCTCTGGAGATCATTAAGACCGAGGCCGCGTGGCAGGAGCTGCGCGCCGTGAAGGACGGCAGGGTCTATACCGTGCCGTGTGATCCCTACTGCTGGCTGTCCGCGCCCCCGTCCATGAACATGATCCTCGGTGTGTGGTGGCTCGGCAATCTGCTGTACCCGGAGGTCTATGACTACGACATGACCGCCAAGACGCAGGAGATCTATAAGGTCTTCTGGAACTACGACCTGACCGCGGAAGAAGCCGCGGCCATGCTGGGCTAAAGCCTTCAAACATCCCCCGCTTCTCTGGGGGAGCGGTTTGAAAAGACAAATGGATCATCCCCCGCAGACGATGTCCGCGGGGGATGATCTTATGTACGTATGAGTTTATGGGATATATGCTGCTTATCCGTGCATCGGGCAGCCGTGGTGCGCGGGCATTTCGCCCTCGCGGATCTCGGCGCGGCAGAGGATCAGCTCACCGAGAATGCTCACGGCGATCTCCGCCGGGGT
>DPHR01000037.1:1800-2658 GCA_003522945.1 Clostridiales bacterium
GCTCACGGCGATCTCCGCCGGGGTGACGGCGCGGATGGGCGTGCCGATCGGTGTATGCACGGCCTTTAGCGCCTCCTCCGGAATGCCGCGGTCCATGAGCGTTTTGTTGACGAACGCGATCTTGCTGCGCGAGCCGACGACGCCGAGGTAGGCGTGCGGCGAGCGGAGCACCTGCTCCTCGATAATGAGATCGCCGGAATGGCCGTTCGTCATCACGACAACATAGTCCTCGGCGGTGAGTGTTACGGACTCGGCAATGTTATCATAATCGCAGACTATAGCGTCCTCAGCTCCCTTGAAGAGGGAAATGTCGGCAAAGGCCGGACGGTTATCAAGCACGACGCAGCGGAAATCCACCGCGCCGAGCATGGGTGTGAGCGCCTGCGTGATGTGGCCGCCGCCGAAGATCACAACACGGTTGAAGAGCGGCAGCGGTTCGGCGTAATAGGTGCTTGTGACGACCGTATGCGTCGTGCAGAGCGCGGCGCGCTCTTCCTCGCTTACGCCCTCGCCGCAGAGAAGGCCTGCCTCACCGTACAGGCTCGGCACACTGCCGTCGAGCGGGAGGACGAGCCAGCCGTGCTTGCCCGCTTCGATACGGTCGCACACGGCGCCTGCAAGCAGGCTCCAGCGGAGATCGTCGGCGCTCACATACTCGAAGAGCACCGTAACATCGCCGCCGCACTGCATGCCGATGTCCTCTTTATCGTTGGGCCGGAGCACAAACTCATGCACGGCGCTCTCACCGGCTTTGAGAAGCTCCATCGCCTTTTTCTCCGACTGATATTCCACGGCGCCGCCGCCGATCGTGCCGGTGATGCGGCCCTTTTCGCCGACGAGCATCGCCGCGAAAAGGGC
>DPHR01000048.1:0-142 GCA_003522945.1 Clostridiales bacterium
GTTCGAAGCCTTCTTCCCCTGCCAGAGACCCGGGCGCCTGTATAAGGCGCTCGGACCCTCAAAACTTCTTGACAAGCAACCGGGAATTTTGTATAATTCTCGTGCTTTATATGGCGCTGTAGCTCAGTTGGCTAGAGCATTC
>DPHR01000048.1:423-3498 GCA_003522945.1 Clostridiales bacterium
GGTTAAGACACCGCCCTTTCACGGCGGTAACATGGGTTCGAGTCCCGTACGGGTCACCAAGCTCTCTGTCTTACGGCAGAGAGTATTTTGGAGGCGTAGCTCAGCTGGTTAGAGCGCATGCTTCACACGCATGAGGTCGATGGTTCGAGCCCATTCGTCTCCACCAAAAAAAGCCTGTAATCCTTGAGATTACAGGCTTTTTGTTTTTTTAATCATTCTGCAGGTGAGGCAGATCCCCCCGAAAATGCCCTTAGCGCAGGATTTCTTCGGCCACTACGCGCTTCGGCACACAGCGGTCCATGGCCTGCTTTTCGATGTACCGGTGAGCGTCCTGCTCAGACATGCCCTGCTTTTCTATCAGCACCCATTTGGCGCGGTTTATAAGGCGGATCTCCGCCATTTTATCCTCCATGGAAAGACTTTTCTGCTCCATGCGCCGCAGGCGCTCTCGCGTGCCGCACAGGAGCTCCATGCACTGCAGCATCATCTGCGGCGACGTCGGCTTCTGAAGCGTCAGCACGCCGCAGGGCGTGACCTGCGCGGACACGTCGGAGTAATACTCCGGCTTTACCAGGAGCAATATCCCCGCGCCCGATTGCTCGGCGAAGTACTGTGCAAGATGGGTGCCGAATTCATCGCGCAGCGGCGCGCTGATAATGATTATATCATATCGGCTTTCGAGAAGCCGGCGCCGTGCGTCCGCAGCGTCGTACGCAAATTGGACGGGGGCGTAGCGCCCGCCGGGGAGCAGCTCACGCAGGGACGTATGAAATTTTTCCGCAGCGGCTACGGACAGCACGCTGTAGGTTCGCGGCAGATACTCCATGCGCATTCCTCTTCCCGAAAGTTTTGGCGGCGCTTACTTCGTATAATACTCCACAACGGTCCGCGGCAGGGAGGAGGCGATAAATTCGCTCGTTTTTGCCGCGGCTTTTGCGTCCGCGAGCGTTGCGGGCAGCGTCTTATACTGCGAACGAACCTCCTCCGACGCGGTGTAAAAGTTGATGTCCGCGCTTGCGGGCAGCTCTGCGCGGCGGCGTATACCGTCGAGACCGGCGTAGATGAGGAGGGTATAGGCAATATACGGGTTGCAGATCGGGTCCGGGGATCGAAGCTCCGCGCGGCGGTACTCGCCCTCGGCGGCGGGAATGCGGATGAGCTGCGAGCGGTTTTCGCTTGACCAGGAAATATAGCGCGGCGCCTTGTAGCTGCCGAAGCGCTGATAGGAGGCCGGCGTAGTATTGAGGAACGCGGTCATGTCGGCAATATGCGAGAGAATACCGGCGATCACCTGCGGCATAATGTCCTCGCCGGTCGAGCTGCGGGCGGAGAGATTGATGTGCATGCCGTTGCCCGGCTCGCTGCGCAGCGGCTTCGGGGAGAAGTCGGCGGCAAGACCGTTGCGCAGGGCGACGGTATTTACGACTGTGCGGAACGTGACCGCGTCGTCCGCGGCCTTGACGGGCTCGGCATACCGGAAATCGATCTCATTCTGACCGGGGCCCTGTTCATGGTGGGAGCATTCCGGGCGGATGCCCATCTGTTCAAGCGTCAGGCAGATCTCGCGGCGGACGTTCTCACCCTTATCCTCGGGCGCAATGTCCATGTACCCGGCGCGGTCGTAGGGAATCGTGGTCGGTTCGCCGTTTTCGTCCCGGCGGAAGAGATAGAACTCCATCTCCGAACCGAACGCGAACGAAACGCCCATCGCCGCGGCGTCGTCCACCGCCTTTTGCAGCAGCGCGCGGCTGTCACCCTCAAAGGGCGTGCCGTCCGAGCGCAGAATGCGGCAGAACAGGCGCGCCACACGCCCGTGATCCGGCCGCCACGGGAGCAGACAGAGCGTCGAGGTGTCCGGCTGCAAAAAGAGATCCGAGCGCAGCTCGTCGCCGAAGCCGGGGATGGCGGAGGCGTCAAACGCGATGCCGGCGGAAAACGCGCGGTCGAGCGCATCCGGCAGAATGGACATGTTCTTCTGGTTGCCGGTCAGGTCAAAAAACGTCATGCGAAGGAACTTGACGTCCTCCTCCGCGACATACTGCCGGATCTCGGACTCGGAATACTTCATTGCTGCTCCTGCCTTTCTCAATCGGAAACGTACATCTGCTTATAGGGGTTTTTGCTGTCCGGCGTGACGACGGTGTAGGGATCGCGGAGCATGGCATCCGCGTCGCGCCCGAACAGGCGGCAGTACTCGCGCACATAGGGCGCGAACTCCGCCTTATCCGCCTCCGTGGCGGCATGCGCCGTCACCTGACTCGGAAACGGCACGCGCGACACGTCGCCGCGGAAAACCATTTTCCCGCCGTGCATACCGGTGCAGGGGAAATAGCCGGTGACGGGTTTTCCGTCCGTATGCAGCGCGAGCACAACGATCAGCCCGCCGGCCTGGTATTCACCGAGAAAGCTCCCGGCACGCCCGCCGATCACGATGACGGGCTTGTGTTCCTTGTATTCCTTCATGTGGATGCCGGCGCGATAGCCCGCGTTGCCCTCCACGAAGATCTCTCCGCCGCGCATGGCGTAACCGGCGGCGTCGCCGATGTTGCCGTGGATGACGATCCGTCCGGCGCTCATCGTATCGCCGACGGCGTCCTGCGCGTTGCCGTGCACGGTGATGTCCGCGCCGTTGAGATACGCGCCGAGCGCGTTGCCGGGGATGCCGTCGATCTCAATGCTCTTGCGGGACATGCCCGCGGCGATGAACCGCTGGCCGAGACACGCGCTCACGCGGCATTTCGCCCCGGCACTGCGGATCGTCTCGTTCAGCTCGGAAAAGGAGAGAGAGCCTGCTTCTATATAATCCATAGTATCACACCTTTCACCGATTTTCCACAATCATTCTCCGGCGTGGGCCACGCCGAGGATTTCGAGTTCCTTCTCCGTAAGGCCGATGCCGCGGAGCATCACACGGTTGCCGCGCAGCGCCTCGATGGAGTTGATGCCCATGCCGCCCATCATTTCCTTGATCTCGCGCTTCCATGCCGTGACGAGATTCACGAGCCGCTCCGCGCCGACGTCGGGATCCAGCCGCTTGACAAGCTCCGGATTCTGCGTGGCGATGCCCCAGTTGCA
>DPHR01000167.1:0-2915 GCA_003522945.1 Clostridiales bacterium
GCGCTTCCGCGCGCCGGCGTGCCCTGCGCTTGCGGCGGCGGACAAGCAGAACGATCAGAAGAACAAGAACCGCCAGCACAGCAAGGCTGATGAGCCAGATGCCAAGGACGTTCAGCGTCCGCACGGCGGCGAAGTCAACGCTGTCACCGCTTGCCGTGAAGGTGAGGTAGCTGCCCATTGTGTCGCAGCCTGTTTCCTGCCAGCTGCCGCCATTTTCGCGCACGTAGATGCGGATATCCTTCTGCCCGTCCGGCGGAAGATAGCGCAGGGTGTGCGCGTTCTGCCCGTCGTCGGCAAGCTCTACATGCCACTGCTCAAGCACTTCTGCGTTGGCGGTCGTGGAGGGGATCTCGCCGCGGCGAAGGCAGGAGAAATAGCCCTGTATGCGGTCGAACACGGTGCCGGATTGAACATCGAACGCCGCGGGCGTAAGAGACTGAGCGGTCATGGAGATGACGCTGCCGTCGTTGTAGTTTCCTTCGACGAGAAGAATGGCAAGTCCGCCGTCGCGCGTCTGCTCGGAGGCAAGCGCGGGGGTGTAGGCTTCGTAGACTGCGGTGACAACGGTGTCGAAGTGCAGGTTTGTAAGGTCGCTTCGATCCCAGTGGACATGGCAGCCATCCTTCTGCGGCGGATCGGGAATGTCGCTTTCGGCGAAGGAATCGCCGTAGTGGAAGGTGCGGCTGAGCACGGTCTCACCGTCGGCAACGAAGGTGAGAGAGAAGGATTTCATGCTCTCCGGCAGCTCGGGAAGCGTGAGAAGCTCTTCGTAGGAGGTGGGTTCTGCGCGTCCGACATAGCTCTGGCGGTTGATGCCGGGGAGATCATCGGAGACGTAGTAGTTGTACTCAAACGTACCTGTATCGCTGCCGGAGATCGCGCCGCGATATTGCTGGCAATCGGTGATGTCCACAAGCGAATAGTTCCAGCGCACGCTGCTTCCGCTGCCGTCGATATTTTCCTGTACGCCGCTGCCGACGATGCCGCCGATGTACTTCTTGCCGCTGAGCGTGCACTTGGCAAAGCTGCCGTGTACCGTTGCGCCGGTAAGTCCGGCGATGCCGCCGGTGTAGCTGCCGTTTTCGCTTGCCACCGTGCAGGAAGCGGTTTCGCATGCGGTGAGATAGCCGAGATCCATGCGCCCGACGATACCGCCGACGTAACTGCGCTTGCCGGTCACATCGCCGGTGTTCACACAGCTCTGGAGGATCGCCCTGTATTCGTACTGCTTGCGGTAAAAGCCGGAAAGATGGCCGGTGACGTCGTCCTCGGGGTCGAGCGTGTATTCAATGGTCATGGAGCCTGTGATGCCGCCGGTATTCACATCGCCGTACACCGCGCCGCTGTTGCGGCAGGAAGAGACTTTACCGAACGTGACGGAATCGATGTCGACATCGGAGGCGTCGACAATGATGTCGCCCGTGCCGCCGCTGAGCGAGGAAATGGCGGAAAACAGCGTTCCTGTCAGCTCGTTGAACTTATTGTTGATCGAACGAATGTCATTTGCCAATGTGCCGACCGTGCCGCTGGCGGCGTTGTTGAGCATCGTGACCTGACTGCTCAGGCCGTTGATCGACGAGGTCAGCCCGCCAAGATCCGGTGCAGCGACGACCTGAGTCGAGCCGGTGACGGTGCCCGAGGCGTTACCCTCGTGGCTCGCGCCCGCGCCTGCGGCACTGCCGCCCCAGATGGTGGTGCTGTGACCGCTGTCGGAATGCTCGTGGTCGATGCCGCCGGCTGCGCCCTTGCCGCCGCCGATCAGAGTGTCGGAGGAATGGGAGCCGTCGCCGGTGATGACGCTGTCAATGCTGGCGTTCAGCCGGACGTTGTTCAGCTCATTGGCCGCGTTGTCCACATAGCCGGACATGCTGTTCAGGCGCGAGGCGATCTCATTCGAGCCGCCTTCGGCATGGTTGGTTGCCGTGTTGACAAGACTGCTGAGCTCATTGAGTTGTGTTTTGAGCTGCTGCAGCAGACCGTCGGAGACCTCCATGCGGATATAGGGCTCCATTTGGCCGGCGATGCCGCCGACGTCCTTTCGCCCGCAGACCGCGCCTTCATTGCTGCACGCGAGCACCTGTCCGCTGCTGCGGCCGACCACGCCGCCGATATTGTAGCCGATGTGCTGATAACCGACAGCGGCGTAGTTTGTGCTCGACGCGATCGCGCCGGAGGAATAGCCTGCAATGCCGCCGGTGTCGGTGGCGGTGTTGAGCGTGTCGGCGCGGGAGAGCTTGGCGAGGTCGAGCGAGAATTCAAGGTTCATATTGCTCAGGTCGATGGAGGGGTCGGTGCTCTCGATGTTTACATAGGCGCGGCCGCGGCAGGAGACGATGGAACCGAGGTTTTCACCCACGATACCGCCTGTCATATTCTGTCCGAAGATCGCACCGGAGGCTTCACACGCGCGTACAACGCCGCTGGATCGGTTGCGGCCGACCACGCCGCCGACGCTGCGTTTGCCCGAAACACTGCCATTGAACGTACTCTGTTCGATGGCGCCGTAGTTTTCGCCCACGATGCCGCCGACGCTTTCACTGTCGCCCGAGGGAGAGACCATGCCTTCCACGTTCAGCTCTGTGATGACGGCGTCCTTTTGCAGCACGCCGAAAAGACCGGCGGGGGAAACGCTCTGCGTGATGGAAAGACCGCTGATGGTGTAGCCGTTGCCCCGGAATGTGCCGCCGAATGTCGGAATGGGCAGCGCATCGTCGCTTTCGAGCACGATGTCGTTGTCAAGAACAACGGTTTTGCCGCGCGACCAGGAGTCGAGTGTGCAGGAGCGCGCAAGCTCCTGCAGATCTTCTGCGCTTTTGATGTGAATGGCGCCGTCCCCGTCGGCAAAGGCCTGCATGACGGGAAACAGCGACACGAGCAGCAGGCACGAGAGCGCAAGCGCGCAGAAGCGATAGAAA
>DPHR01000167.1:3134-3717 GCA_003522945.1 Clostridiales bacterium
GGAGATCAGATTCAGGTCGATGTCACCCTCGACCGTGGCGTGCATGATGCCATGCACTGTGCCGTTGATGTTGCCGCGCACCATGCCGTTGACGGAGATCTTGCCGTGTCCGGATTTCTTTTCCGAAATGGACGGCACAGAGAACGACGTTTTATCGACGATGCCGCTGCCGATGAGCAGGATCTGCGGCAGGGCGAACATGACCATGATGATGGAAATGACTGTGCCGCGTCCGAGGCTCTCGCCGATGCCCGCAATGACGGGCTCGGAGGTCATGCTGCCGATCAAAAAGCCGCAGATCGAAAGGATCGAGCCAGAGGTGATGATCGTCGGGAAGGCAAAGTTCAGCGTTTCCACGATGGCGTCGCGGTGGTGCATCTTGCCCTTGAGCTCCTGATAGCGGCTCGCGATGACGATGGCGTAGTCGATGTTCGCGCCCATCTGTATGGAGGACACGATCAGATAGCCCAGGAAAAATACATATTTGCCCGTGATGGTCGGGAACGAGAAGTTGAGCCAGATGCAGCCCTGGATCACCAAAATCAGCAGCACCGGCATGCCGGCGGAGTTGAACGTGAAGAGC
>DPHR01000177.1:0-985 GCA_003522945.1 Clostridiales bacterium
GGCCGCGGCGCTCGGCGGGGTGTACGCCGTGTTCGCCGCGATCCCCCCGCTCTCGTTTCTCGTCTCGCTCGCGGTGAAGGCGCTCGTTTCGCTGCTCATGGCGTGGATCGCGTTCGGCGCGCCGCCGGAGCTCTGGCGCGGCTGGGGCTGCTTTCTCGCGCTCTCCTCGGCGTTCGCCGGGGCGGTGTACGGCATATCGCTGCTCTCCGGCGCGGAGGTGCGCGGCATGCTCTCCGGCGCTTCGCTCAAAACGCTCGCGCTCTCCTTCGGGCTGTGCTATGCCGCGGTGCGGCTCTTTTTCGGGCGATTTCTAAAGCGCCGCGAGCGCTGCGTCGTGGAAGCGAAGATCGAGCTTTGCGGCAAAACCGTTTCCCTGCGGGCGCTGCGGGACACCGGCAACGCGCTTTTCGACCCGCTCTCCGGCTCGCGCATCCTGCTCGCGGAGCCGGGCGCTCTCGCTTCGCTCTTTGCTCCCCCGCTCGTTCTGCCGCTGCCGGACGATCCGGCGGCATGCTTTCGCGTCCTGTCATCACACCCGGTGCTCTCGCGGCGGCTGCGGCTCGTCGGCTTTTCCGCCGTCGGCACGAAGCGGGGGCTGCTCGTGTGCTTTCGTCCCGACTCCGTCACGGTCGAGGGCATTGCAGAGCAATATCTCGTCGCCCTCTCGCCGACGCCGCTCGGCGGCGGGGAGTATTCCGCGCTCGTTTGAATATCATAAGGAGGTCATGCCCATGTTTTCCGATCTGCTGCAACAGCTTCTGCTCGCCCTGCTGCCGAACGAGCCGGTATACTATATCGGCGGAAGCGAGGTTTTGCCGCCGCCCCTCTCCCGCGAGGAGGAAACTGCGGCGCTCACGGCGCTCTGCGCCGGGGACAAAAGCGCCGAACGTACGCTCATTGAACACAATCTCCGGCTCGTTGTCTATATTGCGCGGCGGTTTGAAAATACCGGCGTGGGGCTCGAGGATCTCATCTCCATCGGCAC
>DPHR01000177.1:1143-2632 GCA_003522945.1 Clostridiales bacterium
CTCATCTCCATCGGCACGATCGGGCTCATCAAGGCCGTGAGCACGTTCGACCGCGAAAAAAACATCAAGCTCGCAACGTACGCCTCGCGGTGCATTGAAAACGAGATCCTGATGTATCTGCGCAAGCTCGCCGCGCAGCGCACGGAGGTGAGCTTTGATGAGCCGCTCAACACCGACTGGGACGGCAACGAGCTGCTGCTCTCGGACGTGCTCGGCACCGACGAGGATGAGGTCTCCCGCCCGATGGAGGACGACGCTGACCGCCGCGCACTGCACGAGGCCGTGGCAAAGCTCAGCGAGCGCGACCGGGACATCATCTCCCTGCGCTTCGGGCTGCTCGGGCGGCGGGAGTATACGCAGAAGGAGGTCGCCGACCGCATGGGTATTTCGCAAAGCTACATATCCCGGCTCGAAAAGCGCATCCTTCTCCGTCTCCGCCGGGAGATGCAGAAGATCATGGCATGAAGCTTTCAACAAAAAAACCGTCCCGGACAGAGGCGGCGGATATGTTCCCTTGCTTTTTCCCGGACAAATGCGGTATACTTTACCGATAGGAATCATCGCATTCCGGAAAGGATATTTTTGATATGTTCCGCAACGCTGAAGAAAAAGACTTCGCCCTCTATATGGAGCTGGCGCAGGAATTTTACCATTCCCCCGCCGTGATGCACCCGATTCCGGCGCAGTACATGGAAAACACGTTCCGCGAGGCCATGCGCTCGGACGTGTACATCATTCTCCGCATTCTTGAAGTGGACGGCGAAGCCGCGGGCTACGCCATTCTCTCGCGCAGCTTTTCCCCGGAGTCCGGCAGCCCGATCTGCTGGATCGAGGAGCTGTACATCCGCAAGGCATACCGCGGTCACGGTCTCGGCACGAAGTTTTTCTCGTCCGTCCGCAAGGAGTTTCCCTCGGCGCGTCTGCGGCTCGAGGTCGAGCCGGAAAATACCGGCGCGGTCGCGCTCTACAAGCGTCTCGGCTTCACGCCGCTCGAGTATGTGAGCTACGTCGTCGAGCCGGACGGCGCAGACGCATGAGCGACGCGGTCACCCCGCGTTCCTACGCCGGAGAAGCGGACGCCGCAGCGGAGCGGATCGCCGCGTTCTGGCTCGCGCACAGCGATTATGTGCAGACGCGCGAAGAATCGCTCGACGATCTGCGTGCGCCTTCTTCCGATACAGAAAGCACAGGAGGCGAAGGAAACCATGTGGTTTCGTGATCTTATTTCCAACCAGTTTTTGCTGACCGGCATTTCGTCGTGGCTGTGGGCGCAGGTGCTCAAAACGATCATCCACGCGCTCGTCACGCACCGGCTCGATCTCTCCCGGCTCGTCGGCGACGGCGGCATGCCGAGCGGCCACTCCGCGACCGTTTCCTCGTTCGCGGTGGCGGCGGCATTCGTCTACGGGCTCGACTCCTTTGAGTTTGCCATCGCCGCGGTGCTCGCCGTGATCGTCTGCAAGGACGCGATGGGCGTCCGGCTCGAGAC
>DPHR01000177.1:2795-3573 GCA_003522945.1 Clostridiales bacterium
CGCGATGGGCGTCCGGCTCGAGACCGGCAAGCAGGCCGCCATCATCAACGAGATCGTCCGCGCGTTTGACGAGCTCTCCTCCGGCAAGCTGACAGACGTTAAGCTCAAGGAATTTGTCGGCCATACGCCCATTCAGGTGCTGGCCGGGATTTTGCTCGGCATTGTGAACGCGGTGCTGCTGCACCTCTTTATCTTCCCGTAAAAACCTTGCGCAGAAATTCGATACGATACGCCATCACGGGCCTTAGAAATTCGCTGTTTACCGCGATATCATAGCCGTGCATGGCGTTTTTTATCGGGTGATACTCGCACGGCACGCCCTCGCGCGCGAGATGCGCGGCATACTGCTCACCCTCGTCGCGCAGACAGTCAAACTCCGCCGTCTCAATATATGCGCCCGGCAGACCCTGCAGCGACGCGCTCTCCGCCGGGGAGAGCCATTCGCGCGGCGCGGCGGACGTATCGGGCGCGTACATGGCAAAGTACTTCTCCATATCGCGGCTGCTGCACATGGGCGTGTCCGTGAACTGCCGGTAACTCTTCGTCTCCATGCGCGCGTCCAGCACCGGATAGAGCAGCATCTGCGCGCACGGCATCGGGAGGCGCTGCTCCCTCGCCATAAGACAGAGCGCCGCGGCAAGATTCCCGCCCGCGCTGTCTCCCGCGGCGGCGATCCGCGCCGGATCGATGCGAAGGGCGGTGGCGTTTTCCAAAAGCCAGCGGTAGCCTGTCAAAGCGTCCTCGTGCGCGGCGGGGAACGTGTGCCGCGGCGCGAGCC
>DPHR01000111.1:0-5688 GCA_003522945.1 Clostridiales bacterium
CCGGCAGAACCGCGTGTGCCCTTGCCAATCGACGCTATATTTCTAAGACGTACCAAAACCGGATTCGGTTCGGTTATGCCAGTGACAATATGGTAACAAACCCCGCTTTAAAAATAAAGCGAGGTTTGTTTAAGACTTTATTAAAATAGGAAAATCACTTCACGATGACGTTTTCCTTTCCGCACTGCTCTTCCAGCTCGGCGACGAACGCCGGGTGGATGAGGCACGGCGCGCCGAGGCGCTTTTTCGTATCCTCCATATAAAGAACGATCCTCTCGTTCCCGGGGAACATCGTGAGCAGGAGCTTTACCCGCCGGCAGAGCGGATGGTCCGCGCCCGGGATGCGCACATAGAGCGTGCGCGGCTTCCCGTCCGGCTTCGCCGCCGGAGGAGCGGGAGAAACGGCGGTGCGGCCCGGCACGTCCAGATCGGAGAGCGGGCGGATGGAGTCTGCCATGAGCTGCGGCTCCTTCTCGTCGCGCAGGGAGATCTTTCCGCGCACGAGCAGGGGCGCGGCGTCCTGCACATAGCTCCCGCCGGAATCGAGCGCGCGCTGGAACGCCAGAAGCTCCATCGAGCCGGTGTCGTCCTCGAGCTGGATATAGCTCATAAGGGTGTTGTTTCGCGTCGTGCGCGTTTTGTAGCTCGCCACGACGCCCGCGATCAAAACCTCCTGCCCGTCGCGGAAGCGCTGGGGGTTCCCCTCGGCAAAGTCGTTCAGGATCGCACCGATGGCGACCGCGCCGACGTCGCGCGCCCGATCGCGGTAGTCGTCCATCGGGTGACCGGTGAGATAAAGCCCGGTCGTTTCGCGCTCCATCGTCATAAGCTCCTGCCGGGTGAATTCCGGCACGTCCGGCAGTGGGATGGTACGAACGCTCTCGCTTTCGGAGTCGTCGCCGCCCATGCCGAAAAGGTCAAGCTGTCCGGCAATGTTTTTGCGGCTGTCGGCGGTGACGCTGTCGATGATCGGCCCCGAGGCCGTGAGCAGCGCCCGGCGCTTGAAGCCGAGCGAATCGAACGCCCCGGCCTTGATGAGCGATTCCACGGCGCGGCGGTTCAGATCGCGCGGCACCATCCGGCGGCAGAACTCGTCGAGCGTGCGGAACGGCCCGCCGCTCTCGCGTTCGGCCTTGAGCTCTTCGATGAAGCCCCAGCCGATGCCCTTGATGGCGACAAGACCGAAACGGATGTTCTCGCCCGAAACGGTGAAGTCGGCATCCGACTCGTTCACGTCCGGCGGCAGGAGCTTGATGCCCATGTCGCGGCATTCGGCGATATACTCGGCGACCTTCGTGCTGTTATCGAGCACGCTCGTGAGCAGCGCCGCCATATATTCGCGCGGGTGGTGGCATTTCATATACGCCGTGCGGTAGGTGACAAAGGCGTACGAAACGGCATGCGCTTTGTTGAAGGCGTAGTTGGCAAAATCGACGATCTCGTCATAGATGCTGCCCGCGACGTCCTCCGGCACGCCGTTCGCAACGCAGCCGGGGATGTTCCGCGCCGGGTCGCCGTGGATGAAGGCGATGCGCTCGGCGTCGATGACGGCGTGCTTTTTCTTGCTCATTGCGCGGCGGATGACGTCCGCCTGGCCGAGCGAGTATCCGGCAAGCTCCCGGAACACCTGCTGCACCTGCTCCTGATAGACCATGCAGCCGTAGGTGACGCCGAGGATCGGCTCGAGCTTCGGGTGCTTGTAGCGGATCTTTTCCGGGTGCTGGCTGCACTCGAGGAATTTCGGGATGCTGTCCATCGGGCCGGGGCGGTAGAGCGCGATAACGGCGGTGATGTCTTCGAGAGACTTCGGCCGCAGCGCGGCGCATACGCCCGTGATGCCCGCCGATTCAAGCTGGAATACGCCGGAGGTCTTGCCCGCGGCGAGCATGTCGAACACGGCCGGATCGTCCATCGGGATGGTGTCGATGGAGAAATCCGGTTCCCTGCGCCGGACGAGCTTGGCCGCGTCTTCGAGCACCGTGAGATTGCGAAGGCCGAGAAAGTCCATTTTCAGCAGCCCCAGCTCCTCGAGCGTCGTCATCGTATACTGCGTGACGGGGTTGCCGTCGTTCGTGGCGAGCGGGACATATTCGTACACCGGCCGGTGCGTGATGACAACGCCGGCGGCGTGGGTCGAGGCGTGGCGCGGCATGCCCTCGAGCGCGCGGGCGGTGTCGATGAGATTTTTGACCTTCTCGTCGCTCTCGTACATGTCCTTCAGAGGCTTGGAGAGCTTGAGCGCTTCGTCGAGCGTCATGTTGAGCGCGCCCGGGCCGCTCGGCACCTGCTTGGCAACGGCGTCCGTTTCCGCGTAGCTGAGATTCAGCGCGCGGCCGACGTCGCGGATGGCCATGCGCGCGGCCATCGTGCCGAAGGTGACGATCTGCGCGACGTGGTCCGCGCCGTATTTGCGCGTAACGTAGTCGATGACCTCGCCGCGGCGGCGCACGCAGAAGTCCATGTCGATATCGGGCATGCTCACGCGCTCGGGGTTTAAGAACCGCTCGAAAAAGAGCGAATACCGGATCGGGTCCACGTCCGTGATGCCGAGCGTATAGGAGACCATGCTGCCCGCGGCGCTGCCGCGCCCGGGGCCGACGGGGATGCCGTGGCTTTTCGCGTAGTGAACAAAGTCCCAGACGATGAGAAAGTAGTCCACAAACCCCATGCGGTGGATCATGTCAAGCTCATACTGGAGCTGCGCGTCCATCTCGCTCGTGCCGGTCTCGCCGTAGCGCCGGACGCACCCTTCGCGGCAGAGGCGCGTGAGATAGGCAAAGCTGTCCGTTTCCCCCTCCGGGAGCTTATATTCCGGCAGGTGGTAGTGGCCGAACTCAAAATCGTAATGGCAGCGCGCGGCGATCTCCTCGGTGATGTCCGCGGCCTGCGGCTCTTCGGGGAAGAGCGCGCGCATCTCCTCCTCGCTTTTGAGATAAAGCTCGGGGGAGGAAAACTTCATCCGGTCGGGATCGTCCACGGTCTTGCCGGTCTGGATGCAGAGAAGGACGTCCTGATTTCGGGCGTCTTCCTTATTAATATAATGCGCGTCGTTCGTCACGACGAGCGGGATGCCCGTTTCACGCGAGAGACGGCGCAGCCCGAGCGCGGCCTTGCGCTCGTCCGGGATGCCGTGATCCTGAATTTCCAGGAAAAAGTCCTCGCCGAACAGCTCACGCAGCTCAAGCGCCTTTTTCTTTGCGCCCTCGTAATCGTCCGCGACGATGTGCCGGGAGAGATATCCCGCGAGACAGCCGGAAAGACAGATCAGCCCCTCGGCGTGCTCGTGCAGCAGCGCCCAGTCGATGCGCGGCTTGATGTAAAACCCGTCCGTAAAGCCGCAGGAGACAAGATAGCAGAGATTCCGGTAGCCGACGTCGTTTTTGCACAGAAGGATGAGATGGGAATACTCGTTATCGATGCCGTGCTCACGGTCAAAGCGGGAGCGCGGCGCAACGTATACCTCGCAGCCGATGATCGGGCGGATGCCCTCGGCAAGACACGCGCGGTAAAAAGAGACCGCGCCGTACATTACGCCGTGGTCGGTGACGGCGAGCGCCGTCTGTCCCAGCTCCTTGGCGCGGCGCGCGAGCTCCTTGACGCGGCAGGCGCCGTCCAGCAGGGAGTATTCCGTATGCACGTGCAGATGGACAAAGCCCATATCAGTCTCCTTTGTACTCTAATAGCTTCTTTAACCGGTGGCTCATGCAGCTTTTGGACACCGGGGGGCTGGCGAGCCGCGCAAGATCGGCAAGGCTCGACTCGGGGTTGGCGATGCGCAGCATGGCCGTTTCCTGCAGAATGTCCGGGAGCGTGTCGAGCCCGTATTTCCGGTCCAGCTCGCGGATGGCGTCGAGCTGCTCCTGCGCGGCGAGGACGATCTTGTCGGCGTTCGCGCTGTCGCAGTTGACGCGGCGGTTGACGGCGTTGCGCATGTCCTTCTGCATCTTCGCCTGCATGATGCCCATCGCGGCGAGCGGCGCGCCGATCGTTGTGAGCACGTCCTCGATAGCTTCGGACTGCTTGAAATACGTGATATATCCGCCGCCGCGCACGGCGTCCTTGGGCGCAAAGCCCATTTCCAGCATGAGATTGAACGCTTCGCGGCTCACGCTCGGGTGGCTCGTGAGCAGCTCGAGATGGTAGCGCTTGTCCGGATCGGTCACGCTGCCGCCGGCGAGAAACGCCCCGCGGAAGAAGCTCTGCCGGCAGCAGTCGGTTTCGAGCATGCCGTAGTTGATGTGATGGGAAACGGCGCTCTCCTGCCCGAAAACCTCCAGGATCGCGAGGATCTTTTCCGGCGCTGTGATGAGGAACGTGCGCTTGCCTGCCGCGCCCTCCGGCGGCACATGGTCGAACGAGAGCGAGAATGCGCGCCGGAAGAGCTTCGGCAGACGCTGGGCAAAGGCATCGTTCGCCGTGATGATGCGGATCTCCCGCCGGTCGAACGTGTGGCAGTATAAAAGCACGCCGTAGGCCTCGGCCCTCGCGCAGCAGGTGCGGTTGAGCGGAACATGGCACAGCTCGTTTTTGGCTTCAGACGAAAAGGACATGGGAAAAACCCCTTTGTGTGTTTATCCGTAAATGCGGGTGGGGGAGGCTTCACGATAAAGATCGCGCAGCGCCGCGGCGAGCGCGGCGGGATCGTGGCGAACGAGCGCCTTTTGCCAGAGCGCCACGGGCGCATACCGGACCGTGACGCCGAGCGCGGTGAGCGCTTCCTCGTCCGCCGTGATGGGAACGGCCCCTTCGCGGAGATATTCCTCCTGCGCTTCGGGCGGGATGGGAAGATCGTTTACAAGGGTATAGTCGAACAGTCCCTCGCCGCCGTGGTCGAAGAGCGCGCGGACATGATCGACGGCGGTATACCCCGCGGTCTCGCCGCTTTGCGTCATAAGATTCATAACATAGACCTTTACGGCGTCCGACTCGTGGATCGCCTCGCGGATGCCGGAGACGAGAAGGTTCGGAATGACGCTCGTATAAAGACTGCCGGGGCCGAGCACGATGAGATCGGCCTCCCGGATGGCGTCAAGACAGGCGGGCAGCGCCGCCGGATGCTCCGGCGAGAGATATGCCCGCACGATGCGCCGCGTGAGGTCTTTTTTGTATTCGGCGATCTGCGATTCGCCCGTGACGGTCACGCCGTCGTCAAAATCGGCGAGGAGCTGCACGTTCTCGTTCGTGACCGGCAGCACGCGCCCGGTGATGGCGAGCACCTCGCTCATGCGCGCGACGGCCTCGTCGAACGTGTCGCACATACCGTTGAGCGCGGCGAGAAAGAGATTGCCGAAGCTCTGGCCGCGCAGCGCGCCGTCCTGAAACCGATAGGCGAGCAGGGCCTCCATCGTCGGCTCGGTGTTCGCAAGCGCCTGCAGACAGTTGCGGATGTCGCCGGGCGGGAGCATACCGAGCTCCTGCCGGAGCACGCCGCTGCCGCCGCCGTTGTCCATCACGGTGACGATGGCGGTGATGGACGGTGAAATGCGCTTCAGACCGCGCAGCATGGTGGAAAGTCCGGTGCCGCCGCCGATGGCGGCGATTTTCATATCCGGACGGCGGGAAATGCGTTTTTTCATTGTTCGTTTACCCTCGCAAGATCGCGGCAGACGAGCCGCGCGTTCTGCCCGCACTCGAGCAGATGATCCGTGAGCGCGCGCGCCACGGAAATGCTCCGGTGCCGCCCGCCGG
>DPHR01000111.1:5905-6382 GCA_003522945.1 Clostridiales bacterium
TGTCTCCGGTGCCGCCCGCCGGTGCAGCCGACGGCCACGGTGAGCGCCGGCTTGCCCTCTTCCCGGAAGCGCGGGAGCTGAAAATCGATAAACGCCGTGAGCAGGCGCATGTATTCTGCTGTGTCCGGCTGCTGCATGACAAAGTCGTACACCGGCTGATCGAGTCCGGAGAGATCCTTCAGCTCTTCTATATAATAAGGGTTCGGCAGAAAACGAACGTCCAGCACGAGATCGGCGTCGATGGGGATGCCGTATTTGTAGCCGAAGGCGACCACGTTGATCGGCAGCTTTGCCTCGCCGGTCTCGGTGAACAGACGGCAGAGCTTTTTGTGCAGCTGCGCGAGCGTGAGATTCTGCGTATTTATAATGTAGTCGGCACGGTCGCGCACCGGCTGCATGAGCGCGATCTCCTCCCGCAGCGCGGCCTGCACCGTTTTGCCCGGCTCCGCGAGCGGGTGGCGGCGGCGCGTTTCCTTG
>DPHR01000111.1:6591-7418 GCA_003522945.1 Clostridiales bacterium
GGGTGGCGGCGGCGCGTTTCCTTGTAGCGGCGGACGAGCGTGCTCTCCGGCGCTTCGAGAAACAGGATGCGGAACGTGCAGTCGAGCGCGCGCAGCGAATCGAGCGCGCGGAAGAGCTGTTCAAAGCTCTCGTGCGCGCGCACGTCCGTGACGAGGGCGACTTTGGTAAAGCGCCCCTGCGAGGCGATGCAGAATTCCGCGAACGGCTGCAAAAGCGCCGAGGGCATGTTGTCTACGCAGTAATACCCCAGATCCTCCAGAAAGTGCGCGGCCTGCGTTTTGCCCGCGCCCGAAAGACCGGTGACGATCAGAAATTCCATAGTATAATATATCTTTCCCCGCGATCTTTTTATTCGCGGATGATCTTGACCTCCGGCTCCAGCTCAATGCCGGAGACGCGGTATACCTCGTTTTGGATGTGTTCAATGAGCCGGAGCACATCGTCAAAGCTCGCTCCGCCGCGGTTGACGACGAAGCCCGCGTGCTTTTCACTCACCTGCGCGCCGCCGACGGCATAGCCCTTGAGACCGGCCTCATCAATGAGCGCGGCGGCGTATCCGCCCGCGGGACGCTTGAACGTGCTGCCGGCGGACGGCATGTCGAGCGGCTGCGAGCTTCTGCGCCGCTCGGCGAGCGAGCGCATCCGCTCACGGACGGCGTCGGGATCGTCCTCGTGCAGCGAAACTTCTGCGCCGAGAACGATGCAGCCGGTATCGGAAAAGCGGCTGTGCCGGTAAGAAAAACCGGCGTCGTCCGTCTCGCGGACGGAAAGGTCTTCGTCGAGATACGTTACGGAGGTGACGACGTCCTTCATCTCCCCGCCGTAG
>DPHR01000111.1:7631-7874 GCA_003522945.1 Clostridiales bacterium
ACGTCCTTCATCTCCCCGCCGTAGGCGCCGGCGTTCATGGATACCGCGCCGCCGAGTGTGCCGGGGATGCCGTGAGCAAATTCCAGCCCGGCGAGCGAGCGCGCCGCGGCAAACGAGGTGAGACGCGAGAGCGTCACGCCGCTCTCGGCGCGGAGAGCCGTATCGCCGACCGGCTCGATGCGGGAAAACTCCTCGCCGAGCCGCAGCACGATGCGGGGCAGCGGCGCGTCGGTTACGAGAAGG
>DPHR01000185.1:0-627 GCA_003522945.1 Clostridiales bacterium
GTCCATGGCGACGTTGCCGCCGCCCACCACGACGACGTGCTTGCCCGTGAAGTCGGGCGCTTCGCCCGCGCCGACCGCGCCGAGCAGCTCGACCGCGGAGAGCACGCCCTCGCTGTCCTGTCCGGGGATGTTCATGCGGTTGACGATCTGCGCGCCGATGGCAATGTATACGCTGTCATACTCGCTGCGGATCTGATCGAAGGTGATCTCCCGGCCGATGTCCACATCGAGCTTGACCTGAATGCCGGTGGAGAGGATGGCGTTGATATCGCGGTCCAGATCGTCGTCCGGCAGACGGTAGCTCGGGATGCCGTAACGCAGCATGCCGCCGAGCCGCTTGTGCTTTTCAAACACCGTGACGTGATAGCCCTTGAGCTGGAGATAGTACGCCGCCGTAAGGCCCGCCGGTCCGCCGCCGATGACGGCGACCGTTTTGCCGTTGAACGGCGCGCACGGCGGCGTGGGGACGATGCCCGCGCGCTCAACCGCGTAGCGCTTCAGCCCGCGGATGTTGATGGAATCGTCCACGATCTGACGGCGGCAGTGCTTTTCGCACGGATGCTCGCAGATGAGACCGCAGACACCGGGGAATGGGTTGTCCTTGCGGATGAGCCGCACAGCGTCGGC
>DPHR01000185.1:824-1173 GCA_003522945.1 Clostridiales bacterium
GCGGATGAGCCGCACAGCGTCGGCATAGCGCTCCTCGCGGATGAGAGCGATGTAGCCCGGCACGTCCACATTCGCCGGGCAGCCGGCCACGCACGGCACGGCGTCGAACGCCGCGGTGCAGACCCCGTTTTCGATGTGGGACATATAATCGTCCCGGAAGGCCTCCAGCCCGTCGAGCACGAGGCGCGCGGCCTCAAACCCGATGGCGCAGTCGGCGCTGTCGTAAATGGCGGCGGCGCTGCGGCGCACGGCGCGGAGATCGTCCGTCGTTCCGCGGCCATCGAGGATCTTCTCCAAAAGCGCGTGCAGCCGGTCCAGCCCCACGCGGCAGGGAACGCATTTTCCGCAG
>DPHR01000185.1:1337-1825 GCA_003522945.1 Clostridiales bacterium
CGGCAGGGAACGCATTTTCCGCAGCTCTGCGCAAGACACAGCTGCACAAACGAGGCAGTCAGATTGACCGGACAGCTCCCGAACGGCGACGCTCCGCGGCGGCGTCCGAGCGTGGCATACAGCTCGTCCACCTTTTTCTGCGCGGCGGTCTGCTGATTTACGATCAAGGGTCAGCCCTCCCTTATATATAGTTTCAAACACATTATACGGAAAACCGACACAAAAAGCAAGATATTCCTCGCCGTTTTTTTCGATTTTTTTCTTTTGATGACACCGTGTTGATTTATGAACACATCTCGGGAGTCCGTTTTATGGGTCACACAATGCGGTATGCTTGTCCCATAAAGAAGATGTGAATTTGTCAAGGAGGAAAGAAAAATGGGTATTGTCGTTTCGGTGGCCGCGCTGGTGCTGTATGTTCCGATGAGCATGGTGTTCGTTCTGGGCGGAAAAAAGTGATTTTCGGGCTGCCGGGGTCCCGGCAGCCG
>DPHR01000185.1:2030-2670 GCA_003522945.1 Clostridiales bacterium
CCCGTCCGCTTTGTATACTTTTCAGCCGTGTATTTTTCTCTCTTCGGGGACGTGCGTCCCGGCGTGCAGGTATTTTCTTCGGGTGGCGTCGCCGCCGCGCAGGTGCCGTTCCGCCTTGTTCTGCTCGAGAACGAGCCGCACCTTTTCATACAGCAGCCGGTCGATCTGCCGAAGACGTTCGGACAGATCCTTGTGCACTGTGCTTTTGGAGATGCCGAAACGCTTGGCCGCCGCGCGGACGGTGGCATTGTTCTCAACGATCCACCTCGCCAGCTCACACGCCCGCTCGTCTCTGTTCGTTTGCATCATGCACCACTCCCCTTCCGGCATTTCATCTATATGTGCGGAAGGTTCGTCCTATGAAAATACCCCAGGCAGAAGAAAAATCTGCCTGGGGCAACAAAAATGGGTTCGTTTGAATGCGTCAGACGATGCGCCGGTCGCGCACCTGCGAATCGTAATGCTTGTTCAGCAGGGGACGCACAACATAATAAATGAGCTTGTTCTCGCCGTTGACCATATAGAGCGTGAATGTTGCGGCGAAGAAGATCACAGCGGCAAGGATCAGCTTGCCGAGGATCTTGAAGAGGATCTTGAGAAATTTCTTCATAACCTGTTCCGCCTTTCTTAGTATGCCATG
>DPHR01000185.1:2893-3041 GCA_003522945.1 Clostridiales bacterium
GTCAAGCGGCTTCTCGTTGAGAACGACGGACATATACTTGTTGACGCAGTTTCTCATGTCCTGCCGGGATACGGTGCGGCAGTCCTCCAGATCGTGCTCGACGAAGATGAAGTGGAAGCCCAGCTCGCGCGCCTGCTCCTCCATGAGA
>DPHR01000185.1:3226-8215 GCA_003522945.1 Clostridiales bacterium
TCGCGCGCCTGCTCCTCCATGAGAGCGTGGACGCCCAGCATGCCCTTGCAGGCGATGTTGTCGTTGAAAAGGACCATGTCGCAGTCAAAGTTCTTCGCCCACTCCCAGATGGCGTTGACATTCTCCCAGCCGCCGACGGCGTGATGGCGCATGGTGGCCTTCTCGGAGAAGAGCGCCAGATCCTGGATCGCCTGGTCGGGGTCTTCGGTGTCGATCATGTTGTGGCCCATGGTGGAGTCCATGTTCAGCACAATGTTGATGCCCCAGCAGTTCTGCGTCCAGGTCGGGAAGTCGGTATAGTATACCGCAGAGGGCCCCCAAAGGAAGGCGCGGTGGCGCGTCTTTCCGCCGAAAGGCTGGTACTTTTCCTCGTATGCCCGGCGCATAATCTCGATAACGCGGCGATCGACCTTGTTGAAATACGGGTCGGTGCCGTTGACGGACGCCCACGAATACAGCCGGTAGAGCGTTTCGGCAATGCCGACGAGCGCGGAATACGGGGTCTTGAAGTAGTCCCATTTTTCGAGCTCAATGGTGTTCTGCTCGTTCATAAGCCGGGCGTACTTGAACAGCTCGTCCCAGTCATACTTGATGCCGTATTCCTTCTCGACGAAGGCAATGGCGTCCTTGAGCATCTGCGTGGAATAGGGGTGCGCGCCCGGCTCGTTGTGGATCATCGCGAGCGTTACGGGGAAGTCCGGCAGCGCCACGCGGCGGCGCTGGATCATGGAGGTACACTCGGAGGCGTTGCACGGCATGTTCGTCGTGAGGAACGCCTTGCCGATGATGGGGAACGCATCGTCGATAGCGACGCCGGTCTCCGCGGCGCAGCGCGAGCACACGTCCGCCGCCAGACCGAAGGACTCGGCCACGTCGATATAGTACGGCTCGATGTGCTGGTCCACGTCGCAGATGATGAACTCCGGCAGCGTCTGCAGCGGGAACGGGATCAGCTCCTTGAAGCCCGTCAGAAACAGCGGGGGCAGCACCTCGTCAAAGGGGAGGAAATCGTCGCTGCGCGGGCCGCCGCCGAGGCGCTTGTCGTTGGAGAGGACGAGCGCGATGCGCTTGGTAAGGCTCTGCACGATGGCGTGCATGTTCGTGTGCGCGGTGCGCAGCTCATAGCCGCGGTAGCCCTCAAACAGGCGGTCGATGAACATGAACGTGCCGAGATACGAGCCCATCCAGCGGTATTCCCAGAAGCCCTTGAGACAGGAGACGGGAGCGGACGCCACCATCTGCACCATGCTCGAGAGGTTATTGAGCCACTGCGTATAGTCATAGAGCGTGTCCTTCACGCCGCGCCATTCGCGCCACTTCGCAACGCCGGTCTTATCGTAATAGCGCGTTCTCTGGCCGCCGGTGCCGTGTTCGGCCTGCCAGATGGGGTCAAAGCGCTCGAGCTTTTTGTCGATCTTCGCGATCAGCTTATCCATTGCTTTCATATCTCACTTGCCTCCCTGTATCTGTTTGATCTCCAGAGATTCGATGAATGCCTGGAAGCGGGTGCGCAGCTGGCCCACCGCGCCGAGAGCGTATTCCTTCTCGATGGTGCAGGTGGGGATGCCCAGCTCGTTCGTGAAAATATGGTGGGCGAGGATTTTTTCGTAGCTCCAGAACTCGCAGAACTTCATGTTCTCATAGATCACGCCGTCCGCCTTGAATTCATCCGCGAGCTTTTTGACCTCGCTGTGGCGCTGGTCGATCTTCATGCCGTCCATGAAGCGCGCGCACTGGTTCCAGTGCAGATAGTGACGGCAGATCGCGTCAAAGGCCGTCTCGCCCTCGCGGATCTCGATCTGTTCGCGGCCGGGGAAGGAGCCGAAGCAGTAACGGTCGGCCACGACCATGGCGCCGCAGGTCTCGATAAGCTTTGTGAATTCCGGATCGTCGATCTCCGAGCCGACGAGGACAACTCTCGCGCGGAACGGGAATTTCGGCTCCGGCTCGCGCGTCTTCAGCTCTTCGAGCGTCTCGGCCAGATACGGCAGGATGAGCCGGTGCGGGCATACCTGGCTGACGAGCTGGATGACGTGGAACTCGTAGCCGGTGATGTTGGGGTTATCCGCCTTGCGGAAATTGCCGATCTCGGTGATGATGCGGCTGATCTCGTTATGGTCATCGATGGCGCGGCGCATGGACTCCTCGGAGGTGTCGATGCCGTATTCCTCGTGCAGCTTGTCCACAACCTTGAGCTTGAGCTGCGCCTTGTAGTAATCGAGATTGGTCTCGTCGCCCTTCATGGGCGGGTCGATCTGCGTGACGAAGAACTTCTCATTCTTCACTGGGTTGATGAGGAAGAAATGCTCCTCCATGCGCTCCATGGTCGCGCAGCATTCCGCGCCGAGAAGGGCGTTGAGATAGTTGTACCCGCCTTCGATGGCGCGCTCGAGAAGGGAGCGGGCATAGAGGCAGGTGCGGTTGGTCATGTAATAGCTGGCGACATCCGTGGATGTGCAGCGCGGCGCGCGGAGCCGGGAAGAAAAGCAGCCGGGAAGGTTGAGCAGAACTTCCGGGATGTAGTAGCAGCTGTAGCCCAGCGCATAGTCTCCCTCTTGTACCGCCTGTGCGACAAGCTCGTTGTGTGCATCCTGAAGCAGATTCTCAAAATAGATCAGATGCTTAAGGTCTTTCACGCAATACACCTCTTTAATTTGTTTTAGGGGGCGCGTTGTCTGTGATTCCTCTCCCTACATGGATTAAATTTATCATATCGGTTTTGTTTGGTCAAGAAAAATGCTTTCAATTTTTATATTATAATTTGTGCAGAATGCTTATTTTCTACATCCGTATAATAATTAAAGCCCTAACGGAATTTTTTCCGTTAGGGCTTCGTTCATTCCGGCAGACGGCCGGTATATTTTTTCCCTGGATGCGGCGGCAAGTCCCGTCAGCCCGCGGTTTCCGGCGCGGCGGCGGCAGCTTCCTCCGGGGTGCGGACGTAGCTCCACGCCGCGACCTCCTCGTAAGTCTTCCAGTACATGCTTGTTATGTAGTCGTTCACAAGACGGTAGGACATTTCGGTCTCCACATCGAACACATACGGGACGCCGTCGAACGTGATCTCCACCCAGCTGTGCGGGTCGCGCCCGACGCCGACGAGACCGCTGTAGCACACCGCGTCAAATCCGATGCCGCGCGCGAGCGACCAGAACGCGGCGGTGAAGTTGTAGCAGTTGCCCTTGCCGCTCTGGAACATGAGCAGCGCCTCGGGGATCTCCCAGCCGGTCTCGCCGACCTCGTAGAGACTGCGTTTGAGATAGAGATAGTGATCGCGCACATACTCGTACACCGCGCGCAGCATTTCCTCGCGGGTCATGGAGGCATTCGTGTTTGCGTCGACAATATCGGCAACGAACGTATCGAGCGCGTCGTCCCCGCTCGTATACCGGCCGGAGATGTCAAAGTACAGCGTGCCGACCATCGTGTCGCGCAGGAAATACCCGTCGTCGCCGACGCAGTAGAGATATCCGTCCAGATTGAGGAAGCCCGGCTCCGCTCTGTCGCCGGTGAGCCAGGAGATCGTCCCGCTCTGCCCGGCAAGCTCCACGGCGGCATAGTTTTCCATGCTCGGGGCCACATCCGGGAAGTACGGGGCGTTTGCCAGCCCCGCCGTGTCCAGCTCGAGCAGCGCGTTGATCGCCGCGGCAGCCTCGGCGCGGGTGAAGGGCGTTTCGTCCGTCATACCGGCAAGAGCGCGCTCCACTGCCGCGGGAGAGAACACCTTTTCGAGCAGCGCCGCGAGATCGGCGCGGGTGATGGCAACGTCCGGGTAAAACCGGCCCTCGTTGAGTGTCATATATCCCGCCGTCACAAGCGTCGTTGCGGCGGTGTAGCACTTGGCGTGGGTCGTGACGTCCTTCAAAAACGTCTCGCCGGTCGGCTTCGTATCGAGCAGCGCATACACGGCGCGGGCGGCGTCGCTGCGTGTGAATTTATCGAGCGGGTGGAAAAGCCCGTCGTTGCCCGCCGCGATATACGCTCCCTCGCGCCGGAGCGCCGGGCCGGGGACGGCTTCATACACCGCGTCGGCATATACCGGCGCGGTGCGGATGTCCACCTTTGTGCCGTTGGCGTTTTTCCAGGCGACGATGGCGCAGTTCTCGCTTGCCATAAACTCCGGCGCATTCTGCACGCTACCGCCCTCGGCCACAAGCTCAGTCGTTTCCGCGCCGTTCACACGGTACGTCACGGTATAGGTCTTTCCCTGCGGCGCGGCGGTCTCCTCCGGCAGCGCTGCCGCGGCGGCGGGCACGTCCGAAAGCGGCTGCACAGCTTCGCCCCCCTCCGGGCGATAGCCGCAGTTTGACAATAGGAGCGCGCCGAGCAGCGCGGCGAAAAGCAGGGGCAATCTCTCTTTATTCGCTTTTTTTCTCATACATTCCTCGCTGTTGCCGCCGCGATGCGAGCGTATTTGACACGCCGCGGCGGGAATATTATAATTGTATCGCATGTTCTGTAAAAAAGCAATTCCGGGAGGACCCGTCTTCATGAAGCTGAAAACATTCCGTTTCGCGCCGCTCGCCGCTGTGCTGCTCGCCGCCGTTTTTCTCCACGGCTGCGGCTACCGGGCGGAGGCTGCCCCGCTCACCTCGAACGCCCCCGCCGCGGCGGAGACTACGCCCGCGCCGACGGAAACGCCGGTTTTCATGGTGGAATACCGTCTCGGCGACGATGTTTTAAAAACCGAGAGCATCCCGTTCGACGGCTCGCCCGCTGCGGACGCCGCGCTGCCCGAGGGTCTGTATCTCGTCGCATGGACGGATGAGACCGGCAGGCGCGCCGATCCGGCAGCGCCGGTCGAAACGGACACGGTATATTACGCTCTGGCGCGGCCGGTGCTCAACGCCGGCGCGGCGTTTCTCTTCCCCGACGAATACGGTCTGCTCCGCCCGGAGAGCGCGATGACGCACGCGGAGTGCGCCGCGGCGCTGCGCGCGCTCGCGCCGGAGGAGCGTATCGATCCGTCACTGCTTGCAAGTCTGGATG
>DPHR01000082.1:0-629 GCA_003522945.1 Clostridiales bacterium
TACGCCGACACCTACCCCAACGCCGACACCTACCCCGACGCCGACGGCGAAACCCACCGCCACGCCGACACCAGCGCCGAAAGCGACAGCCACGCCCAAACCCTCTGCCTCGGCAAGCGCTTCGCCCGCCTCCGGCATCACGGTCTCGCCGGACGTCTCCGCCCCGGCGGATATCCCGGCAGACGCCCCCGCTTCTGACGTGCCCGGCACCGACGTTTCTGAAAGCGAAGCCGGCAAAACCGAAAGCGCCGACAGCGCGCCCTCCTCTCCCGCGAGCGGCAGGACCTCTTCCGCAGCCCCGGCGGTCATCGGCATTTCCGCCGCCGTCATTTTGCTGATCCTGTTCCTTCTGTTCCGCCGCAAAAAACAACAGTAAGTAAGAAATAAGCCAAAAGAGAGCATTGCAGGTTTTGAACTGCAATGCTCTCTTTCTTCATGTTCTATTACTGGATCGTTTCGCTGTGGTTGAGAACGCCGGTGCTGTAAAGGAAGAGCACGTCGTCCGCCTGCGAGAGATCCACGAACCGCCCGGCCAGGGCGGGCGCCATATACCGGATGTCCACGACCGTGACTTTGGCATAGCCCTGCGCGAGCAACGGGGCAATGCTGCTGCCGAACGAATCGCGGAA
>DPHR01000082.1:777-1153 GCA_003522945.1 Clostridiales bacterium
GCTGCTGCCGAACGAATCGCGGAAGATCACCAGCTCCCGGTCCGTTTCAGCGTTGGGGTTTTCGATCGTGAGCAGTGCTTTCGTCCCGCCGAGGAACATTTCGTATCCGTCGCGCCCCGCGGCGAGGGTAAGATCGTAGACAGGGATCTCCGCGCCCGTTTCGTAGTTGTACACGCGAAGCGACGCTATCGTGCCGTTCGTGAGATAGCGCAGCGCGTCCGGTTCTACGGGAAGGGCGTACTGCCCGGCGTACACGCCGCGAAACGCCGAGGACACATCCACGGTCTCATATTCCGCCGGAAGCGAAGCGCCCATCGCCGCGGCGATCGCCGCCGCCGTTTCTCCCAGCGTTTCCTGCCGCCAATGGGTATCGGTG
>DPHR01000082.1:1307-5439 GCA_003522945.1 Clostridiales bacterium
TCCTGCCGCCAATGGGTATCGGTGCGGTAGTACATATCGAGCGAGAGGGTATCGAAAAGATCGATATACTCCGCAAACGTCATCCCGGCGCGCATCGTATCGGTGAGAAGCTCATAGTCCATGGCGGGATAGCCGTTTTGCTCCGCAAGGAAATAGTTCTTATCCGGCACAACGCTATAGTAAACGTTCGCGCCCACACCGGCAAAATACGTTTCATATACGGCGGAAAACCGCTCCGCCGCGTGCCGGACGAGATCGGTATTCACCGGATAGTCGAGCTTTGCGAGATGCCCGCCGGCTGCATATACGCCGTTATTATCGAGCTGCCGCAGGATATCCCCGGAGAAAAATGCCTTGAGCGCGCGGAAGCTGTCCCGCAGCGGGAACTGGTCGAGCGTATACTTTTCAAAGGCGGTCATATACGTCCCGTCCGCCACCGCCGAGGCGCGCAGCGCCGGGCGCTGGGCGAGCTTTCGCCGCTCGGAGAGCGAGTCGGTCCTGTCCGGCGTCAGGATCGCCGCGAGCAGAAAGCCCGCAAGAAAGAGTCCCGAGAACGCAAGCGTGAGAATATTTCGGATCTTCTTCATGCCGCACCTCCTCAAAACCGGAAATAGAGGAACGGGTTAAACGACCCGTCCACCAGAAACGCGGTGCAGAGCGCGAGCAGCGCGAGCGTGCAGAGCGGCTCTGCTACCGTGAGCACCGGCGCGAGAGACTTTGCCTCCTGCGCCTTTTTCCAAAGCATCGCCGGGAGCGGCGTTGCGCCGAGCACGGCGAGCGCGAGCACGACGCCGTAGCTCCGGAGCATATAGAGAGCCTCTGTCCCCAGCCCCGAAGCCGGTCCCGCGCCGAAGAGCGTGCCAAGCTGATGCAGCGCATCCTTCAGAGACGGCGCGTCAAAGAGCACAAAGCCGAGCGTTACGGCGAGAAGCACATAGACGTGCGGAAGAACTCTCCCCTTTTTCAGCGCCGGAAGGAGGAAGAACTTCTCCGCAATGAGCAGCACCGCATAGAAAAGTCCCCAGAAAACAAAATTCCACGCCGCGCCGTGCCAGAAGCCGGTGGCCATCCAGACGACGAGGATGTTGAAAATGTGCCGGATGCGGGAGCAGCGGCTGCCGCCGAGCGGGATATAGAGATAGTCCCGGAACCATGTGCCGAGCGACATGTGCCAGCGCCGCCAGAACTCCGTGATGCTCTTTGCGATATACGGATAGCGAAAGTTTTCCGGGAACGTGAAGCCGAAGATGCGGCCCAGCCCGATGGCCATATCGCTGTAGCCGGAGAAATCGAAATAGATCTGGAGCGTGAAGGCGATCGCGTACAGCCAGGCATAGAGCGCCGTCTGCTCGGCAGAAGCCTTATACGCGGAGACGAGCTGCGCAAGGACGTTCGCAACGAGCACCTTCTTCCCGAGACCGACCGCGAAGCGCGAAGCGCCCGAGGCCGCGGCTTCGAGCGAGTGTGTCCGCTCCTTCAGCTGGGGCGCGATATCGCGGTAGCGCACGATCGGGCCCGCGATGAGCTGCGGGAACATGGCAACATAGGCGGCAAAATCGATAAAATTATGCTGCGCCGCCACATCGCCGCGGTATACGTCGATCTCATAGCTGGCGATCTGAAACGTATAGAAGCTGATGCCGATCGGCAGGGCGATCTTCAAAAGCGGGAGCGATAGCCCCGTCACGGCGTTGAAGTTTTCGATAAAGAAATCCGCGTACTTGCAGTAGCCGAGCAGGGCAAAGCTCAGCACGAGCGAGAGCGTGAGAAAGAGCTTTTTCCTTCTCCCCCGCCCGATCAGGCACGCAAAGACATACCCCTGCACGATGGAAAACACCATGAAGAGCAGGAATTTCGGCTCGCCCCAGCCGTAAAAAAAGAGGCTGGCGGCGAGCAGAACGGCGTTTCTCCCTTTTTGCGGCACGATGAAGTAGACGAGCAGCACGCACGGGAGAAAGTAAAAGAGGAACGGGATACCGGAAAAGAGCATCGGCGCTTACACGATCGGGTCGTCGCTCACGGTTTTGGCGCTCGGGTACGCCGCGGCGAGCTTGGCGGTGAACGTGTCCACAAGATCGGTGTAGCCGTACACGGATACGACATAGTCCCCCACCGTGACGATCACGAGCTTATCGGGAAAACCGCACATCCAGTGCCGGTCGAGAATGTTTTCACGAAGCGAGGCGCACAGCGCGGCCACATCGCCGCTGTCCTTTACATGGAACGCGCCGCAGGTGAACGTGTTGAGATTCATCATGTGCACAAGAGAGGCCGCGCCGTCGATCTTTCCGGCTTCCGCCGCGGGAAAGCCCAGCGAGGAATCCAGAAGATCGGCATCGTCCATGCTGAAGTTGCCGGGCGCGCCGTCGCGCATGTTTTCTTCGGAGTAGTCGCCGCCGGCGGCGGGGAATTTTTCATCGTCGCTATAGCTGTTCCAGACGGTTTCCAGCAGTTCGAGCGCGCTCGCCGGGGCGTTGTCATCCGCGTCCGCCGGAGCAGACGCTCCGCAGGCCGCCAAAGAGAGGAGCAGCACTGCGCAGAGAAGGATGGATACGATTCTTTTCATGGATTTTTCTCCTTTAAATTTCAAGTAATTTCAGGTGGATGATTCCAGATGGATGATTCTATGACGAAATTAGATTTCCCTTTGTTCCCGAAAAAAACCGGACGGCGTAGGAATTTCCTTCTGCCGTCCGGCTCATTATTCCGGCTGAGCTCAGCCGTTCTCGTCGCCGGTGTCGCTCTCCGGCGGATAGTAGACCTGTACCGCATTGCCTGACCAGTAGCTTGTGAGGTCCGCGGCGGACATTGGCTCGCCATAGATCGTCGCGCGCAGGAAATTACGGTTTATCACAAAGTCCGCGTTATAAATGGAAAGGCCGTTCGCATCCAGCCCGCGCCAGAACGAGCCGGGCGTCGGACACTGCTGCATCTGGATATCGTAGGTCAGAAAATCGGGCGCCTGCAGCAGCAACGAGGCGCACTGGCCCATGGTAAGGTCGGTGCTGATGATGGACATGATATCCTTCGCGAGCGCGTACTGCTCGGCGAGGCTCATCTTCTTCACGTTGCCCCACATCTGCATGAGAGCGTCGCGCTGCTTCTGGCTGCGGCCGGTGTCGCCGCCGACGTGGCGCTCGCGGCAGTAGCCGAGGATCTGGAAGCCGTCGCTGATGGTATAGGTGCCGTCCTGATCGGTCGGGAAATAGCAGCGCGGCACATCGGTGCCGTAATAGGCGTCGTTGAGCTGGCACGCCTCGCGGATGAGGGGGTTGATATCCGCGGCCTCCTCCTTGGTAACGGTGACCGTGATGGGGCCTACCATGGAGGCGATCTTGGCGAAGTCCAGAAAGTCCACCATGGCCCAGTTATCCACGTTGACAGCAAAGTTTCTCGTGCTCTCGATCGTGTTGATGAGCATATCCACGCCGCCGAAGCGCGTCGCCCAGTTCAGATGGCCGATGCCCCAGTCGGCGATCTCCACCTGCGTGTCGCGCATGAGGGAGGTCAGCCACATGGTCTTCGTCGTTTTGTTGATGGAGAGCAGGATCATCGCGTCGCTTCGCTCAAGCTCTTCCGTCCGTCCGTCCGCGCCGATGAGCAGGATGTTATAGACATTCGAGTCGCTCATGACGTCCTCGGCGGATTCCGCCAGACTGCTGCGAAGCTCCATCTCCTCCAGCTCCGCTTTTTCCTCTTCGGTGAGCGGGCGGGGCGTCGGCTCCGGCGTGGCCGTCACCTCGGGCGTTGCTTCGATCACCGCCGCGGGTGCAGCCGTCGGCTCCGGCGTGGTGCGCGGCTTGGTGTTCATCTGGCTGTAAAGATCGCGGAAGATCAGAAATACCGCGAGCAGAACAACGAGGATCACCGCCGCGATCACGATAATGACCGTGCGTCCAACGTGCTTTTTCTTCTTTTCCGGCTGTTCCGGATGCTCGTTTTCGGGAGCGGCTTTCAGATGACGGCCGCGTTTTGCGTTGTTATCCATATTTGTCCCCCTGTGACCGTTGGGATAATTGCATACATTTTATCATATCCGCGCAGCATTTGCAACGGTTTCCCCACTCTCAAACAAAACCCGCTGCCGCCGGGCCTTCGTTTGAAGGGTCTGCGGCTCGCCGCAGCGCACGCT